>CAYHZL010000115.1:0-11613 GCA_964361075.1 uncultured Chitinophagaceae bacterium
AGGAGCTCCAATGAAAAAAATAATATTTGTCATCATCGCAATTGTTGCAAGTCTATCAATTACAATTGCACAACAAAAACAAGCGAGCATTGCAATATCGTTTCCGCAGCATCTTGTTGAGTTTTTTGCTCTACCAACAAGTGCTCATGCAACTCTGCTGCCATTGATTCAAGCAAAAACAAAAAATGGCGATGTGTTTGGAATAAATTTTCAAGGTGTTGATGGAACTGCGCCGTTTATTGAATTGCTTGATGCAAGCGGCAAAGTAATGAAGGCTATTACCGTGAATGATTTTTTAGGAAAATCATCCGGCAAAGGAATAAAATTAATTTCATCGATGATGGCAGGTTCTGGAAATAAATCAGAAAATGTATATGAAATAACTTCTTCACAAGGCAAATATTCTTTGATCGTAAGTTCATTGGCGACAGCAAATACTTCAACAAAGGAAACGCCTGCAAAATTATTAATAAGAATAGTATTGAAAAATACTCCTTCAATAATTTCTTCAGCTCACATCATTCTGCCGTTTGATGGAAATGCAGAAACAAAAGCCACTGGATTTATTATTTTCGGTAAAAAATCTACACAACCAATTGTAACGACCATTTACCCTAAGGCGGAAAAATTAGTAGTAGAGAAAAAAAATATTTCCTTAGTTACTAAAATATTAAAAACAACGAATGAAACATTGCTGCTGTTCTTATCGGTTGATTGTGCAAACACTAAAGAAGAAGCGCTTGCAACGTTACAATCCATAGATCAAAAAACTGAAAATAATATTGCTATCGTCAACATATCAAATAAAGCAACCGCTGAACCTTCTGATACAATTACGTACCAAATTATTTGCACTAATATTGGCAATGGAAGCGTAAGTGATATCGTTATTACTAATCCGGTCTCGGCAGGTGCACGATATTTAGATGGCAGCGCTGTTGGCGATGATACACAAATTACTTTTGAACGCAGTTCTTCTGCGGCGCCACAAGTTGGTGCAGTAAAAACTATTAAATGGAAATTATCAAAAAGTTTAAATGTTGGCGAAGAAAAAATTGTAACTTTTAAGGTTGTCATTCAATAAGAAGAATTAAAAAATAGTTACTCATTAACGTTACACAAAAAGGTGATACCAATGAAACACATAAATAAAATATTGACAGGGCTGATGCTCTTGTTAAGTTTCTTCCTGCTCAATGATGTTGCGTACGCAGTTGGAACACCGGCTGGTACTGTTATCCAATCGAGATCTAAAGTTGTCTACACGTCTTCTTCCGGATTGCGCAGCGACACTTTATTATCAAACATCGTAAGTATTACGGTTGCACAAGTAGCAGCTATTAATATAACACCATCTACAAATGCAGCGACTACCACCGCGGATAGTGTGTATGTTTCCTATCCTCTTACCATTACAAATTCTGGCAACGGCACAGATCAGTTTACTCTTTCAAGTACATCTTCGAAAGGATGGACTCGATCATTGTACTTCGATACTAATGGCGATGGTGTTTTAGATCCAGGAGAAATTACCGCTGGAGTAATTACTCAGACTTCAACTATTGCTGCCGATGCAACATATAAGATGTTCGTAAGAGTTTTTGTCCCTCACGATGCTACTTTGAACGGACAACAAGATACAACAGTTGTTACGGCAACTTCTATTTTTGATAACACAAAACATAATACTGCAAAAGGTATTACAACGGTGAATACGGCAAACCTTAATACAATTGGAAGCGGATTGTCTGTTCTTCCGACTAATCCAATGCCGGGAGATACTGTTACGTACTCATTAACTTTTACAAACACCGGAAGTATTTCTGCAACTAATGTGTCGCTTACTGATGTAATTAATACTTCGCAATTTACTTATGTCTCTGCGACGACAAGCCAAGGTACTTTCAGTGCAGCAAGTATTCCCGCAACATGGACAGTCGGCACAGTGCTGGCAGGTGGAAGTGTGAGCGTCTCTATTCGTCTTAAAATAAATCCTGCATTATCTTTTGGCACAGTCTTAAGTAATACAATCACTGCAACGTACACAGTTGGCGGAAATACTTTTACTTGGGGAAGCAACAATCCATCTGCTGCAATTGGTGTTGTGCGTGGTGTGCAAATAACTCCGACTGCATTATCGGTAGCCGCGGAACGTGAAGATACAGTGTTGTATGGTATGCGTGTGAAAAATTCAGGAAACACGGAAGACGTTCTTGAACTTTCTTACAGTTCAACAACATCATTGGTATGGAAATTTTTCAGAGACAGCAGCCCGTATGGTGTGTACAATACCGACGACCTTCTTTTGACAAATACAAATGTAACTCCGAGCAGTGTAGATGTTAGCACAGTTGCAACTACCGATACAGTACGAGTTCTTGCTCTGGCTGTAGCTCCGGTTACAGTTGCTGATCAAGATCAGGATGTAACAACTTTCACTGTAACTTCTGCAGCAGATGCAGCAAAATCTCAAGGTGCGATTGCAACAACAACTTTCAATACGCCGGTAATTACTTTAGTGAGAGGTGTAACTCCTGCCGGCACCATACCCCCGGGAGAAGAAATGCTCTTTACTATTACGTACCAAAATGTAGGACACGGAAAAGCATATAGTGTTACATTTACAGAAACGGAACCGGATAGTATGACTTATACTCTTAATTCCGTAACAATTAATGGCGATGGTAAATCCGATGCTGCTGACAGTGATGGCGTAACTGTTACTACTGCTGAAGGAAGAAAAGTAATAACATTTACGTTAGGACTTTTGAATGCGAGTTCTTCTGCAGGAGTAATTCGTTTTCGAGCAGCAATCAGATAAAAAATATTTTTTTAGACTACATAAATAGTTGAATCTTAAAAAATCTTATTTACAAAGTGATGCCATGAGTTTGTTTATCAAGAACGTGAAAATTTGAATTATTTCTGAATCATTGTATTACACTCATGGCATCACTCGCATTTTTTATGGGACGACTAAATGGTTTTATTTGTTTTAAAATAAAATTAAAGAGTATATGAAAAGAAGATGGAATAAATATTTGCTTATGATCGTATTCAGCGGTGTTCTTTCAGAGTTGTTTGCTGCAGGAACACCCGCTGGAACTGTTATTCGAAGTAGATCTCGTGTAACATACACAACCGCTTCCGGCGCAAACATTGATACAGTGTATTCACAATACATTTCAATTACTGTTGCGCAAAAAGGTTCATTCAACATTACACCGGCATCGAATTCTTCAATCTCGAATAGCGATAGCACATCAATAGAGTATGCTGTTGTGGTTACAAATTCCGGAAATGGAACTGATAGTGGTCTTCTCACTGCGGCTTCATCGAAAGGATGGGTAACGCAATTATTTGCTGATGCAAATGGCGATGGTGTGTTACAACCAAGTGAAGCGAGTGCAGGCGAAATATCGCAAACAACTTCGCTTGCGGCTGATGCTCACTATAAAATAATTGTACGAATAAAAATTCCACGCAGTGATGCACTGAACGGACAAAAGGATACAACTACTGTACTTGTTACATCTACATTTGATGTGTCGAAAATAAGTTCCGGAAAATATAGTACCACTGTGCAAACTTCAAATCTGAGTGGAGCGGCATCAGGATTGACAGTGAACAACCCGAATCCAAATGCAGGACAAAATGTTACGTACACTCTTACCTTTACAAATACCGGAAATGTATCGGCAACCGGAGTTACTATTTCTGATGTAATTCCCGGAACATTAACGTTTGTCTCAGGAACAACAACTCAAGGTATTTTTAATGGAGCTGCAAATCCGGCAACATGGAATATTGGAACGATTCTCTCTGGCGGCAGCGTAGCAGTTACTATTGTTGCTCAAGTGAATGTAAATAATTTGCCCGGGACAATGATAGCAAATCAGTTTGGTATAAATTACACAACAGGCGTAAATAATTATTCGATAAAAACAAACAGTGTACAAATAACTGTTGCCGGAGTGCTTTCTTATGGTTTTGAAATTGAGCCGAAGTGGACTTCGCTTACAAAAGAAGCAACAGATTCTCTGATGTACAAATTCAAGATTCGTAACTCCGGCTCTTTTAAAGATGTGATAGAATTACAATTTATTTCTTCAAGAAATATTCCGCACCTATTTTATTTTGATAAAAATAATAATGGACTGCTTGATGTAACAGATCCTGTACTCACTAATACAAACGGTGTTGCAGGTATCAATACCGATTCAATTGCTGTCGGTGATAGTGTTGCAATATTTACTTACGCAACTGTGCCATTGATAAAAAAAGATCAGGCAATTGATTCGTTAATTGTGACCGCAACATCAGCAGGTAATAACGCAAAAAGTCAATCCGTGTTGGTGCAGACAAAAATTAATTATCCTGTTGTTATCGTTTCGATGTCACCGGTGCCAAGTCAAACGCCGGGAAATGAACTCACGTATTCAATATCCTTTTCTAACAATGGACATGCGAGTGTAACAGATTTTGCCGTGATCAATAAAACACCACCACAAACAACTTATGTTGCAAATAGCGTAAAATTAAATTCCGTTTCACTTAAAGACAATGAAGGTATTCTTAAAGTAACAACGGATGCTGACAACAATAAAATAATAACTGTAAATATTGGAACGTTACAACCTTTAACAAGCGGTTCTGTCGAATATAACGTGCGAGTAAAATAATTTGCTGCTTAGTTCTCACTGACAAAGTCATTGTCCCAAAGGGATACCTTCGGGACGAGCGAATGTTTTTTATGAGCGAAGCAATCTTTTTCTTCAAATTTAGAAGATTGCTTCGGCAAAAAACGCCTCGCAATGACTGCCAAAAGAATATTTCAGCGAGAACTACTTAGTGTCGCGCGCAAAAGCATGGCTGATGATTATGAATAATTTCAAATGTACATATCGGTGTGTTTCTCTTTTCCGCCAAAAGCGGATCAGCCTCAGGCTGATAAGTGTGTTGATATTATTTGCGGGCGGATTGTGTCTGACGAATGCACAAACTCCGGCAGGCTCGCAGGTGATCAATCAATCCAAAGTTGTCTATAAATATAAATCAATCGTTGTTGATACAATTCAATCGAACGCAGTAATATTTGTAGTTTCCAGTTTACCGAATTTTGAATTTCATTATTCTTTTGTGGATTCGAATGTGGTTGGCAAAGAAACGTTGATGGTCTGGTTGAGTTACAAAAATATTGGCAATACAACTGCTGATAGTATTATTCTGCAAAATATTCTTCCTTCAACAGGAATGAAATTTGTTCGTGCATCAAACAACGGAACCAATTCCGGTGGAACGCTGCAATGGATAGTGCGTAATGTTCCGCAAGGGAAATCAGATTCAGTTTCATTTGCTGTCGTTATTGATTCGCTTCTTGCAGGCGGTACGGTCTTAAAGAATACCGCAACTTTTATTTGGGGAAGCAACACTCTTAATGCTGAACAAAATTTTTATGTAGGTTCTTTCCCGCGATTACATCTGGCGATGACGACGATAGCCAATGTCGTTGGCTCTGGACGAACGCTTGTGTATCAACTTGTGATTAAAAATACCGGCAATGTACCAACGAACAATACTATTGTGCGCGATACAATTTCTGCACAGGGTTCGTATGTAGGTTCAAGTATTCAACCGGAAAGTGTGAGTGTTGATAAAAAAATTATCACTTGGAATCTCGGATCGCTGCCATCTTTTTCACAAAAGAGTATTGATCTCACAGTGATAACGCTGCCTAATTTGGGTCATCAATCACTTCGTAACGGCGGCTCGGTTGAAGCTTCGAACGTAATCAGAAAAAGCTTTGCTGAAATACCATCTACACCGATTGTTCCGATAGCGCCAAAATTTATCACAATAACTGCAACGCCAACATATATTTTTGGATTTTTAAATAGGGACAGTTCGTTAATTTCTGTTTCAGTGTTGGATTCAGCACGCATTCCATTGCCTGATGGTGTGCCTGTTGCATTTCTTGCATCACCTCTCGGAACTTTTTTTAATTCAAAGGATACAATAACTGCTTTTATGTTTGGTGGAAAGGCAGAAGCATATATCCGATCAGTGAATGTTCAGAATGATGTTCGTAAAACAACTCTTACTGCGACCGCCGGTGTTGTTGAATCAGGATTTGCAAATGCATCGGCTGATGTGTTCATGTATCCCGGAGCTGTTACCGGTATTGTGCGTGATGCTGAAACAGGCGGTACGTATAAAGGTGCAATGGTTCGAGTTGAAGATCAGGGAAGCAAATATGTCGGGGCGGATACTACAAAAGAAGATGGAAAGTTTTTTGTTCCACTCAATAAAGAAGTAACACGATATACTGTCTTTATTACAATTATTGATAAAAATGGTGATACACTTGTAACCCATTCGGATGTGAATCCTGTAACATTTCCTAAGCCGCCAATTCCGATCAACAATATTATTGCCGGTCGTATTCAATATGCAGGACTTTCTCAACCGATACCAATACCAGGTATAACTATCTACCTTGACTCTGTTTCCCGACCTGGTAATACTACCGGCAGCGTAAAAAGAGGAAAACAAATTTCTCTACCAAATTATTTTAGAGTGCAAGAACAAAAAACAGATTTTGCAGGAAGATTTAAGTTTGAAAATTTAGCACCTGCTATTTATAAAATTTATGTTGATAGTGTTGCATATCCAAATTTTGCAGGATCTGTTGTAACACATGATACTGTTGCCGGTACATTTACACTGAATTTTAATATTCATATTAAGCCTGATACAACATTGTTAATTTCGATGAGAGCTGCATCTTCTATCTCTGCCGGAGACACTCTTACGTTTCCCATTCGCATTGTAAATCCGGGCAATATATTTCATACCAGTGCTGTGCTTCAAGATACGATTCCAAAATTTGTATCATATCTTTCTGCCACAAAAGGAAATTTCAATAATGTTGTGTACGATAGCATAACGCATACTATTACATGGAAGAAAGATACATTACAACTCAGCGCTGATGATTCTGTGTTTGTAAGTACTATTGTACAGCGCAATATTCCCGACAGCACAAAAATTACAAATACATCATGGTTACACACCAAACAATTAACGTATCGTAATGCTTCGGCAAGTACGATTATTCGTTCTTCGGCAAGCATGTTGTTTGGTAATTTTATTCCGAGTGGTATAGATACAGTGTTTGCCGGTGATAGTGTGCAAACAAGAGTATGGTTTAGGAACGACGGAACTGACTCGCTGCGAAATGTCATTATCGTTGATACTGTGTACAATCTTAGAATGAGTACGATGACACTTGCGCAAAAAGATTCTGTGGTGAGAGAAAAAATTAATGACAGCGTAACAGTCATTTCATGGAAAGTGAAGAACATTGCTCCTGCAAGAGGCGACACGATAATTTTATATTACCGTTTGGATCCCACATTAAAATCAGGATCAAAAATAATTTCCAATGCACATATTGTTAGTTTACTCACAGGACTTTCAATTCAGTTTAAAGGAAAAACAATACATGTCTTGGATAACCCAATGCTTGCATCGTTTCTTAAAGTTGTAAAATCCGGTAATAAAAAAGTTGCTGAAATCGGCGATGTGGTTACATATCAAGTTGTCGTAAGTAATTCTAGCCCAACATTTGATATCAGTAAAATTACGGTGAACGACCGATTGCCGCATTCATTTAAATATTTTAAAAACTCAAGCAGATATAATGGTAAACCTATTCTAACAACGGTTGATTTAAGTAACGGCTTGCTGACGTGGGATATTTCTGACACATTGCAATCGTCAAAAAGTGCGACGCTGACGTATCAAGTTGTGTTGGGCGCTGATGCGCTTGAAAGTGATGGAATAAATACTGCGTATGCCGGTGGAATAATTTCTGGACAATTGATTAGCGCAGTTCCATCATCATGGACTGTAACAGTGAAGCCCGGTGTCTTTACAGAAAAAGGTCTTATCATCGGAAAAGTATTTTACGATGACGACCGTAATGCATTTCAAAGTGAAGGTGAGATTGGTGTAAAGAATGTTGAAATTTGGATGGAAGATGGAACGAGAATTACAACAGGCGATGATGGAAAATTTTCCATCCCCGATGTAAAACCGGGGCAACATGTGTTGCGTATTATAGAAAACACATTGCCCAAAGGGAGTGAACTTATTGGCGGCAATATAGAATTTGCCAAAGATCCTGTCTCTCGATTTGTTCGACTGACTGAAGGCGGTATTGCAAAAGCAAATTTCTATTTGAAGCGATTAGTTGCCGACACTATTAAACAAACTGTATCTAAAATGGTTCGGCTCACCGTGAAGCGTGAAGCATATCCGAAAAATGTGTACAAAGATGCCAAAGAAAATATTGTAGAATTTACGACTCGATTTTCTTATTCAGGAAATATGTGGCTTCAACTCATTACTGCATTCGATAAATTACCTTCCGGCTTTTCATATCTTGAAGGATCTGCAATGTATAACGGAAGAGTTGTTGCTCCTGCTGTTACGAACAATGAATTAGTATGGAAATTAGGCCGCTCTATTTCAACATTTAACGGGGAATTGAAATACAAAGCACGCGTTACGCGCATTCCTTCTGCATCAGAAAAAATGTTATCGCAGTCGCGTTTTGAAGCTATGACGATTGATAGCACAATATTGCGCAGCGATACATTGCTGACAGAAAATATTTTACAAAATGTTCTGCCGAACGATAACAATATCAAGATTGAAGAAAAATTGTTCATCGAAAATAAATCGACATTTTTACCAAACACTCCTTTCAAATTAGATGAATTAACTTCGATGATGAAAAAACAATCGAATAAAACTTTTGTTATTGTTACGTATCCTGACGCAGTGCAAGCAAACTTCGATGCGACAAAACGTCTTGTAACAGAACGCTCGAATAGGGTGTACGAATTTCTCAATCGAAGATTGAACAACAGCTCTGTACATTTGTTAATCAATCAAATCTTTGATGAAACAATATTACAACCACAAGCAAAAAGTGTTCAGCTTGAAATTCATACGGAACAGAGTTCAACAAGCAATCCTTTTGCTGTTTATGATACATCATTGTCAATTTCAAAAACATCTATTACAAAACTACTTCCCGTATATCCTGCATCATACGCAGATTCAATGAGCGTTATTACAGGTGACGAAGTTGTGTGTAATACACGAGTGTATCTTACTTTATCTTCAAAAGCGAAGAGTATAACTTTTATTGATACATTGCCAAACGATTTTGTTGTTAATGAAAGATCGTTTGCGGTGAATAATATTCCGGTGGGCAGCAATAACATATCAATAAAAACTCAATCAAGTCCATTATCTTCAAAAAATATAAAGGATAATGTTGACGTATCGTATTCCAAGGTTATCTCGCTCACGGTAGCATCACTTTTAAAAAGTGGTGTGAACCAAATCAGTTTCCGAGCGAGCATACCTGCAGATTCTGTTACTAATGCTTTGATGAAAAATACAATCTACATTCAGAAGAAAAATGAATTTGATGAGATTTCAAATCAAAGTTCCAATGCGGCAACAATTGTTATTCGTCAGGCGGCAAAACCTGTTTCAGCAAAGAGAGAACCTGTCAGCATTGTAGCGAAACCTGATACAATAAAAAATAATGTTGCACTTCAAAAAATGGAATCGCTGAATGAGAAGGTTGGAAAAGCAATCGTGATGGAAGGGATAACATTTGTTGTTGGTAACGCAAATTTAACTTCCGAAGCAAAAGAATTATTGAACAGTCTTGCAAATGCTTTGAAAGAAAATCCGGCGTTAGAAATACAAATTAATGGGCATACTGATAATACCGGAAGTGCAAAGAAGAATAAAGAACTTTCAAAAGCACGCGCGCAATCTGTTAAAAATTATTTTATTGAATTGGGTATCGAATCTCAACGATTGACATCGGAAGGGTATGGTTCTGAAAAACCAATGGCAACAAATGCTACTAAAGAAGGTAAAGCAAAAAACAGAAGAGTAGAGTTTGTTCGCGTAAAATGACAACGCAAGTCTTTTCTGTTATCTAAAGTCATTGCGAGGAGCGATGACTTTACAAAAAAATCAGTGGAAATTATTTTACGCGTTTAACAACCACAATAGTTTTATCGTCGGAGTATTTACCCTTCGCACTATATTTTTGCACATCTTCAACAATAAGGCGAGCAATATTCTGAGCCTTTTCTTGTTTTAGTTCAGTCAATAAAGTAGCAAGACGTTTTTCAGTGTACTGATTACCGGCTGCATCCATTGCTTCGGAAACGCCGTCGGTATAAAGCAGCATAATGTCTCCCTTTGATAGCATGATGCCTTCGCTGCGATACATTTGATTTGGAAATGGACCGATGATATTACCGGTTGCTTCTAAAAGATCCGTTGTGTTTGTCTTTGCGCGATAAACGATTGGACTGCTGTGTCCGGCATTTACGTACACACACAACCCGTGCTTGTCATCAATTAATTCAGCATAGAACAACGTAAGGAATCGGTCATCAGAAAAAGTATGGTGAACGAGTTTATTAATATTGTGAATGAGGTTGCTGATTTTTGTTTGATAGCTCGCTCCCATGCGTAATGCACCGGAAACATACAGCGCCTGCACAGCCGCAGAGATTCCTTTGCTTGCCGCATCTCCGATGACAATGCCGACACGATCTTTTTCATCGCTAACGATATAATCGAAGAAATCGCCGCCAACAATTCTGTCGGCGAGAGAGATGCCGAACATTTCATAATTTTGAAATTGTAGTTCGTGTGCCGGCAAAATACTGCGCTGTATTTCTCGTGCCTTGTCCAGATCTTTTTGTAATTGTACGGATGTTCGCTCGATACTTCTGTTCTTCAACATAGATGTAACGGCAATGCTGATGATGTTCAGTTTTGGTGCAACTTGTTCGTGGTCGAGATCAGTATTGAATGAGAGTATATATTTGTAGAGATCGATACCTCTGACGGAAACGATTTCACCAACGCCTGTTGCCGAGTATTTACCAATACCTTTGCTTCGAAGATATGGATTAGTTTCTTTGGCAACGATTGTGCGATGACGGGGAAGTAACTTAAACATACGGTACCCGTCAACCTTTATGGTAAATCGCGGTTTAATTTTTTCTATTGCACCGTTTTGTGCGATAATCTCATACGCGAATTTTGCCGCGTCAAGTTTCCAAACACGTCCGCCTTTGATTTCAATCCGATCGTGGATGACTATCTGATGAAGAACATGAGAGAGTAATTCTTCGCTTGAGTTGAATTGTTTGCTGTCAAAACTTTCAATTGTTTTATGGAGTAATCGCTGATTCATTTTATTTTCCTGGTATATTGACGCACCAATGTACCAACATCATTTGCAACAAACAAGAATGTATCATAAGAAGATGAATAGAAAAAAAAACGTAACTCCTAAGTAACTCACATCGTGAGTTACTCTTTTTGAAAAAAATTCGCCGCAGGCGCACTAAACGCGCTGCTCAGCGTCTTTTTTGTCCCGAAGGGATGCCTTCGGCATAATTTTAGTATTTCCAAAAAACGAATCCCCCGTCCCGATTAAAAAACAAATCGGGACACCCCCTTTTCAAGGGGGATTTAAAGCAAGGATTCCCCCTTGAA
>CAYHZL010000116.1:0-11579 GCA_964361075.1 uncultured Chitinophagaceae bacterium
GAAAATTATTTTTTTTCTTCTTCATCGGAAATCATAAATCCTTCACCGTACACTGTTTTTATTAGCTTTGGTGAGTAGTCCTTGTCTATTGATTTTCGTAAATAGTTGATATACACGTCAACAACATTGGTCCCGGGATCAAAAGCAAGTTTCCACACTTCCTCTGTAAGCGTGCGACGTGAAACCACATTGTTTTTATTGCGCAAAAGATATTCCAGTAATGCGTATTCTTTTTGTGTGAGTTCAATTTCTGTTTCGCCACGACGAACGGTGCGATGCACTATATCGACTGTTAAATCTGCTATAGAAAGAATATTGCTTCTTTTAGTACGGCGAAGCAAAGCATCAACACGTGCAAGCAGTTCTTTTACATCAAATGGTTTTATTAAATAATCATCAGCGCCCATTTGAAGTCCTTGCACTCTGTCTTTTATTTCGGCCTTTGCGGAGAGAATGAGAACCGGAGTTGCACGTGCGTTTAAACGTAGTTCCTTTAATACTTCCAACCCACTTTTTTTGGGTAAATAGATGTCTAGAATAATAAGATCATACTTTTTTTCCATCGCTTTCTTTGAGGCACGTTCACCGTCGTATGCGATATCTACTGAGTAATGAAGTTGTTGCATTTTTTTTTCGATCAACTTCGCGATATTCTTATCATCTTCGACAATAAGGATTGATGTACTTTGTTCCGAAGTAATCATGATATTATTATGTGCTTTGATTAAAGGTGTTATAGTTCATTACTCTCACAAGTGGTACTAATGTGAGATTTTTTCTTAACAATCGCAAATAACATAGTAAAAATTTTTCACTAAAAATTTTTTCCGGATGACTTCCTTCCTGCCACATGCGTTACGTTACCAACGTGGACGTTGGTAACGAGATGAACGAACAAGCCACCACATCATTTAAGTAAAATAAGTTTCTTCGTCTCGATGAATGAGCCGGATTGTAAACGATAGAAATACATTCCGCTTGACAAACCTGCCGCATTCCATTGCCGAGAGTAATTACCAGCATGCAGCTCTTCGGAAAGCACAACCGACACTTCCCTTCCTAAAGCATCAAATACTTTCAGTGTTACATATGATCTTGATGGAAGACTAAAGGAAATTGTTGTCGTCGGATTAAATGGGTTGGGATAATTTTGAGACAGCGAGTAAGAGGATATCTCTTGTTGTACTTTTTCTTTTACTCCTGTTACATACGCTGTATAATGCAAAAGAGTCATTCCGGTGCCCGCCACCCACACATGCAAAGTGTTGCCGTTTCGATATGATGCAAAAGTGTGCAAAGAATTTCCGGTATAAGTTGGAATGTCATACACATAACTACCTCCCTGTCTGAATTGAGTCAGAGTTCCATCGTAGCCTGCCGCAATCGCAACAATGCCTCCGAAATAATTTCCTTCCCTATACGTCAGCATATCTTGCGTTTGGGATGAATAAGGTTTGTCAACAAATTCCCATGTTAATCCGCCGTTGGTTGTATATGCCATCTTTTTAAACTGACCTCCCCATATTGTTATCCAGCCGCTTAACGAATCCACAAAATCAAACGACTCAAACGCTCCGTCTACCGGAAATAACGTCCAGGTTTTGGCAGTGTCTCTTGATAACCACACTCCATATTGATTTGCAAACCATACATGCTTCGGGTCCGTAAATTTTATTTTGTTAAATGATGAAACGAACAGGTTATTATTAATGCTGTACCTCTTCCAGGTATTTCCGCCATCGGTGGTTACATAGTTAAACGTCGTATCGTTTGTCATGACTTCAAAAATAATTCCTGTGCTTGAATCAAGAAATTGAATTCCTCTTATCAGGTGGATATTATTTCCTAATTTGAAAGCACGCCATGAAGTACCACCATTGCTCGATTGATATACTGAATCGCGTCCTGTAACCCACACATGTAACGAATCCAGCATATCCAATCCGGAAAAAGATTGCGAAGAGGATGTAAACAATACATTCCAACTGTGTCCACCGTCGAGAGTTTTATAGATGGAGTTGCCACCCACTCCCATACCGATGTTCTTAGAAACGAAATCTATTTTACTGAAACTTCCTTTAAGAGATTTGCTGACTCTCTTCCATGTGCTTCCTCCGTTCGTCGTAACCCAAAAATCGGGACCCGCAAGAAAGCCCTTCGTGGAATTCAGAAATCTTATTGTAAAGGAATAGTTAGAGTATTGATCAACCTGAATAAACTGCCAGTGCTGTCCGCCGTCGGTTGAAGAAAGCACTCTGCCGCTGCCGTTAACAGCAAAAATATTTATTCCGTCCGGTGAAGAAAGAGATTTGATCGGATATTTCTGCGAAGAATCGGAATACTGAAGTCTCCAAGAAACACCGCCGTCTGTCGTTTTATAGATTCTGTCCAATTCAGTGCCTAACCATCCGACTGAATCGTTGAAGAACGAAAATGTTTGAGCTTTATATGGAAGTCCGCACCACAATGTATCCCATGTGCTTCCTGCGTCATCGCTTTTCAGGATAAAAGAAACAGAATCGGAAATGATACCGGCACGTTTTGCTGCATCACTGGAACCGAGCGCCAATATTCTTCCTCGGGGTAATCGCTGGAACTGTAGAATGCTGCCAAAAGAAACGCCTACATCACCACCAAAGAAATAAGGCATTTTGTATGTAACGGTCCAAAGCCCGAAGAAATTATCCAGCTTACCGATACCGGCATTCGAATATGATTTTAAAAGAACCGAAGTTGACAACGGGAGAAATGCCAATGCATCACCCATATAAATGTTTCCTTGACCCCAATGCAGGCCTCCATCAGTTGTGAAAACAAAACTAACGTCGTCTCCTATATGAGAATATGGGGAAATTGCAAAACCGTTCTGCCTGTCGAGGAATTTTATTTTCGAAAAAGTATTCCTTTGATAATGTGCTTTGATCTTCCAGGTATTGCCTCCGTCCGCTGTCATTAAGATACTCCCTGCACTGTTGACAACAAACCCGATCGAATCGTTCAAAAAAAGGATGTCGTTAATCTGATCAGCCGGGATATCCGGATAACGCAATTCCCATTGCGCGCTCATTACATTCACAACAACTACCACAAGAACGCATGGAGCAAAAAATGATCGCAAATATTTCATTCCATCATCTCCTCAATGTGTAATATTTCGTAATGACTCCATAAGTAATTGCAACTAACTATTTGCCAACCGCATCATTGAGTATACCCACCCAAATGAGAATGCTATACGCACTGCGTTTATTTCTTTTTATTTTTTTCTTTGGTTGTTATGGGAGAATCAAGAAGAGAAAAAAAATGGTCTCCCGCTTGGCATGAGGTTAAAGTTATTTTGTTTCAGAGTCAAGCAGTTTTTTAAAGAGCAAGGATGAAGGATGTGAGCGCATTTGGCGCCATGCCATAAAGCGGCAAAAGATGAACGAGCAATGATGAGTAATGAATGGCGATTAGAAATATCTGAACTGATAGAGCAAAAACCCCTCCCTCACCCCAATGCTGTCAACTTAAGGAAAAAATTTCTAAAAAATAAAGTAGGACAGGCATTCCTGCCTGTCATTTTTAAATAATTAAAGTAGGACAGGCATTCCTGCCTGTCATTTTTAAATAATTATTGACAGACAAGAATGTCTGTCCTACCGAATCGTTCTTAAACTGACTGCATTGTCCCTCACCCTCCCCTATAAGGGGAGGAAATTAAAGGGTGGGGTTGTGTTGGTTTTTCTTTTTCAGAAATTAAATTGTCGGTGTGTGCAAATTACCCAAACTCGTTTTAATTTCTTCGTCAGTCATGGAAAGTTCTGTCAACTGTCCGTTCAAGTACGCGTCGTACGCACTCATATCAAAATTGCCGTGACCGCATAAGTTGAACAGAATCGTTTTCGAAACGCCTTCTTCTTTTGCTTTCAATGCTTCTTTAATTGCAGTCGCAATGCCGTGGTTTGCTTCCGGCGCGGGAATAATTCCTTCGGTCTGAGAGAATTGAATACCGGCGGCAAAACATTCCAACTGATTTATTGATTGCGCTTCAATCAGTTTATCTTTCAATAACTGACTGACAATAACACCAGCACCGTGATAGCGCAACCCGCCCGCATGAATTGCTGCAGGAACAAAATTATGTCCGAGTGTGTACATCGGAAGCAGCGGTGTTAATCCAACGGTGTCGCCGAAGTCGTACCGGAATTCTCCCTTCGTCAATTTCGGACATGCGGTTGGCTCGCTGGCGATGCAACGGATTTTTTTTCCTTCCGTTAAATTCAATCGCAAAAATGGAAATGAAATTCCCGCAAAGTTTGAACCACCGCCGAACGGCGCGATAACAATATCCGGCATCGTGCCTGCAAGTTCCATTTGCTTCACTGCTTCCAAACCAATTACTGTTTGATGAAGCAGCACATGG
This sequence comes from uncultured Chitinophagaceae bacterium, assembly GCA_964361075.1. Classification (GTDB taxonomy): domain Bacteria; phylum Bacteroidota; class Ignavibacteria; order UBA10030; family UBA8401; genus CAYHZL01. The sequence continues at coordinate 4,406 of CAYHZL010000116.1, forward strand.
TTCAACACACTACCAAGTGCATACTTCGTATCCGGATCCATTGCTGCACGTTCCACTGCTTCCGAAATTGCAATACCCAAACTTCCCGGCGAATTCGGATCCTGCGCAAGAATTTTTCTTCCCGATTCTGTTCTTGTGCTCGGCGAAGAAAATACATTCGCGCCCCACACATTCATCATCAATTTTCTGTACGGTTTGGAATCGTAACTGACTTTTACCATATACACTTCAAGATCGATACCGAATAACTTGCACGCTAAACTTAATGCGCTTCCCCATTGTCCGGCACCGGTTTCTGTGGTGATGCGTTTGACACCTTCTTGTTTGTTGTAGTATGCTTGCGGAAACGCCGTGTTCGGTTTGTGCGAACCAGCCGGAGATGTTCCTTCATATTTATAAAATATTTTTGCCGGCGTGTCGAGCAATTTTTCCAAGTTGCGTGCACGGAAGAGTGGCGTCGGTCGCCAGATTTTATACAAGTCGCGCACTTCTTCTGGAATGGGAATCCATCGCTCCGGTGATACTTCTTGTTTAATTAATTCCATAGGAAAGAGCGGCGCGAGTGCTTCAGGACCAATCGGCTGCAATGTTCCGGGATGAAGCGGCGGCAGCGGTTTGTTCGGCATGTCGGCAGTAATATTGTACCACTGCTCAGGTATTTCTTTTTCGGAAAGCAAAAACTTTTTCGTTTCGTTCATGTCTGTATTTTCTTAAGTGAATAAATTCAATGAATTCGTTGTATTCAATATATCCAATTTTGTTTTTTTTCAAAACACTTTTTAAAAATAGATTGTCGTCTCTTAAAAAATAATTTTCAAAAGAAATATCGTAACTACTCAGCGCAATACAGGTTTCAAATGATTTCCTATAAAAACATTGAACATTAACCACAGATGACACGGGAACATTCGCCGCGGCGAATCACGGATTAAATTATTTAACTCCTCTGTGTGAATCCGTGTTTTTTCTGTGTCATCTGTGGTTAATGTTTTACTAAATCAAAATAATTTCTGTCAAAAAAAATCTGTGATTCGCCGCGGCGAATGTGGTTTAAATTTTTTTGGGTGTGTAGTTACAAAATTATTGACTTTAGAAAAAATATTCTTTACTTTTTTGGAAGCGCTTCTATGCGCTCACCCAAAAAATGTATCGTGTATTACTTGAATAATAGTTGCCTTGATAAAGTTTGAAAGCGCTTTCCTTAAATAACTAAATTCATAACTATTTACAGAGGTTTATATGGTTCAGAAATACAAAAAATGGAGTTTACATTATGCCATGCTGTTCTTTTCTTTACTGCTGATAGGCAGCACCCTAAAGGCACAAAATGACGTAATGATGCAGGCTTTTTATTGGAATGTTCCTGTTGACACGGCAAGTGGACATAAAAATGGTTTCTGGTATGATTCGCTCCGAGTGAAAATTCCCTACCTCAAGTCTGCGGGCATTACCGGCATTTGGACTCCGCCACCAAGCAAAGGCAACTGGGGAATTATTGATATGGGTTACGGCTTGTTCGATCATTACGATTTGGGTGCATACAATCAAAAAGGAAGCACAGAAACTCGCTTCGGTTCAAAAGCTGAATTATTGAACTTGCTTTCCGCAGCACACAGCACCTCGAACGGAGCGAAAATGGAAGTGTACGCCGATATTATTCTCAATCATATTTATGCTGATGAAAATCAAGACGAGAGCAATCCGGCTGTGAAGCAATACGTGTTTGATAAAGCATACCGAAATAATACTCAATATGCTTCTTATCCAACAAACGAAGTACACTGGAGAATTCCAAATGCTACTGCCGGCGATTACTACATTCAGATCAAAGGATACAATTTAGATTGGGCAGCAAATTCTACTCAACGCGGATACGATTTATATGCGAACTGGACAAGCGCGGCACAAGATCCTACAGTGTATTGGGAAAGTGAACCAAACAATGGAAGCGGACAATACAATGTTTTCCCCGGCACAGGAAAAACAATTCGCGGTCATATTGAAGATGCAAATGCAATAGATGAATTTAAAGTTACTCTCACTGCAACAGCAACAATTGAGATTCGCCTTACTGCTCGCAAAGAAGGAACAAACGCACAAGGGCAATGGGAATGGCAATGGGCAGATCAAGGAAACGGTTACTATCCATTTGCAATTTGGTACAACGGAACTAATCTCGCAAGCACAACTTTACAAGCACGCACATCAACCGGTCTCAGCTATGCAAATCATACCGGAACAGGTGAAGCAAATATAACATGGACGTACACAGATTTTCATCCTGTTGATAATGCTGATTGGCTCGGCGGCGGCGGCTTCGAAGATGAACTCGTACCAAACACAAAATGGTTCGGTAACGATCTCAATACCTATAGCACTACTGCACAAAATAAACTCATCTCGTGGGGACAGTGGCTTTCGAACACAATCGGATTTGATGGCTATCGTTTAGATTTCGTCCGCGGATTTCAAGAAGATATGACAGCCAAATGGGTTGACAATCTTCCGCGAAAAACAGGCGGCGTGCAGCCATACATTGTCGGCGAATATTTCACAAGCTATAAATATCGCTTGAAAAATTGGGTGAACAACTGCTACAACAATTACACCTACAATGGGTACCGTGCAGATGTTGATGTATTTGATTTTCCATTAAAAAATGATTTAACAAGTATGGCAAATGCCAATGCAGCTAATTACAATATGGCGTGGCTGAACCATTCCGGTATGGTACGCGATAATACCAGCAATGCACTTCCCGGAACTGCTGTCGTAACATTTGCAGATAATCATGATACAGGAAAAGAAAGCGACAAATGGATTTCGAGAAGTTGGGATATGGCGTACGCGTATCTCTTGTTTTCCGAAGGACGCCCGTGCATTTTTTATCCTCACTACTACGGCGTAACGCAAGTTGATAACAACAATTCGAGCATCACCGTTACTCCACCATCAAGTTTAAAAACAACTATCAACAAACTTATCTTCGCACGCAAAACTTATCTCGGAGGAACTTCTGTTTCATTGAGCGAAGTCGGCAACCCATATCCATCTGGCGATACATGGAATGTGTACGTTGGACGACGTGGCGGCAACGGAACAAAGTCCGGCGGCATTCTTGTGTTGAACAATAACGAAACAACACAAAAAAGTTTGTGGGTTGATAACGCTCCATCAGGATGGACAAACTGGGCAGGGCTAACGTTGGTGAATATTTTCAATACATCAGAAACAACTGTGGTGCAAGCAGACGGACGCGTTAATGTATGGGCACCTGCTCGCGGATATTCATTCTGGGTGAAACAGAGCGAATATGTTGCGTTCTCTTTGCCGAAAAAAGGTGACGAGGATGTATTAATGAATAATGTTCCGTTAAAATTTGATATTCAACAAAACTATCCAAACCCATTTAATCCATCCACTACTATTTCGTTTACAACTCCAAGTGAAGGATTTGTTTCTCTGAAAATTTACAACACACTCGGTCAGCTTGTTTCAACACTTGTTGATAACACAATGAGTGCCGGTGAACATAATGTAAGTTGGAATGCTGCCAACATGCCGAGCGGAATGTATCTCTACACCATCAGCCATAACGGTGTAAACAAAACCGGACGCATGTTGTTGACGAAATAAATTTTTCAAGATAGGAATAGATAGTATAAAACAGAAACGCCAAGCATTATGCTTGGCGTTTGTTTTTTCACTGTTATTTTTTTTCTAGAAGCCATCTCAAAAATGACAAACAGTCATTGCGATCCGCCGAAGGCGGAGAAGCAATCTTATACCTTTTACAAGATTGCCACGTCTCCGCCTGCGGCGGATCCTCGCAATGACTTTTTCAACTGAAACTAAATAACTTCACATTCTTTTTCTGAAATCCATCCAACTTTTCTACTAATCTTCGCAACTCCACCGGTGAACATTGCGTGCTTTTTAGAATCCATCAGCGTTTCATACACATCATGCGCCGATGCGTTGAATGAGATTTTCTGTTTGATGGATTTGGTTTTCATAATTATTCATTATCACTTTATTAACAACATCGTTTTTCTTGCAATTTCTTTTTTCCCAGCAGACGTTTCTGTTGCAATCTGATAAATATACATTCCACTTGCAACACTGCGGGCATTCCACACTTCTTGATAATACCCTGCCGAACGAATACCATCAAACAAGGTTGCAATTTCTTGTCCCAATGTATTGTAGATTATCATTTTTACTTTTGAGTCTGATGGAAGTTGGTATGAAATTGTTGTCGTCGGATTAAACGGATTCGGATAATTTTGATACAGTTCAAACTTTTCCGGCGGAGCGACGGCAATGGAGAGTTGCTTTGTCCATACCTCACCCGTTGAACTTATTATTTTGAAGGTAAGGGTTTGAGGTTTATTGATCGGTGCAGTCTTATCAACGGAGAAAGAAAAAGCAGTCGTCGCATTCTCTTTCCCTTTGAGTTGTGTGATTGTTTGCTCGGTAGATGTGAACCGAATCCACACAGGAACATTCGTCGCTTCCACCTTCACCCGAGAAGCAGTAACAGTAGAAGAGTTATGAATGGCAAGCTCAATTGTGTTGTTCGTTGAGGCAAACGGCAACTGGTGCACGGGTTGAGCAAAGGTAAAGACACAAGCGCATAATAACATTGTCTGTATATGATAGATTAGTTTCATTTCAATCATCCTCCTCGTCCTTTTCCCCTTTTTTCTTCGCGGGAAGCTGCTTAAGGAGAGTGTTCACGTCCTCTTGCAGAATCTGATAGGCATCGGCTGTAATGAATTTCTTTTCCTCTTTCTCCTTCTTTTCTTCATTTTTAATCGTCTCTTTTCGCACTTCCTCGAGTTTCTTCCCGAACTTTTCTAATTCGTGCCTGGCTTTGGAGGAGTCTTTGTCGGCAAGTTCTCTTTCAAATTTCTCCAATCGTTTGCTCAAGTCTTTGTAGAACTCTTTGTCGCCGAGAAGGTTGAGTTTGAAGCTTGCGGCAAGGTCTTGACGAAGGGTGGAAGAAGAAATAACTCTTTCAACCTCAAAAACAAGACCCGAAGTTGTTGTAAATGTAAAGTTGAATGAAACTGTTTGTGCCGAATCTATAATTCCGCCTGTTTCAAAAGTTTTTCCTTTATTATTATACTCAGTCCTAAACTGAAGTGAAAAAAAGGATAATGATTTACCTGAAACTATAATTTGGTATCTCCCTTCTACTACATCAAATATCATTGCTTCAACAGGATTTGATTGTGATTCGTCAGATTCTCCTCCTTCATCAGTTACAATATCAATTCCTGCGGCTCCGATGGATGATCGGGGTATTTGTTCGAAATAAGTCTTTGTGTTTGGATCATATCCTAATTTTCTCCCTGCGCCATCAATAATCAACATTCTAACATTTCCATCAGCATAAATAACAAAATATTCTGCTTGAGAAAATATCTCGATACAAACAACAAAGAGAGCAATCCCCACAGTAATGATTCTTTTTGATAACTGTCTCATTTTATTTCCTTTCATAAATAATTGCTCTATAAATTTTGTTTTGATACGATTCAAGTGAAGTCCGACCAGAACAAATTGGGTCTACAATTTGATATATTTCATTTTTATTTTCAGATATTATGATCCAATGATTGGTTACTTCTTCTGGTTTATTTTTCTTCGGATTTCCAACCAAGGCGATAATAAAACTATTGTTTGATAAATGTGAGTTTAGTGTTGCTAAATTCAAGGGGGTTTTATTGTCCCAATTAGATTGATCTCCCAAAGGAACCGGTTCCTTTTTTATTTTATCAGATGCGTACTTATTTAATGCCAGCCAATCAACGCCACCAGACCAATTCCCCTTCTTATTTTTTGTAAACCGTACGGGATCATCTGTCATCATTTTATTATTTAGTGTTAGCGGATCATAATCGTAACCTAAAGTTTTGAGGATCATTGCCATACAAGTTAAAGCACATCCTTTGCCACCAATGGTCGTTTGTTGTTCTGGCTGAATGATTTCACCTTTGCTGTTGAGTTTTTTATACGTGTCGTAAGATTCACCCTTCCACCCCACCTCGTTTTGGCAATATTTGTGAATGGAAGCTTTCACCACCACGCTTCCGTTTCCGTTCTTCCCATTTCCAGTCACAGTTATTTTTACTTTCTGTGGGTCAAGCCCAATCGGATTTGCCCCACTTGCGATATATTTCACTCCACCAGACCTCGCAATGCTATACGTTATTCCGAAAGCGGGATCAACGCTTCCATAGTCTGACTTATCAACGGTAAGTACAAGCGACGTATTTCCGTCAATCGTTACCTCATTATTATTGGCATCTTGAGCAATCACCGTGATTGCTGCGGACTCGGAGTGTTCAATTGTGTCGGGGTCAATTTTCACTTTAAAATGGTCAAGCACGTATCCGCCCTTTACCACCACAGTTGCTATTTTATCACCACATCCTTCAATCCCACCAGGATAACAAATATTAATCTGAACATTTGCCGTTGCTTCTTCCGGCGGCAATCCGTTAGCAGCATAGTAAAACACTTCTCCGTTGGACACTTCTATTTGCAAAAAGTCGTCCACAGGTTTTATTGTATCACCAGTTGCACGGACAAATACTCCTCGAAGCGCATCCAACGGTGTTCGGTATCGTAGTGGAACTGATTTCGTGTCTTCACCGCTGGTTAATACGGTTACAAATATTCCACCGGTAGAAGTTGAAGTGACCATTTCTTTCTTACTCAAAGAGTTTCGATCAGCTGGTGATGCATTGCCGCCTCCACCAGTTATTGCACTCCCCCATACTTCTCGGTGGGTGCCATACCGTAGCTCTACTTTTAGTGCAATGCTTTGTCCGTATTGCACAGTATCTACAGAAAGCGGATCACTGCCGTTTTGAAATAGTTGACCATCAAGATACGGCAATACAAACCATCCCATTAATATAAGTTTGGGTGTCAGTACGGTAGGATGGACAATAATTGTATCGCGAATAGTAACTCCGCCGCCGTTTACAGAATTTTGACGAACAATTTGAGCCGACAGCGGAAATGAAAAAATGAACACGAGAAGATAAAAGAAAAAGAAATATTTAACGGGGGGGGGGGTTTTTTACGATGCTAATAAAATAAATTTCCTTTATGAAAATATGCGACAATACCGATTTTTTAAATTCAAGAGTATAGCAAG
>CAYHZL010000117.1:0-11412 GCA_964361075.1 uncultured Chitinophagaceae bacterium
CGTCATTCCCGTCCCAAAGGGATCCCTTCGGGACATGTTTTTGGCGGGAATCTATATTTGTGGATGTTCGCCGCGGCGAACATGACGAAGATACCCCGCTGCTTGCGGCGGGGAGTTTCATTTATGTAGTTTAGGTTTCATCCATCCTGCAATCCAAACTGCCATACAAAAAAGCAAAAGCCGACACGAAGCCGGCTTTGCTGATTACTGACTACTCAATACTTCTTCACCCTTATCTCAAAAGTAACATCTTCTTCGTCTCCACAAATCTGTTGTTTGGATTATTCACGTCTGTTGCTTCAATCCGATAAAAATACATACCGGAAGAAATATTTGCATCCCATTGCACTCTATGCCAACCTGCATTTTGCTGCTGATTAACAAGTTCCACTACTCGTTGACCGAGCGTGTTAAAAATTGTGAGACGCACATTACTATTTGCCGGAAGTGCATACCGCAACGTTGTTGATGGATTGAATGGATTGGGATAATTCTGATTAAGTTCATATTGCTTTGGCAAGAGATCGTCATTAAATGCAACCGAGGTTACAGGATTTCCTTTACCCGTTAATGGTATAGCCACAAGCCCATTTTGCTGATTTGTGTATATAAGCAAGGTGTCATCGTAACTGCGAATAGTATCGGGATTGAACGACACTAAAAATACTACAGAGTCAATTTCAGAGACAAATATCGGCGAGTTCAATGTATCGGTAATGAATTGCTTTATTCGTGTTTTTAGTGAGTCAATTCTAAGCTTATTGATGGAACTATTTTTTACAACAATTGCTTTCTTGGCTGTCGAGTCTTTAAAGACACTACCGTAATCAAAAGCAGTTGTTGATATTGTCATCTGCGGGTAAGGTGAGAAACCGGTTAACGGATACTTATTTATTCCACCAATAGAATTAACCACTAAGGTATCGGCATATTCGGAAAATGATGTAGGTTTAAATATCATGGAGAATGAAGTACTATCTTGACTCTTTACTGTACCGGAAGTGAATCCGAGAGCATAAAAGATTGATGTCTTGGTGCTCATACCCTGGAGAGTCAAATCATTGATTGAACTGTTCTTGATGAAAAACTTTTGGATTGTCGAGTCACCTATTGCCACAGTATCTTTTCGGTAGGTTAATGGTGCGATCGTCAATACTGGCAGCGGCGATTCACCTCTCAGTGGAATCTTGACGAGACCAGCCTTTGAATTGTTCCGCAAATAGAGCGAATCAGAATACACAGCAAATGTATCGGGATGAAATGAAACATTTATGTTGAGTGTGTCTGATAGGACGTTTCCGGAAGACTTGTTGACTCTAAATCGCCCTGTTCCCGTATAGATCGAGTCGATGACCAATGGACTTGCCCCTGTGTTAGCAATTTTAACAATTCTGGTTACAATTGAATCAATGGCAACAACTCCAAAGTCGATTTCCACATGGCTAATAGATATATTAGCTGGAGAAGGAGAAGATCCAAAGAGCACGACCCGGACCAACGGTGTTGCAGAATTGTTCTTCAGATAAAGAACGTCGGTAAATGATCCCGATGATACAGGATGAAAAGTAACTGTGACTGTAACTGAATCCTTCACGACGATACGTGACTGCGATACGGTAAAGAATCCGTTTCGCGAGTAGATGCTGTCAATCAAGAGCGGATTACCGCCAGAGTTCGTAATTCTCAGATTCCTCGACAGACTTGAATCCATATCAACGATTCCAAAGTCGAGTTCCACTACGCTCGTTGAAATTGTAGGTGGTGTGGATTCCCCCATCAGAGCAACTTGTTCTATGATTCCTTCCGAAGAACTCTCGGAACGGATATCAAGAACATCCGCAAATGTCCCCCACGAGTCGGGTTTGAACATCACCGAGATCGTAGCAGTATCAGCCGGTGCAATATTGATTGGAAGCGGTGTGAGAACTTCATAGCGTGCGTCCCTTGTTATTACTCCAGTGATCGTGCGACTTTGCTGCGTGAGATTCCGGACCGTGAGTTTTGTAATCAGTGAGTCAGATACCGCAACATTGCCGAACCTGAGTGTATCAGCATCAACTCGCAGAATTCCATCCCTCCAAGGAAAACGGTAAGCCCGATAGGAGAAAACATTCGACGGTAATGCAAGTTCAAACACTTTCGAACCATCAGTGGTGACCTCGGTAACGCTTGGATTTCCGGTCCCCCAACCAATTATATTATTGTTGTTGGATAACCGTTGTTGATAGCCCATCGCAAAACCATAATTATCGGGACTATTTCTGTACTGCCAGACCAACGTGGCAGTTTTATTGTTTTCATCAAGCCGGTATTCCACCGCTCGTGAAAATCGAGGATCGTGAAAATTTCCATTATCGAAGAGTGTTATATTGCCGTTAGGAAGCCGGCGGATTGCGTGTTGGTAGAAGAATCCGATGGGATCATTGACAAATGTAAACTGGTTGTTCTTACCCCCCAACCTCCACATAATTTCCCCGGTCTGCCGGTTAATCTTGGTAATTTCATCCATATGACGGCTTGAGATGAGTAAATTCCCATCGTAGTCAATCTCGATTGCGTTGCCGTGAACGTAATCAATATATGAAGCTATAAGATTTTCGTGCGTCGCATCCGTAATTTTGAAATGGTCCCAACTGCGCCATTGGAAAACAACATCCTTGTTCTCGTCAATTTCCTGTATAATAAGCCCAATAACGACAGCGGCGGGATTCCCGCCCGCAACAACGGTGTCCATTTGTACTGCCTCATAATCATAACTCATTAACAACGCATGTCGGTTTGGAAGCACTCTGAGTTCGTGAACATCCGTTGAATAGCCGTTCCCTATCCTGAAAGTATCAACGACATTGTACGTGCTGTCCATCGCGACAAAATACCCTAACGAACCATCATAGTACGTAAGAATGCCCATCGGCTGCATTTTGAAATCTAAACACCAAGCCGGCATCTTGCGGTAAAACGTTGGTTCACCTTTGTTGTTGAGAATCAACAAATAAGGAGTATTCGAAACTCCCGAAACCCACGTGAAATTGCTCGTGAAAATGAAACCTGGCGAAGGGGCGATTGAATTCAACACCGCAATGGCTGGAAAATCCGGAGGCAAGAACTGACTTTGCTGCATGCGAATCTCGCTCGATGAATTCATAATGTTGGAAACTCGTTGGCCGGCAGACGGTATCCCTTCCATTTCTGACATCAACTTATCAACCGATCTTGTATCACGAATATGTGTGGAATTCGAAATCGTGAAGGAAAAACTAAGTGGACCTACCGGAATTCCCGATAGCGTCTTTACTGAAGGCGTCAATGTGACCGAAACTTTTTCCCCTAGCGAGAAAGGAACATCGGGCACAAAAACGATTGTCTTCTCGTCCGACGTCAATTTGATTCGACCAGAGTGATTCGAGCTCTTATCGCCATTGACTTCAATGGCAGATGACATTTCGACGGAGGCTCTGTCAAGTATCTCTCCGTGGCGGATAATAATATTTGTGTTCGAGGAAACCAGTGAGGAATTAGGTAATGGAGAAAGATACTGAAACTTAGGTTGTGCAACAGACCTTTGTAGGAAAACGCCAAAGAAAAGGAAAACAAATACATATGGAAGACTTTTTGTTTGCATTGTCTACTCCTAAAATTGTTTTGATGTCAAAAGTACTTATACTGTGGTATTGCGACGGGAACTTGGATTTGACACAAATGAGGTACCGAATCATTGCCGGATCAATGGTTACTTGTTTAGTCAACTCCTTAAAATTTCCCAGCGCATACTGCCGAAGAAGCGCGTTGTGTTTTTTGATAAAACGAAAATGAAATTAATGTTGTCACTGAGAAGAAACAAATCATGTGCCAGCAAACATACTTCAGTGTGTGAATAAATATGCCTCAATATTATCAAGGAATGCATAGCCTGCATCGTGCCGCGCATTTTCTGCGTAAAAATTTTTGTTGATAAAAGAAAAATATTTTGCTCTTTCGCAGACTATTGCTACATTTATCTCAATGAAAATTGCAATCATCTCAGACATACATGCAAATCTCGAAGCGCTGACGACCGCGCTTGAATTCATTTCTCAAAGTGATGTTCAATCGATGTATTGCCTTGGCGATGTTGTGGGGTACGGTGCAAATCCGAATGAGTGTGTGGAGTTGTTGCAGAAGAATACTATTCCATGTGTTGTTGGTAATCATGACAAAGCAGTGTTCGATGTTGTATTGCAACATACGTTCAGCGCAAAAGCAAAATCAGCATTAGAGTGGACGAAAAATAATATTTCTTTTCAATCGCTGAATTTTTTAAAAGACTTGCCGCCGCGTATAATTGAAAACGGCTGCACATTCGTTCACAGCACGCCCGATCAACCATTTCAATTTAAATATATTCTCGATCAGGAAGATGCCGAACATTACTTTCCATTTTTTGAAACACAGATTTGCTTTATCGGACATTCGCATCGCGCAGGAATATTTTGTGATGACGGAATAACACAGCGCGTTCAGCGTGAAAAAAAATTTATTGTGAATGTCGGAAGTATCGGTCAGCCGCGCGATGGCGATTGGAAATTAAGTTTCGGTGTGTTCGATACGGAGCGGTGTGAGTATCAGAATATTCGATTAGAGTACGATGTGGAAACAGCTCGCCAAAAAATTATTGATGCGGGGTTGCCGACAGTGTTGGGAGATAGACTGTTGGTAGGTGTATAGCGTTCAACTTCCAATTGTCTGAAACCGCTTTAACGACCGCAAACTCAAAAACTAACTTTGAAAAATTTAAAACAAAAACTGCTTAATGAAATTTTAGGATAGATTTTAAACCTTTCGAATTCGATCCCTTTGAGAAAAAATAAATTATAACTACGGCAGATTCGTCACAATTAAAAATACAGACATGACAAAAAATAAAACGATAACAGTAAAAGGAACAGAAATCACCATCTTTCAGAATAATAGTGAAGATTATATTTCCCTCACTGGAATTGCCCGTTTCCGTGATGCTGAAAGAAGTGATTACATTTTGCAAAACTGGATGCGAAACCGCAGCACCATTGAGTTCATTGGGCTGTGGGAGCAATTAAATAATCCCAATTTTAAATCCATCGAATTCGATGGATTTAAAACTCAGGCAGGAACTAATAGCTTTTCATTAACACCCAAAAGATGGATTGAAGCAACCAATGCAATCGGCATTGTTTCAAAAGAAGGAAGGTATGGAGGAACATTTGCCCACCGTGATATTGCTTTTGAATTTGCATCTTGGATTAGTCCGGAATTCAAATTGTATTTGATTACAGAGTTTCAACGACTCAAGAAAGAAGAAAGCAGTAATTTGAAATTAGAATGGAACCTGCAACGCACCTTAGCCAAAGTGAACTACCATATTCATACAGATGCCATCAAAGAGAATCTGATTCCGAAAGAACTCACCAAACAACAAATCAATTTTGTCTATGCCAATGAAGCCGATATGTTGAACATGGCATTGTTTGGAATGACAGCGAAACAATGGCGTGATGCAAACCCGGATGCAGAAGGTAATATCCGTGATGCTGCAAGCATAGAGCAGTTGGTAGTGTTATCAAATATGGAAAGTATCAACGCTGTTTTAATTCATCAGGGTTTGCAACAAAGTGAACGTTTGCAACAACTGAATAAAATAGCAATCACTCAAATGAAGTCGCTGATTAACAACAGACAAATAAAACGTCTGAACCGTGATTCAAAAAATTAAATGATTTCCTGATTATGCTATACGAAGAATTAACAAAAAAAATTATTGGTTGTGCAATGAAAGTTCACTCAACACTGTGTAATGGATTTCAGGAAGTAATTTATCAGAGGTAACTACTCAGCGTTATTGTTAATTCAAAAAATCTCTCTGCCAAAAAGACGGCGGACTTACAGCCTGTTTCCCCCTTTACAAAGGGGGTTAGGGGGATTTCTTTATTTTCTTTGGAAATACTAAAATTATGCCGAGGGCATCCCTTCGGGACAAAAAACACGTTGAGTAGTTATTAAAAATCTGTGAATCTGTGGCTTAAATTTTTTTGAGTGAGTAGTTATATTTCCGTTTAATAATTTTTAAGAGAAAATACATAATCAGTAATAATGCAATCGCTAACGAGCCGAACATTGCTATCGCAGTGGTTGACCACAAACTTGTAACATTCACACCGAACGAAAATTGATCTCCCGCAACTAACTCCACCGAGTGCTTGCCGGTTGGAAGGAAAATGGTGTAGCAATCGTTTCCCTTCATCACTGTAAATTGATAGGGAACACCGTCCACAGTAACTGAAGAAGGTGCAGCAGAAAGAGTAACCAATGTGCGCGTTTCCGATTCATACACAAATGCAACTTGTCTCATCCCGTACGTGATGCTGTGCAATATTCCCGTGATGGAAAGAATTTTTGTATTCAATTGAGAAGTTGAAAACGATCCTGTTCCTTCATTGGAAATGAGCATGTGGTGAGTGCCAGCCGGAATAAGAAACATATTGGTGCGGAACGGAGAGAGAACAACGCCGTCAATAGTTACTTGTGTTATTTCTTTCGGCATTCGTACTACAAAATGATAAGGAGAAGAAAATTCGTAACTCGAATTTTTATTTTTGTACCGAACGCCGGAGGCGGATGCGTTTGCAAGAAAATTCATATCCTGAGGATTGATACTGGATTCCGAATACAACGTAAAGCGATCAGCGCCGAGAGAGGCAGATTGAATTAATTGAAAACTTTCAGTACCGGTTTGAATGAGTGTTGGAAACGGAGTGATAGTTTCTTTTTTTCTAAACGAAAGAATATTGAGATCGAGCATTAATTTTTTTGGATCATCCACCAATTGCTGATACTGTTTTCCAATGTCAATATATCGTACTGGTGATGTTGACCATTTATTTTCAGGATCTTCAATCTGAAGTATAAATCCAAATTCTTTTTGGAGTTGAAGAACCGAATGTATATCGGCGCCGATATATTCGCGCAGTTCCGGAGATCCCACACCATCCATTGCAGTAACAATAGTTTGGAAACCTTTTTTTGACTCTGCAATCGGGAGAAGCGCGGTCAGAATTTTTTTATACACATCGCGCAGTTGTGCAACACGATATGCAACAATTGTATTCTTTACATCGGGATGCGTTCTCCAAAAAAATTGCGACTGTGGATCAAAAATCTTGGTAAGATCAATATTGTATTTTGATTTAATTTCTCGCTGTGCCGAAGGATGCATCGGAGTAAAAAATTTTGCATCTTCAAAACCTCTTCCTGCTTCAAAATATACTTCCGCAATATTTACTCCATCCCAATCAAATTGATTGAGGAACGCCGTGTATTTTTTAATCATTGCATCTACACAACGATCATCAGTGAGTGAAACGGGATACCGCCACGATGGACGAATATCTTCATTCTTATAATTTTTTTCCCGCCATTCGGGATGTTCAAGCCAAAATCTCTGACTCACCTGCGGAGGTTCGAGCCATGCATATACTAAAATGCCATTTGCATGTGCGAGACGAATCAATCGCTCGTAATCGTATGTATATTTTGGATACTCGTGCCATCCTGCGGCGTGAATAATGCGAATACCTTGATGCACCCATTGTTTTACGAGTTGTTCAATGCTGTAGGTATGACGAAAACCGGGATCAAAATACACCTCAAGATTTTCCCGACGGACAATAGGACGGACGTTGAAATATTTTCTGACGTACTCAAGCAAATACGGATAGAGACTGTATCCTTGTTGAGAGTACGGATCGAATCGAGAATTAATATAGATCACTTTTCCGTTGCCGAATTTTTTTCCGATCACCATCGGCGCTTCGGTGATTTCATCGTAACAAAAAACTTCATCTAATTGGTCTGGTTCAAATTTATTGACTAATTCCGTGTAGCGCCACGTGATATGTTCTTCGGGAAAATATTTATCGCGAATGGTATTGACTCGCAGTCGTGAGTTTGTAAATGCAATGCCTAACTCTTGTGCGAGTTCATTTTTTGTGTCGGTGATAATGTTTCCGCCATTCGAAACAAATTTTGTAATGTTGGTAAACTCTTCCTGACTCAATGAATCTATGAATGCAAAAGGCGCGATAAGAACATTGTAGTGCGAGAGAGTGATTGGTTGTCCGACAAAAATTGTATCAACAGGAATGTTGACACTTTGAAAAACGGCGGCAAGCGATGCCTGATCGTGAAACGCTGCGCCACGGGAATGATGATTCCATAAAATGGCTACTCTGGCTTCACTCCATTGATCATCAGAGGGAAAAATATTTTCATAGACACGTTCGGCAGTATGCACAACACTTTGCAATGTTGTAACGGGCTTCTCACGGAATTCAACCGGTTCAGCTTTATAAAATTCTCCCGGTTCCAACTGAATTGTTTTCTTTATTGAACCTTTCAGACGATTATCAGAAATTGTTTTCCGAATAATTTCTCCTGTCTCATCATAGTACGCTTCCGATAAATATTGTTCTTCTAAATTTATCGTGTAGGATTGGCTGCCAGATAAAATTACCCTGTCTCTTGTTTTAACCCAATGAGATTCATCAGCGATATCGATATATGTATAACCGAGTTGTTGAATACCATCAACAAGCGCACCGAGAAGATCTAAATTCAAAAACGGATGAAAGAAGAACGATGCGAAACCATCGCGGACATTGAGATTTGCTTTTGCATTGTTCAGAATATTTTGAACATACACCATGCTTGCATTTTTATCCGGGTTCAAAGGAATGTATCCTAAATTTTCAGGATAAATTTTTTGCCCGAAAAGATCTTTGTTGATGATGTATGGAAAATATTGACTGTAATCGAAATCTTCGATTGAAAGTCGTTGCTCCATCGTAGAGCTGAAATATTTTGCAACGGTTTTGTAGAGTTTGAACGAAGCAGTATAGTGCGGAGTTTCCCAAATAAGCGGATACAATCCATTTTTCATAAACTCCTGAATTCCCAATTCCAATTTTCGTGCAATCGCTTCTTCGGTTTCTCCTTTGATCGGAGAATTAGTGCTTTCATCCCAAAACTCAAAATCGGAAGCGGTCACTCCTTTGTATTGATGTGTTACACCATGCATCGCTAATGTGGCGCCGTTCTTCACCATATATTTCAGCGCGTCCACAAATTCCGGTTTATCAGATAAACTAACGCGAATGCCTTCGCCCGGATCGACATAAAACGGAATGACCGAAACAAGAAAAGGAATTTCTTTGCTTGCTAACAAGTCGGCAATGTTTCGTAATTGCTCCGGATTTTCTAACGGACTAACATCTTCAATACGAACGAGTGCGGAATGGGATTCTTCGTGTTGTTCATTTAAAATATCATGCAACAAGTCGGCAAATAATAAATAGCGATCGGTTTCACTAGCAGAGGCAAAAGGAGAATCCGCAATATACATCAGGTTCTTTGATCGAACGATGTACGGGATTTCAATTCTTTTCTTTTTTGAAGAGGCGGTTGCAAGAACAGTAACGGCATTTTTTTTAGCGATGTCGATACTATTGATGTTCGGTTCGTTCTTGGTGAATTGTTTATTGCCGGATTTTACTACATCAAAATTGCTGAGCGAATCAAATTGTGAAACAGAAAATCCGAAAATCTTTTTGACAGGAAAATCTTTCGAGAATTCTTTGAAGCCGGTATTGATCCAGATGACAGGTTTGGAAGTGGTCAACACATCGCCTGAAAATTTTGCCGGAGGTTTATTCGTTGAATGAAAACCGATATAAAATGTGTAATCAAAATTTTCTATTTGATGCGAAAAATATTGAGTAACGCCTTCAATGGTTGTTTCTGTGTTGAAATGTCCGAGAAGAGTTGCTAATTGTCTTCCATCGCCAATTGCAAAATTTTTGAGGTCGGAAGTTCCTTCAACAACAATTAACACTTTCTTTAACTTCGCGTCCTGACTTAATCCGACATAAGGATTAATAAAGAGTAGCAGCAGTAAAGAAAAACAGAATTTTCGCATAAGGGCATCTCTAAAAACATTGTCGTCATTGCGAGCGAAGCGAAGCAATCTTTGTTTCTGTGTGATAGAAATGGATTGTCCCGCTGTACGGGATACAGTAAAGCGGTACTTCGGTCGTTCCTCCCTCGCAATGACAATTTGTTTAGGTTTTTTAAAGATGCCCATAATATAATAGAGTAGAGTTTTCTTAACGTGGGAGAAATGGAGAGAATTTCTTTTTTGATAATCCGAAATAAAGTTTTATTGCGTGAACAGTTTTTTCAGAAGCGTGTCCATCTCCATACGGATTTGTTGCCGTTGCCATTTTGCGATATTCGGTTTTATTAGTCAATAATTTTGTAGCAGCAGAAACTATTTTTTTTCTATCGAGACCAACAAGTTTTACAGTGCCATACTTCACGGCTTCCGGACGTTCCGTAACTGTACGTAAAACGAGAATTGGTTTTCCTAACGATGGTCCTTCTTCTTGCACTCCGCCGGAGTCGGTGATAAGAAGATCAGATTTTGCCATGATGTTCACAAAATCAAGATAGTCAAGCGGTTCAATAAGAAAAACATTCGGCGATTCACGAAGGATAGGATACACAACATCGCGCACTAATGGATTGAGGTGAACCGGGAAGAGAAAATCAATATCAGAAAAATGTTGAGAAAGATCTTTTACCGCTTCGCACGCACCTTTCATTGGTGCGCCCAAATTTTCGCGGCGATGCATCGTCAGCAACACGATACGTTTTTTTTCTGCAGCGAGTCTGTTGAGAAGGGGAACAGTGAAGATATGATTTTTATGGACAGCTATTTTGAGCGCGTCAATAACCGAATTTCCTGTGATGTAAATTGATTCAACAGGAATATTTTCTTTTTTCAATGCCTTTGCCGATGTTGGCGTAGGAGCAAAATGCAAATCGGTAACACAACTTGTGAGGCGCCGGTTTATTTCCTCGGGAAATGGATTTGCTTTATCATTTGTCCGCAATCCTGCTTCTACGTGTCCAACAGGAATGTTACGATAAAAAGCGGCTAATCCGCCAACAAAGGTTGTAGAAGTATCGCCTTGCACCAACACCATATCCGGTTTTTCTTTCTCCAGAACTTCATCCAGCGCCCCAATTATTTTTTGAGTAATTGTTGCTAATGTTTGTTTTGCTTGCATGATGTTTAAATCATAATCAGGTGTAATTTTAAATACTGATAAAACCTGATCCAACATTTGTCGGTGTTGTGCGGTTGCAATAGTAACCACTTTAAAATCGTTGGGGTATTTTTTTAATTCAAGAATGATTGGCGCTAATTTTATAGTATCCGGTCGTGTTCCAAAAATAACAGCGATTTTTTTCATGTGCAGAATCTTATTCAATACATTGATGATGAATTAGTTCTCGCTGAAAAAGTCATTGCGAGCGAGTGTTTTTTATGAGCGAAGCAAT
>CAYHZL010000118.1:0-11205 GCA_964361075.1 uncultured Chitinophagaceae bacterium
CCATCTCAAAAATGATACATAGTCATTGCGAGACGTTTTTTGTCGAAGCAATCTTACACTTTCTAAATAAAAAAAAATCGCCACGTCTCCGCCTGCGGCGGATCCTCGCGATGACCGCACTCAGGTGTTTTTGAGATGGCTTCTAGTTGTTTTTTTCTTTACTCATCTACTCAACTACGCGGTTACACAACTACTTCATGTTGAAAGAAAAAAAAATATTGCTCGGTATAACAGGCGGAATTGCTGCGTATAAAATTCCGCTTGTTGTACGGCTTCTTAAAAAAGCCGGTGCGCACGTTCGCGTGATGATGACGCAATCGGCAACGCACTTTGTAACACCGCTGACTCTTTCCACACTTTCCGAAGAAGAAACAATCGTCTCGCTCTGGTCTGAAAACAAAGACTCATCCACAACGCACAGCATTCAACACATCAATCTCAGTCTCTGGGCTGATGCGATGCTGATTGCACCGGCAACCGCCAATACCATTGCTCATCTTGCACATGGCTACGCAGAAGATATTATCGGCACAACTGTTCTTGCGTTGCGCTGTCCGCTTATTGTTGCGCCGGCAATGGATGTTGACATGTATGAGAATTCTGTAACGCAAGCAAACATAGCAGCGCTTCGCGCGCGCGGTCTGTTTATTCTTCCGCCGGAAAGCGGTGAACTTGCAAGCGGTCTTGTCGGTATGGGAAGATTGCCTGAACCGGAAACAATCGTAAAATTTATCGATGATGTAATCGAAAAAACTCCGCTGGATCTTGCCGGAAAAAAAATTCTTATCACCGCCGGACCAACACACGAACCGATTGATCCTGTTCGGTTCATCGGCAATCGTTCATCGGGCAAAATGGGATTTGCATTGGCAAATGCTGCTGCACTTCGTGGCGCGGATGTAACATTAATTAGCGGACCTGTTGAACTTCTCACTCCGCGTACTGTGAAGCGTATTAATGTTGAAACCGCAGAAGAAATGCACAGTGCAGTTCTTCATCACGCAAAAGCAAGCGACGCAATCATCATGTCCGCTGCTGTTGCCGATTACACACCGGTGCACTCTTCATCAACAAAAATAAAAAAAACGGGTAACGCGCATCTTTCGTTGGAGTTGAAACAGACGCACGATATTTTATCAGAACTCGGTGCAATGAAAACAGGTGCTGTGCTTGTCGGCTTTGCATTGGAAACCGATAACGAACTTCCGAACGCAAAGGAAAAACTTCGCACGAAAAATCTGGATATGATTGTGTTGAACAGCGCCGCTTCGGAAGGCGCCGGATTTGGTGTTGATACAAACATTGTTACCATTATTGATAAAAGCGGAAACACAGTAGCATTGCCGCGATTGCAGAAGTTTGATGTGGCGACAGAAATTTTGAGTCGTATTGTAAAATTATTGTAAACTCTCATGTCTTCATCGAACACCGAATTTTTCAGCATACTCACTTCTGCACAGCATTTTTTACAACAAGAACAAGAATTGTTTGGCAACACATTGTATCCCGAACATATTCAACAGACAAAGGACGAACCTCTCTTGCCGAAAAAAATTTCCATACCGGCTGCAGCAACAGAAATAAAAAAAGAATCATCGGCAGAGCCGTGGCAAGCAGCAGCATCGCTTGCAAACTTACAGGCACAGATTTGCGAGTGCAAAAAATGCGAGCTTGGTGCAACGCGGACAAAATTTGTGTTCGGTGTCGGTAATCCGAATGCGGGTGTGTTGTTTATCGGCGAAGCGCCGGGCGCAGATGAAGATGAGCAAGGTGAACCATTTGTCGGACGCGCGGGACAATTGTTGAACAAAATTATCGGAGCAATCAATTTCAAACGCGAAGAAGTATATATTGCAAATATTTTAAAATGCCGTCCGCCGAACAATCGTCGTCCGCTTCCCTCCGAAGTAGAATTGTGCGAACCGTATTTGTGGAAACAAATTGAATTGATTCAGCCGAAAATTATTTTATGTCTCGGCATGACAGCAGCGCAGACGTTATTGAAAACAACCGAATCGCTCGGCGCAATGCGGGAAAAAATACACCGGTATCGCGGCATTCCGCTGATGGTAACATACCATCCTGCCGCGCTTCTCCGCAATCCGAATTGGAAAAAACCGACGTGGGAAGATGTGCAGAAGCTGCGAAAGATGTACGACGAGTTACAAAGCAATTAACAATTAACAATGGACAATGAATATCTATATTGTGGTTTTCTGTTGACTGTTCACTGTTGACTGTTGACTGTTCACTGTTCACTGTTCACTGTCCACTGTTCACTGTAAAAAAAATGGCTGACCAAAAAAATATAGAACACTCTTTAGGACGTGTACCGCCGCAGGCAGTAGATATTGAAATGGCTGTGCTCGGCGCAATGATTCTCGAAAAAAATGCAATCTCCCGTGCAATAGAAATTTTAGACAAGACTGCATTTTATAAACCCGCACACCAAAAGATTTTTGACGCTGTCATTGAACTTTCCGAACGCAACGAAGCGGTAGATTCCATTACGCTTGTTGAAGAACTGCGCCGCCGCAATCATCTCGATGAAATTGGCGGACCGGTGTACATTTCAGATTTAACGATGCGCGTAACATCTGCGGCAAATGTTGAGTACCACGCAAAAATCGTTCTCGAAAAATCTCTGCTGCGCAATCTCATTTCCGAAAGTTCCGATATCACAAGCCGCGCCTTCAACGAAGCGGAAGATGCACTCGATTTACTTGATGAAGCCGAACAAAAAATTTTCCGCATCTCCGAAAAGAGAATGAGAAAAAGTTTTATTTCGATGAAAGATGCCGTGCATTCCACATTCGAACTGCTGCAAAGCATTCACGGAAAACACAACGGCGTTACCGGTGTGCCATCCGGATTTACTGCGCTCGATAATTTAACCGGCGGTTTTCAAAATTCGGATTTGATTATTGTTGCCGCACGTCCTTCGATGGGAAAAACTGCGCTCGTCCTTTCGCTGGCGCGCAACGCGGCTATTGACCACAATGTTCCCATTGCATTTTTTAGTTTAGAAATGTCGTCGCAGCAACTTGTGATGCGTTTAATCTGTGCCGAAGCGCGTGTGAATGCTCATCAAGTGCGCACCGGACGCTTACCCGAAGATGAGTGGCGGAAGTTGAGTACAAAAATCGGCAAGCTGCATCAGGCAAAAATTTTTATTGATGACACACCTGCGCTCGGTATTCTTGAATTGCGCGCAAAAGCCCGCCGGTTAAAAGTGGAACATAACATCGGCATGGTGATTATAGATTATTTGCAGTTGATGCAGGGACCAAAAAATATTCAAAGTCGTGAGCAGGAAATTTCTGTCATCTCGCGCTCACTGAAAGCGCTTGCAAAAGAATTAAATATTCCGGTGATGGCGCTTTCACAGTTGAATCGTGCGGTAGAAGCACGAACTGATAAACGACCGATGCTTCAGGATTTGCGTGAGTCCGGCGCTATTGAACAAGATGCCGACGTGGTATTGTTTATTCATCGTCCGGAAAGATACGGCATGCAAAAAGAAGACGGCACTTCATCGGAAGGTCTCGCTGAAATTATTATCGGCAAGCAACGTAACGGACCTATTGATAATGTTGAATTGACGTTCACAAAAGAATATGCACGCTTTGATAATATGGCACCGCAGTACTTTGAAGAATATGCGCCGCCGCCAATTTCTAATGAACCGGCGTTTTAAATAGGAATTATGAATTATGAAATTGCTGTTTTCATCCTTCATCTTTCATCTGTGCAAACTCACTTCGTAAAAACAAAGGATAACAATATGAATCGACGAACTTTCATTACATCAACATCGTTGAGTGCGCTGACAGCGGCAATTCCGGCAAAAATTTTTAGTGCGTTCGCGCAAAAAAATGATGATGAACAAATCTGCGTATCAAAATTTGATTTCGCTGTTTCAAAAAAATTGGCGGAAAAACCAATCAACGAAGTGATTGTTGAAATCGGCAAATCGTTTCTCGGTGTTGAGTACGCCGCGCACACATTGGAAGATGACGGCGATGAAAAACTTATCATCAACTTGCGTGCGTTAGATTGCGTAACGTTTTACGAAAACTGTCTCGTGCTTGCGCGCTGTATAAAATTTAAGAAAACAACGTTTGAAGATTACAAAGCGCAATTACAATTCATCCGCTACCGCAATGGAAAAATTGACGGGTATGCCAGCCGGCTGCATTACACTACCGATTATTGGTACGATGCCGAACAAAAAGGTGTACTGAAAGTTGTTACCAAAGAAATTTTTGGTGAAAAAAATGTTGTGCAGATTCCGAAGCCGATTAATTTTATGACTGCCCATCGCACCGCGTACAAACATCTCGCAGCCAACAGTGCGAACTTCGAAAAAATTAAGGCGATGGAAAACGAATTAAACAAGCGCGAATCATTCTTCCTGCCAAAAGGTAACGTGCACATGTTCGCCGATACAATTATGAGCGGTGATTTACTCGGTATTACCACTAATGTGGAAGGAATGGATATTGCACACACCGGCGTGGCACTCCGCACGGAAGACGGTGTGCTGCGATTTATGCACGCACCGAATGTTGGACACAAAGTGCAAATTACCGAAACATCGCTGCATGATTATCTTGCGAAGAATGGAAAGCAAACAGGGATTATTGTAGCAAGAGTGAATGAAGTATAATAGACCTTAGATAGAGCATCTCTAAAAACTAATTTAATGGAACACGTGAGCGAAGCCATCACTTCGTGAGATAACACTGATGGGACTGATTTTCACTGATAAAATCCGTATTAATCCGTTTAATCCGCGTCATCAGTGTTCTATTTTTATTCATTCGTGAGTTTTTAGAGATGCCCTTATATTAATCTGATAAACCAAAATGCAGCTTACAGCAACCAAAGCAAAACCTTTTCTGAAATGGGCTGGTGGAAAAGCACAGCTCATTAACCAGATTACTGCTCGTTTACCGGAAGAAATCCGCGGGAGAAAGATACACAAGTACGTAGAGCCGTTCATAGGCGGAGGCGCGCTTTTCTTCCATATTGCACAGACATTCGATATTGATGAATTCTTCATTTCAGATGTGAATGAGGAATTGATTCTTGCTTATATCACGATCAAAAAAGATGTGGACGGACTTATTGATGCATTGAAAATAATGGAACGAAAATATTTTCGCCTTTCTCCAAGCCGTCAAGAGGAATACTTTTATACTATTCGTTTCCAACTCAATGAACAACGGACTGATTTCAGTGTTCGCCGATTCCACCCAACATGGGTTGATCGTGCAGCGCAAATTATTTTTCTTAATAAGACTTGCTTCAACGGTCTGTTTCGTGTGAATTCAAAAGGTGAGTTCAACGTACCATTTGGTAAATATAAAAACCCGACAATTTGTGCAGAAGAAAATCTCCGCGAAGTATCCGAACTGCTCCAACGCGCGGAAATACGTCTCGGAGATTTTACCGAGTGCGAACAGTTTGTTGACGACGAGTCGTTTGTTTATTTTGATCCACCGTATCGCCCGATTAGCAAAACCGCAAGTTTTACTTCTTATTCAAAGTACGAATTTGATGATGCTGCACAGTTACGCCTCGCTTCGTTCTATAGTCTATTGCACAAAAAAAATGCGAGGTTGATGTTAAGTAATTCGGATCCAAAGAATGAAAATCCAAATGACCACTTCTTTGAGAACGCGTACAAGGAGTTTAGCATTGAACGCGTCAGAGCGGTTAGGATGATAAATTGCAACGCTGAAAAACGTGGGGCAATTAATGAACTTTTAATCATGAACTACTAATCAGATGCCTAGAAAAAAAGAATATATTGCTTCGCCGAATTATTTAACTGATATGTACAGTAACCCATGTTATTTCGGTGGATTTCAACTAAAAACAAAAGTGCCGATTGATACAATCAAAATAGAAAAAAAGTTTTTTTCTTTTCAAAATAAGGTTGATGAAAGAGAAGTCGATTATATGGTGGAGCACTTCTATATTGATGCTTGGTACCCAATAATGGTAAACCAGAAATACTATCTTATAGATGGCCAACACCGTATTGCAGCAGCAAAGAAAATGCACCTTAAGTATATTGATGTAGTGGTTGAGGATAGAGAATTGATTAAATATGGTAAGAAAAGGAAGGGATAATTCATTGGAAAGAGAAGAAGCTGTAGAAAAATTGAAACTACTCGAAGGAAAAGATCTTAGAATACTAGCTGATAAGTATGATTTAACCGTATGGAAAGCAGGTAAGCTTAATAAAGGTTGGGCAGGTCATGTCCTAGAGCGTTATCTGGAATTGCCACTAAATTCTGCTCAGTCTCCCAATTTTGGTTCATGGGAACTGAAGAATGTTCCTCTTAAGCACCTTAAATCAGGAGAAATCGTAGTAAAAGAAACAATGGCTATTACGATGATTGATCCAGTAAATGTTCTTCAAAAATCATTTGAAGATAGCCATCTCCTTGCAAAGCTAAGAAAAGTTGTTGTGTGTGCACGGATGTTTGAATCAAAACAAGAAAAGTCCACACTGCTAGTTCGGGTTAGTACATTTGATTTAACGAATCCCAAGATATATAATCAAGTGAAAGAAGACTATAACCTAGTCCGTAATAAAATAAAGAAAGATGGGTTTGATGCTCTCACCGGTAAAATGGGTATATATGTGCAACCAAGAACGAAAGGCGCAGGGCATGGTTCTACATCGAGAGCTTTTTATGCTAGAAAAGAATTTGTATCACTGATACTTCAACTATAACGATTGTGCTTTGATGGAAAAGAAGATTATAAAAACAAGAAAAAAAAAGGAAAGTGAATTATATGTTCAAGAGCCTTCAATAGATTATGGTGTTTTCAAGGATAATAATTCCATTCCTTTTTTCCCTGAATCAACAACCGTTTGGGATTTTCCTGTTCGCGGAACTTGGGCAACTCATAAATCAGATTATCGAGGTAACTTCGCGCCACAAATTGCGCGTAATCTTATTCTCAATTACTCACGAGAAAAAGACATTGTCCTTGACCCAATGGTAGGCAGCGGCACAACGCTTATTGAAGCAAAACTTCTCAATCGTAACGCTATCGGTTATGACATCAACCAAAACGCTGTTGACATATCAAAACAACGCCTTGAGTTTCCCGTGGAGAATAAAGCAGCACAAACTGTTTCACTTGGTGATATCCGCAATCTTTCCGGTATCAAAGACAATTTCATTGACCTCATCGTCACACATCCGCCGTATGCAAATATTGTAACATATTCAGACCGTAAAAATCCAAATGATCTTTCGAGTCTTGCAGGTATTCCGAAATTTTTAGAAGAACTTGAAATTGGCATCAAAGAACTTTTCCGTGTTCTCAAACCAAATTGTTACTGTGCAATCCTTATCGGCGATACACGAAAAGGGCAGCACTACGTTCCGCTTTCTCATTTTGTTCTCGACCTCTGTTTGCAGAACGGTTTTGCTTTGAAGGAAGAAATCATCAAGACCCAGCATAACACCAAATACGGTTCGCGCTGGAAGGCGGCGGCACAGAGTTTTAAGTTTTATCTCATCATGCACGAACATCTATTTGTCTTCCGCAAACCAAAGGCGAATGAAGACCTTTCAAGAATTCGCTATAGCATTATCAAATGATGTTACGCACACAAAGAAAAAGTTAAGCAGATGGAGTCCACCTACTTAACAAATGAAATGAAAATTACACGGTTTTACAATTTTTTTAGGCAAGGTGGACTCCATCTTATGTCCTTGCGTAACATCAGTTATTAATAAAAAAATAATTGATTCTGTCAATCAACAAATACGTTTACAAAGAAATTTAAATAAGAGAAAAAAATCTTTACTTCAACAATTCCATTTTCATTGTTTGAATGTTGTTTCCGCTTTGCAATCTGTAATAATACACGCCGCTCGGCAACTGCTTCGCGTTAAATTGAACTGAATGTTCGCCTGCATGTAGTTCACCATTCACCAGCGTCGCCACCACTTCTCTGCCGAGAACATCGTACACTTTCAATGACGTGAAACTTGAAACCTGAAGCGTGAAACGAATTGTTGTCGTTGGGTTAAACGGATTTGGGTAGTTTTGAAAGAGCTGAAATTCATTTGGTATGTTTTTGCTTTGTTCGTCAACGTCTGAAACGCTATCCGGCATTGGGTGTGCTTGAAAAAACTCCCACATCAAATCATCGGCGTTAATAACTTTAGACGGCTCATCTCCGGGTAGATATTTAACACCGCCTGGCCAGGAATGCCCACCATCGCGCGTCATATAAAAATGTATCTCCGAATTGTTATTACAGTTACTCCATTTAACAAGCAAATAATTCTGATCGTTTTTTATTGTATCTCTTTTAATGCAGCCGTTCACATTCATCCACACAGTAAAAACAGAATCGAGTGGAGGGTTGTAATGCCCGCTAACACCGCTTCCAACTCCTCCTGTGTATGGAACATTTGTATCATTGAAAGAATGAAAATGAATGATAGGAACCGAGCGCGATGGATTGACCGCTGTTTTAAGTACCATGGTGGCGGCAACCGGGGCAACAGCCGCAATTTTATTTGCAAGTTCGCTTGCAAGACGGTAGCTCATCATTCCGCCGTTTGAAATTCCCGTTGCAAAAATTCTTTTGTGATCAATGCTATATTCAGCGGAAAGTTTTTTGATGAGAGCATCTATGAAGCCAACATCATCAATGTTAAATGATCCTGCCGCTCCACAGCATCCGCCGGCATTCCAAGTTCTAATCCCAAGTACTTTAATTCCTTCCGGATAGACAACAATAAAATTTGCCTCATTGGATTTAATGCTTAGCTGAGATTGGTTCTCGATATTCAACGCGCTTCCGAATCCTCCGTGCAAAGCAATTATCAAAGAAGTTGGTTTTGTATTTACATATCCCGGCGGAACGTGCAGAAGATACGTGCGCACCAAACCTTTGTAAGTAAGCGAATCATAAACGGAACTGTAGCCACTTTTGATCTGAGCCGATACGCTTGATAATAAAACCGAACAAAAGAAAATCGAAGCAAATATTTTTGTTCTCATGGCATCACCTCATAAGAATTAGTTTTTTAGTTATTGATTTACCGCCAGCGCTTAATCTATAAAAGTAAACTCCGCTTGATAATCCAGGCGCATTAAACTCAACTTCATACGTTCCAGGTTTTAACTGTTCATTCACCAGTGTCGCCACTTCTCTGCCGAGCACATCATACACTTTTAATGTTACATGTAAACCTTCAAGGTCTTTAAGACCTTGAAGGTTTTGTGGAATTGAATAAAGAATTGTTGTCGTTGGGTTAAACGGATTGGGATAATTCTGATACAATACGGGAGTTGTTGGAATGAAGCTGCGGCTTTCCGAAACTTCAGTCAAGACATTGCCCCAACTATAAAATACCGGCACGCCATTAGTAAGAGTTATCGTGGTTGAACCGCTTACGTTCACTGAATTGGTTTGAACAACAGAATCGCAGGCAGTAGGATAAACAGAGTTGCACGTGGTAGGAATATTCCAGCGGTAAAGTGTTCCGATTCCATTTACAATGAAACTATCGGCAGCGCTCGTTGACCAAATCGCATGCAAACCCATCGGCTGAATCTGGTAATGATAAAGGTTAGGATTGGGTTCCGTGATACGGACAACGGTATCGGCTGATGTATTAGAGAAAAGAGTTTTTGCCAGCCAGCGGTAAACATAAAAAGATGGCTTGGGAATATAGTTTTTGCTTAATAAATCAAGGTCTCCCCAAACAGGTCCCCATGCTGTGTATTCAGGTCCTACATGCCAATGCTGATTTTTAACTCCACTTGCAAAACCGGTGATAAAATAATAGACCACATAAGAAGCGTTGTCGCGAACAAGTGCAGCAGGCAATCGTCCGTCTGTGTCATTCACAGAGTGAGAAATATTTTCACATGCCTTGCAGAATGGACCACCTCCCTCATAAAAAACCACTTTCCTGTTCCCAAGATTTGCTGAGTCACGCAACCACTCAACAACTTTAGGAATTTCTGTCCAGCGTCCGTATTGATGAATATCAATTTCATCGGAAAGAGTATTTCTCAATATATATAACACATTTCTTCTTTTAGCAATAAATCCGGGTATAAGCCCCAACTGTGATGGGTTGTTAATTGTAACAGGGTTTGTGCAACTTTGATCCGCACACCCTGTTGTTTGCGTGGAATATCCGTCATAATATGCTTCAAGGTCATGGCGGGTATCAATGCCTGCAAAACTAATTTGAGAAAGTGGCTGTTTAGCTTTTATCACGGCATAAGTCATATTCACATATTTTGTAAATTCCTGTGCAGTACTTAATGAATCAGGAGGATTTTGTGTACACCATATTCTTTGCCATTCCTGCCCGATATGCCACTGCGTAATACGGTAGTTAGCAGTAAGCCATGGAGCATCATTTGTCCCATCACCGTCATATCTGTCCACAAGTGCATTAACAAAATTTTTCCATTTAGTAGTATCGTAAGGCCACCACGAAGAACCGTTGTCGGAAAATTGGCTGCTAAAAATATAAGCGCAAGTGCCCGGAGTAGTGTCGGCTGATGTAATAGGGCTTGTGCATTTTAAAGTAATCATAGTCCTTAATCCGGCATTTTGGTTTGCATGTATAGTTGAATCAAGATTTGTCCAGACATAAGAATATGTTGGCTTATACTGAATATCCCTCCATGCCGCACCTACGGAAAGATTGGAAACATAAACGCCTATGTTTTGATTTATCGTTGCGCCTCCTCCTCCATAAAAACGGTCGTTCAGTTGAGCATGAACCGAAAGGTTCAATACGATTAACGAGAGTAGAATTATTTTTTTCATTTTAGATGTCCTTTATTAGTTTCGTTTACTTCGTGATGAGCATTTTCTTAGTTTGAATAAAACCAGCGGCTCTGAGTTGGTAGAAATAGATTCCGCTGGGCAAACCTTTTGCATCTAAGACAACCGAATGCTCGCCTGCGTTTAATTCTCCATCCACCAGCGTTGCCACTTCTCTTCCCAGCACATCAAAGACTTTCAGCGTAACCATCACCCGTCCTTCGGACACCCTCTCCCAGCGGGAGAGGGGCGGGGTGAGGGAGAAACGAATTGTTGTCGTCGGATTGAATGGGTTCGGATAGTTTTGATACAATGAAAAAGTATTCGGCACATCCGCTGTTTGCTGCACGCTTGTAGCAGTGTTGATA
>CAYHZL010000119.1:0-10819 GCA_964361075.1 uncultured Chitinophagaceae bacterium
AATTCCACCGATTGGTCCGAGCAATGCAGAGTAACCAACAAGCCATGTAAAAATATATCCGCTTGGGTCAGCAACAAGTTTCCATGGTTGAATAAGAATTCCGATAATTCCGGTAATCAATCCGCCAATGCGAAACGTGATTTTCGATGGAAAGAGATTTGCAAAATCATTTGCAGGACTTACAACATTTGCGGCAAGATTTGTGGCAAGTGTAGCAAGGCAAAGCGCGAATAACGAGACAGCAAGTACAACCGGATTTGTAAAACGCGTAATCAACACAACCGGATCCCAAATTGGAAAGCCGCCATAAATCACAACCGTTGCCGAGGTAACCGCAACACCGATGAATGAATACAACGCCATCGTCAACGGCAAACCGAGTAATTGTCCGAGCATTTGATTGCGTTGCGTGCGCGAGTAGCGCGTGAAGTCGGGAATGTTGAGCGAGAGCGTTGCCCAAAATCCAATCATCCCCGTCAACGATGGAAAGAAGACCGCCCAGAATTGTCCTTCTTTTATTCCGCCGGAAACAAATTGCGATGGCTGTGAAAGCATTGGTCCAAATCCCCCGGCTTGCTTGTACGCCCATGCAAGTAATGCTAAACCGAGAAGGATAAGAAGCGGCGCTTTGATATCGAGAAGAAATCGGATGGATTCAATTCCTTTGTAAATGACGAGCATATTGATTCCCCAGAAAAACATGAAGCATACAAATTGCGGGAAATTTATTCCAGCCATCCACACAGGAAGCGAATCCCATTCAGGAATGTAAATGGTTATGATTTTGTAAATTGCCCAGCCGCCAATCCACGTTTGAATGCCGAACCATCCGCAGGCAACAAACGCGCGCAACATCGCGGGAATATTTGCGCCGCGAACACCGAACGAAGCGCGGCAATACACAGGAAATGGAATTCCATATTTCGTTCCCGCGTGTGCATTCAGAATCATCGGAATCAATACGATAACGTTTCCGAAAAATACTGTGAGCACCGCTTGATACCAATTCATTCCTTCGGCAATCAATCCCGATGCAAGCATGTACGTTGGAATACATGCCGACATTGAAATCCACAATGCTGCAATATTGTATGTTCCCCATTTTCGTTGAGAACGTGTTGTTGGAGCAAGATCATCGTTGATAAGCGAACTATGTTTTACGGACGACAGATCGGTTTCGATGATCTCGGAAGAAAGAAAGTTGGACATAGAGGTTTTGTGTTTAGAGTTTAGAGTTTAGAGTTTAGAGTTGTGTGGTTTGAGAATGTGATTCATGTTTCAGGATTCACGTCGAAAAACTATTTTTGCCTAAAACTTGAATCTTGCGTCTTGAAACTCAAAACTCCAACCACGAACCACAAAACTCAAATGATTCCGCTGACTTTGTTTCGCTTCACAAATTTTCCGAATCCGGGTTTTATCTTTAACGAATTGTTTTCGATAGCAACAGTACCGCGCATCAGAACTGTTGTAACTTTTCCTTTCACCTTCCATCCTTCGTACGCGGAATAGTCAACATTCATGTGATGTGTTTTTGCTGAAAGCGTATGTTCTTCATTCGGATCAAAAATAATAATATCGGCATCGGAACCTACTGCAATACATCCTTTTTTCGGAAACATGCCGAAAATTTTTGCAGCGTTGGTAGAAGTAACTTCAACATATTTATTCAGAGAAATTTTTCCTTTGTTCACACCTTCGGAAAAGAATAGCTCCATACGATGCTCAATGCCCGGATGACCATTTGGAATTTTTGAAAAATTATCTTTACCCATTAATTTTTGATCCCATTTAAATGGACAATGATCTGTTGCTACCACTTGCACACTTCCTTGATTTATTCCTGCCCATAATGATGCTTGATCTTTCTTCTCACGCAGCGGCGGAGACATTACCCATTTTGCTCCTTCAAAATTTTGTTCATACAACGATGCGTCGAGCAATAAATATTGCGTACAGGTTTCGACAAATACTTTTTGATTTCTTCGCGCAGCGTTGCGGATTTGATTGAGCGCTCCTTCACATGTCATGTGCACAATGTATGCAGGTACACCGGTATAATGCGCCATATCAGCAAAGCGCCCCGACGCTTCCGATTCTGTAATTTCCGGTTGTGAGAGATAATGATAGAGCGGCGCAAGTTTTCCTTCAGCACGATGCTTTGCAATGAGAAAGTCTATCATGTCGCCATTCGTTGCATGTACGGTAACCATGCCTCCTTGCTTTTTCACTTCGTTCATCAATCCAACCATCTGGCGGTCATCAATCATCAATGCGCCTTTGTACGCCATAAAAGTTTTGAACGATGTGATTCCTTCCTCGTTCACCATCTTGCTGATTTCTGCTTTTGTGTTGTCGTTGAAATCAGTAACTGCCATGTGAAAAGAATAATCGGAACATGCTTTTCCGTTCGAGCGACCTTGCCATGCTTCAAGCGCGTGATAGAGCGGCTTCCCTTGTGTTTGCAACACGAAGTCAATCACCATAGTTGTGCCGCCAAACAGTGCGGCGCTTGTGCCGGAAGTATAATCATCGCTGGAAAATGTTCCCATGAACGGCATATCCAAATGCACATGCGGATCAATTCCGCCCGGCATAACTAATTTTCCTTTTGCCTCTATTATAGTGTCGGCATGCATTGGTAATGATTTGCCGATGGCAGAAACAGTTTCGCCTTCAATAAAAATATCGGCAACAAAATCTTCATCCGCAGTTATGACTCGACCGTTTTTAATTAGTATAGACATGTGTTACCTCCTTTTATGATCTGATTCAAGTTTCTGGGTTTATGGTTCAAGGTTAATGTTTTGAGTTTTGGGTTTTGGGTTTTGAGTTTTGAATAGTGAGATTTAATATCTGAAAACATTCATTTGCATACATGAACTGTGAACCATTTATTTTTTTTCACAACTCAAACCACAAACCTGTAATCTTGAAACCTGAACCATAAACCATGAACCTTGAACCTCAAACCTTGAATCTCTAATCTTATCCAATTTTTTTCTTTCTGCGAACTCCATACCTCACTTTTGGTTCTTCAACAGAAAATCCAATCGGGCGTTTAGGTTTTTCCGGTGGAATTAAAATCTGATGGATTGCATCAAAGACAACTTTGAATTGTTCATCATACTTCTTTTCCAATTCTTGAAGTTTGCGGGAAAGTTGTTCGTTCGACGCAAGCAACTGCCGCAAGCGAACAAATGTTTTCATAATCTCAATATTTACTTGAATCGCCCGCTTGCTCTTTAGCACACTTGAAAGCATTAGAATTCCATGCTCCGTAAACACGTATGGGTGGTATTTTATATTCTTGCCGCGTTTCAAGGTCACAAATTGTGACCTTGAATTTTTAGACTCAATCCAAGACTGTAATTCATCATCTGTAAATTGAAACATAAATTCTTTTGGGAAACGATCTCTATTTCGTTTTACAGCTTGATTAAGAACTTTAGTTGAGACCTCATATAATGCTGCAAGATCGCGATCAAGCATTACTTTCTCTCCACGAATCAGCAAGATTCGTTGTTCAATAATTTCAGAAGGAACTAATGCAGACTGTTTCATCTTTTGTTCTATTTGTTTTACAACTTTGATTTTAGTTTTCTGATTTTTTTGATTAGCAAATTGAGTTTTGTATAACAAGACCTTAAACCTCTCCTGCTAAAAAACAGCGAAATGCAAAGAACGCAAACCTGAATTACAAAACCAAAAAACTCAAATCTCAAAACCCGAACCTGTTCTCATTTATTTCTTCTTACCTATTCCATACCTCACTTTTGGTTCTTCAACAGAAAACCCTATCGGTCGTTTAGGTTTTTCCGGCGGAATTAAAATCTGATGAATGGCTTCAAAGACAATTTTGAATTGCTCATCGTATTTTTTTTCTAATTCGTGAAGTTTGCGTGAAAGTTCTTCATTGGAAGAAAGCAATTGCCGCAAGCGAACGAATGTTTTCATGATCTCAATATTTACTTGAATCGCCCGTTTGCTGTTCAAGACACTTGAGAGCATCAAGATTCCATGTTCTGTAAAGACGTACGGAAGAGTTCCACCGAAATATTTACGATGTGGTATCACAGAATGTGATACCAGTAAATTGGCTTCTTGATCCGATAACTGAAAAACAAAATCCTCTGGAAAGCGTTGCTTATTTCGCTTTACTGCCTGATTTAGCGTTCTTGTTTCAACTCCGTAAAGTTTTGCAAGGTGAATACTAAGCATTACTTTTTGTCCGCGAATCAACAAGATTCGTTGTTCAATTATTTCAGAAGGAATTAATGCAGACTGTTTCATTCCTTGTTCCAACTCGCAAATTTAAATTTCCCAATCATGAATTACGTTTTCTGATTTTTTGATCAGCAAATTAAATATTTTGAATACCAAAAGTCTTGAAACATTAACCTTAAACCCTGAACCACAAACCTCGAAACTGTAACCACAAACCGTACCTCAGTGTATTTCAATTCCATATTTATGTTGAAACGCTCTCAGGTCTTCCAAACTCATTGGCTGCGGAAGTTCTTTCGTCAATTCATTCCACGTTTTAAATCGCGAACCATCATCTTTGCGTTCCATCGTAATACAATTATCAACGGGACAAACAATGTAGCAGAGACGACAGCCGACGCAATCGGATTCGCGGACGGTAGGTTGTGTCTTTCCATTATTGGGAAGAAGATCAATACACTGGTGCGCCGTATCTTCGCACGCGATGTAACACAGATTGCAATGGATACATTTTTTTTCATCAATATGCGCCACTGCTTTGTAAAGCAAATTCATGTCGCCAAAGTTTGAAACATTCTTCAAAGATTTTCCGCGCATCTGGTCGAGCGAAGTAAATCCTTTTTCTTCCATCCAGTTCGTCGTTCCCTCAATCATATCATGCACAATGCGAAAACCGTAATGCATCGCCGCCGTACAGACTTGCACGCTTGTTGCACCGAGCAAAATAAATTCCATCGCATCACGCCAATTGGAAATTCCACCAATCGCTGAAATCGGAAGATTGATTTCAGGATCGCGTGCAATTTCTGAAACCATGTGAAGTGCAATCGGTTTTACTGCGGGACCGGCATAGCCGCCGTGTCCGCCTTTTCCGCCACGTGATGGTTCGATTTCAAACGTATCAAGATTCACTCCCATAATTGTGTTGATGGTATTGATAAGCGAAATACCATGCGCTCCACCTTTTTTTGCTGCGCGTCCCGGAAATCTGATGTCCGTAATATTTGGCGTGAGTTTTACGAGAACAGGAATTGTTGAAACTTCCGTAACCCATTCGGTAATCATCGAGCAATATTCCGGAACTTGTCCGACTGCAGACCCCATTCCGCGTTCACTCATTCCATGCGGACAACCGTAGTTGAGTTCAATTCCATCTGCACCGGAATCAATCGTTCGCTTCACAATGTCGTGCCATACTTGTTTGTCCGATTCAACCATCAGCGATGCAATCACCGCGCGATCAGTCCACAGTTTTTTTGTCTCAGCAATTTCTCGCAGATTAATTTCGATGGAACGATCGCTGATCAATTCAATATTATTCAACCCGATAATTTTTTGTCCGTTGTAATCAATCGCCGCGTACCGATTCACAACATTCATTACCGGCGCGCCGATTGTTTTCCAGACAGCGCCGCCCCATCCTGCTTCAAACGCTTTGCACACCTGATAACCGGAATTTGTCGGCGGTGCAGACGCAAGCCAAAATGGATTCGGAGATTTGATGCCGCCGCAGTTTATCGAAAGGTCAACCATACGTTCCTCTACAAAGAGTTAGTGTTATATTAAAAATTTGTTTTCTTTACAAGTGGTTCAAGGTATAGGGTTTAGGATTCAGGTTTCAGGTTTCCGTATTCTTCAATAGGTTCTTTTAGAAATGCAGGTTTTTCAAATTCACGTTCTACAAATTGAATATACCGAAAAAGCATTCCATTGAGTTTTCTATATTCACTTACTATCTCATTGAAAAATGATTCATTGTTCAGTGACTTAGTTTCAAATAATAACAAAAGATGTTCTGCTGTTTCTTCGCTTGACCCGTACGCTCGATAAAGATAATGCAAATATTCATTTTTGTATTTTCGCAGTGCGTATCCTTCAACAATGTTTACAGAAACTGATTTTGCACTTCTCCGAATCTGACTTGCTTCTTCATACATTTCAAACTTTGGAAGTTCCAAACTCATTTTATGAACACGAACAGCCAATTCGTGAGAGAGGTTGTAAATTTCCAGTTTTCTATATCCGGAGTCTTTGTCCATAATATTCCCTTCTCTTTCTTTCAAACCTGTTTCACGATTCAAGGTTCAAGGTTTAGGGTTCAGGATTCAGGGTTCAGGATTCAAGTTTAAAACTGCAAGTTGTTGCTTGTGCCTGAACCTTGAATCATAAACCTTGAAACATACACCCTGAAACCTGAACCAGTATTTCACTTTTTATTTCCAAAGATAAAACCATCAATTCCATGCGCCGCTTTTTTTCCGTCCGCCGCCGCATTCACAACTTCTTTTCCGCCGTTAATACAATCGCCGCCCGCAAAAAATTTTGGGTTGCTCGTCTGCATAGTTGTTTCATGCACAACCACATTTCCATTTTTAGTTTTTAAATTTGGAATGGAATCTATAAATGATTTTTCTACTCTTTGCCCTACGGCTTTAATCACCATATCAACCGGAATTCGAAATTCAGTATTGGGAATTGGTTGCAATGCGCGGCGACCTTCCGTATCCGCTGCACTGTATTTAACCTGCACACATTCAAGTGCTTCAACGTGCGACTTTCCAATGATGCGAGTCGGCACTGTTGAAAAATAAAAATTAGCGCCGTCACTTTTTGCAAGCTCGTATTCAAAATCGTACGCAGACATTTCTTCGCGGCTGCGGCGGTAAATAATCGAAACCTGTTCTGCGCCAAGACGCTTTGCTTCCGTTACAGCATCAATTGCGGTATTGCCCGCGCCAATAACAGCGACACGTTTCCCAACATCAACAGTACTCCATTTGCGTGTGGTAACTTTTTCGATAAATGTGAGCGCGTCGTGTACTCCGCTCAATTCTTCTCCCGGAATACCAAGCCGCGTCGGCGATTTTAATCCGACACCCAGAAACAATGCATCATGTTTTTTTGTGAGTTCATCAATACTGATTGATTCACCAACGCTAACATTTGTTTTAATTGTTACGCCAAGTTTTTCGACCATCTTCACTTCATTGAAACTATCCTGTTGTTTCATTTTGTACGGAGCGATACCGTGTGTGTCAAGTCCGCCGGCATGATGTTTCGCTTCATACATTGTTACATCGTATCCCATCAACGAAAGTTCTGCTGCACACGCAAGACCAGATGGACCACCGCCGATCACACCAACCGATTTTCCATTCTTCGGCGCAGAAGTAAAAAGTGCCGGCATACCGCGTTCAACATACCAATCCATTACATATCGTTGCAGCCGTCCGATTTGAATTGGCTCTTCGCCTTTGTCGTTGTACACACATGCACCTTCGCACAGAACATTCACAGGACAAGCTTTCGCGCACGTCAGTGCGATCCAGTTCGACGATAAAATTGTTTTCGTCGAACCTTTCATATTTCCCGTTGTAATTTTTTTTATGAATGTGGAAATATCAATGTGCGTTGGACATGCTTTCATACACGGTGAATCGAAGCAATAGAGACATCTATTCGCTTCTGTAACAGCGGCAACCGGTGTGAATGCAGGATGAAGTTCTGCAAAGTTGGTTTCGTATTGTTCGGGAGTAAGTTTAGGAGCGACGTTGTTCATAAAATGGTTTGAGTTTTGCGATTAGTGGTTTGAATCGACTGGTGTGGTCGCTCACTGCTTCTTCATTTGAAGTAGAGCAGATTCTTTTCGATAGAGCATACGGTATTCTTGTTGTTGCTGCTGCTGTATTGATTTATTAATTTTTGGAACCGCCCTTATAATTATTGACATGGTGGCGGTGAAGGAGGATTACAGTTGGAACCTAAACAGCATGGATAAGTTTCTGCCGCAGGATCACCTACCGTCAAGTACGCAACACGTTCAACACCATTATCATTTACAACTGCCTTGTAAGTTGTTTGCCAAGTCTTGTCATGCAAAGGATCACCATTCTTACAACGATGTCCATCCGAACCTACATTCTGTTCTGAATTGCTTGTTGTCCAAAATTCGTATGTATCATACCCATAAAACTTTCGATACCAGGTAACTGGTGCTGAAACGTATGTTAATGTTTTATTACTTTGAGGACCATAATAGCATAACTCAACCCTGGCAAACATTTCTATTTGCCATTCATTCCATTGCGGGGTAAAGACACACGGACGTCCATCGGTTGGAATTATGGAAACACACAACGATGAACCTGGTGGTCTATTTACTGTTTGTGACAAAATTGGAATAGAAACCATTACAATCAAAACGATTGTAAAAATAATTCTGTTTTTTTTCATGACAAAACTTCTCTCTTGAGTGATTATTTAGATAAGACCATTGATTTAGTTTTTGAGAAACCCTCTGTAAACAATTGATAAAAATAAATTCCACTAGCAAGATTATATTTTTGAGCATCAAAGGTTAAGGAATGTACTCCTCTATAAAGAATTTCATTAATAAGCGTATTTACTTCGCGACCAAGAATATCAAAAACCTTCAACGTAACGAATTGGCTATGTGGAAGTTCAAACTGAATTATGGTAGTAGGATTAAAAGGATTAGGAAAGTTTTGTGATAACGAAAACGTTTGTATCGGTTTAATGTTTTCATCTACAAATGAAACACCTCCATTCGTAGTCCGCAATAAGGTACCATTAATTCCCGAGGCCCATCCCAGAGTATCATTCAGAAAGAACACGCAATTTAATTCAGAGGCAATATGTTTATCTTGTTTTATCCATGATACCCCGCCGTCCGTGCTTTTTAGTATCAATTCATAAAAATTACCCGGTGATATTTCTCTTCCAACGATATATCCAATTTCTTGATTGAGAAAAAAAATATCGTTCAAACGAGCAACGCCTAAGTCAGGTTGTGGGAATTGAGGCTTAAATATTCTGTGCGACCAGGTCTTGCCTCCATCGGTGGTTTTAAGTATTGCATTATATTCAGCAATTCCCCCTACAACCCAGCCAGTTTTTTTGTCAATAAAATATATACTTCGTAAAGGAACAACTGAATCGCTGCGAATATACAAAGTGTCAATACTAAACCAAGATGATCCTCCGTTGGTTGTTTTAATTAGACACCGGT
This sequence comes from uncultured Chitinophagaceae bacterium, assembly GCA_964361075.1. Lineage (GTDB taxonomy): Bacteria > Bacteroidota > Ignavibacteria > UBA10030 > UBA8401 > CAYHZL01. The sequence goes on from CAYHZL010000119.1 coordinate 9,257, forward strand.
TTTCTCCTGCAGCCCAACCGTTCAAGGTGTCGATGAAAAAACCACTTAGAATGGGCCCATAAGAATCAACGTGTTGGTCAATCCAAGTTGATCCTCCATCAATGGTCTTTCCAATTTTGCCAACTAAAGAACCAACCTCCCCAAAAATCCACCCATTTTTTGAACTAACAAATGAAACGTCAAAAAAAACATTAGCGAACCCTACTGAAATAATATTCCAATTATTACCACCATCTGATGTTCTTATTACAATTCCATTTCCATCCTTACTACCTACAATAAAACCTAATAAAGAATCTACAAAGGTGATGTTATACAAATTGTAATTTGAACCAATCTCTATTGGTGTCCAGCTATTTCCCATATCTATTGAATTAAATATTTTATTATTCGTTGTAAAAAATCCAACGTGTTGTTTATTAAAGTAAATGGAGTTGATAGTGGATATCGTAGGTGAAGGATTATTAATCCATTGTGCCCCAATGAGTTGTGCAAAGAAAAGTGTAAATACAATATATATTCGTTTCATTGTTTTACCTCCTCATTGGTCCATTATATCAATAAAAAACTTGTAATGAAACTCTCATCGTAAGGAAATTGATTCAGCCGCCTAACGACTGGAACTAAGTCCCGAAGGTCACGAAGTGATGGCTTCGCCAGATTCCTTTGGAACTGCGTGAAGCGTTTAGCACGTTGGGAAAGTTAATTGATTTGTAAATTTTCATTTCGTAAATCATAAACTCAATTTTCAGCACACCACAATTTAACTAAGAGTATCGGCGGTTGCAACAGTTTGAGCGTCCGCAATCACCAACGCTGCATCCAGCGCCGAAACGCTGCCCTTCGGCGGGCAAGCCCTTCATCTGAGCAAAACAAGCTTCTTAGTTTCGGTGAAAGTAACAGTTTGCAACCGATAAAAATACACTCCGCTTACGAATCCATCAGCACCCCACTTCTTTGAATATGTTCCAGCAGACAATTCTTCTGATAGAATTGTAGACACTTCTCTTCCCAAAGCATCAAATACTTTCAGTGATACAAACAACTTAGATGGAAGACTAAAGGAAATAGTCGTCGCCGGATTAAACGGATTCGGGTAGTTCTGCTCAAGCCTGAATACCGCCGGCAGCTCGCCCTGTAACGGCTGCACTGAGGTAATCATTTCCGACAACGCTCGTTTCCAGACGCCGCCTTTATAAGGCCCGGCAAAGAGATTCGTACCGGAGACGGCAAGAGATCTGACATCCGTGCCCGTCAAGCCGGTGCTCGCCGCAGTCCAGCTTGTGCCGTTGTTGGTCGATAGAAAGACGCCGCTCCCATAAGTCCCGGCAAAGAGATTCGTGCTGGAAACGGCAAGAGACCAGACAGTAGTGTTCGTCAAGCCGGTACTCGCCGCACTCCAGCTTGTGCCGTTATTGGTGGAAAGAAAGACACCGCCGCCACTTCTCCCACTAGTCCCGGCAAAGAGATTCGTGCCGGAGACAGCAAGGCCATGGACAATAGTATTCGTTAAGCCGGTCGCAGTCCAACTTGTGCGGTTGTTGGTGGATAGAAAGACGCCGC
>CAYHZL010000120.1:0-10804 GCA_964361075.1 uncultured Chitinophagaceae bacterium
TGAGTAGCGCGTTCAATGCGCCTTCGGCGTATTTTTCTCAAAAAGAGTAACTCACGATGTGAGTTACTTAGGAGATGGCATCAGAAGAAAAATAAACGGTAATTTAAACTCTGTGTAACTCTGTTTTCTCCGTGCCCTCTGTGTTGAAAAAATTATACCTGAGTAGCGCGTTCAATGCGCCTTCGGCGTATTTTTCTCAAAAAGAGTAACTCACAATGTGAGTTACTTAGGAGTTACGAATCTTTTTACTTCAGGTATTCATCGGTTATTCATTTATCATTCATAGTGATTAAGTAATGCGCTTTCAAATGGTGTCCATAGCGATGCTTTTAATCCGCTCTGTTTTAATCCCTCATTTGTCCATGTATTGCAAGTGTAAAAGAGATTAAATGTTCCTTTCGCATCATAAAAGCAATCGTCGTTACCGTAACTAAGATTTTTTATGAGTATAAAATCTCCTTCACTGTTTTTCTGAAAACTATCCTCGATATAATGTACCATTCTTTTATATTGTTCGGCGCTGATGCTTATCTTTTTACAATATTCTTCTGCCGACATATGTTTATACAATGTAACATGCATAGCCGAGGTACTGAGGAAGAAGAGCGCGTTAAATGCCGTGCTGAATTTTAGATCTGCCCATGTAGGAGTTTCCAAATAAAAATTCTTATCTCCCCAACCAAAAGCAATATAATTCATCAGCGAGTCGTTGGAGATAGTGTGATCAACAGGTATCACCTCAGACCAATCTGTGTATCTGTTTCTTATCGGCAAGACCATATCTGTATGAACGCCATTCGACTGGATATAAATATCGATACCCGATGTTTTGTCTTCTTGAAAATTTTTATTAACGGGAATTGCGGAAAAAAGAAAAGCGAACAGGACGTACAAAACCACAATGCTAAAAAATCCGGTCGCTATCCGTAAAAAAAATCTCAAAATAATTTTTAATGGACGGTTCATTATTGTTCTTTTATTCCGATAACGTCTCGCCCAACCCCGTTGCTGTTTAGTGGGTCCGTTGTTTTTGCTCCCGACGAAGTCGGGACGGCAAAAAACAATAGAGCGAACCGCCACTAGCGGAGAGCGTCGTGGTGCGGTGTGTTAGCTGCCGTTGCCCGAAAGAATGCCAAAGTCAATCTCATTGACTTCCTTCGTCTTGGCAAACCATTCTCCCAAAACATTGTTATGGTGCGCGATAATCTGTGATGCCGACAGAAGTTCAGTGTCCCATGTGCTGTGAGCATCTTTTGCTAGGGTCACTTGGTAACCTAGGCTAAATGCCCGACGGCAAGTTGTATCCACGCAAAACTCAGTTTGTATTCCGGCGATGACAAGTCTCTTGATATCTCGAGATTCCAATTCGCTCTGAAGTTGGGTGTTATAGAAGGAATCGGGGGTACGCTTCTGAATCAAAATATCTTGGTCCGTTGGAGTGATGTCAGGATGAATGTGCCATCCTGAAGTGCCGTGCTCTAGTGGGTGTCCCGACCCTCCGCTGTGCTGAACATAGATAATCAGTATGGACGCAGCCCTTGCTCTGGCAATCAACTTGATTATCTGTGAGAGCAACTGCTTGGCTCCAGCGACTGGTGGTATGATAACGCTTTGGAACACTCCAACCTGGATATCAATAATGATCAAGGCTATATTGTTTGCCATAGATGGTGTTAATCAGTGGTAGAAGTTATCCGGGCAATGGCAGCTCCCTTCTTAAACTCTGCTACCAATTTCTGCAAAACATTTTTTGCATCACCAAAAAGCATCTTCGTGTTTGGTTCATTAATGCTGGCTGATTTCATTACTGTGCCACTTGATATATCATTGGTCTATATCGTGGCGGAGGAATTGGTTTTTTATTTTTTTTTGCGGACTTCAACCATGCGTTTTTTGCAATCAAAACTTCTTGCAGCGCTTCATCAGGGTTTTTTCCAAAAGCAGAACAAAATTTCAGATCCGGGATGTCAGCAATATAGCCGTCATCTTCATCGCTATAAAAAATATTGATGTGATAATCTTTCATCACTCTTCCTCCAATTTCAAATTGTATTTTTCAACCAAAGATAAAAACTGTTTTATCTGATATGGTTTAGCCTTGCCTTTATCATTTTGGATATTAACGAGTTCCGGAATTTCCGCACGAACATAGATATGATGACTTCCTTGAACTCTATCTAAGTGAAAGTTAAATCCTTCAATAACCTTTTGCAAGTCTTCGAAACGAATATTATTTCGAGTTAAAAGAATTTTTTGAAATAATTTTCTTCGTTTCATTTCTAATTCTTCTTAAACTCTGCTACCAATTCCTGCAACACATTTTTTGCATCGCCAAAAAGCATCTTTGTATTCGGCTCATAAAAAAGTGGATTTTCAATTCCCGCAAAACCGGTTGCCATCGAACGCTTCATCACGATAACTGTACCCGCCTTATCAACATCAATGATCGGCATTCCATAGATCGGGCTTCCTTTGTCTGTTCGCGCTGCCGGATTCACAACATCGTTCGCGCCGATTACGATACAGACATCAACAGTATCCATCGACGGATTGATGATGTCCATTTCCAATAATTGATCGTACGAAACATTTGCCTCCGCAAGCAGTACGTTCATGTGCCCCGGCATTCTTCCTGCTACAGGATGAATTGCATACTCTACTTTTATTCCGCGTTTTTCGAGCGCATCACTTAATTCACGAACTGTATGCTGCGCCTGCGCAACTGCCATTCCATAACCCGGAACTATGACAACTCGATCGGCTTGTTCAAGAACGAACTTTGCATCTTCAACACTGAACCGGTTAATCGGTCTTTCATCTGCAAGTGTTGTTGTATCAACTTGCGGTGAACCGACAGCGCCGAAGAGAACATTCGCAAATGAACGATTCATTGCTTTACTCATGACGATTGAAAGAATAAATCCTGAAGAACCATCCAACGAACCGGCAATGATCAACACTTTGTTGTCGATCGCAAAACCTGTTGCCGCCGCAGCTAAACCTGCGTACGAATTCATCAACGAAATAACCACCGGCATATCCGCGCCGCCAATCGGCAGCACGATAAAAATTCCGATAATGAAAGAAAGAGTAATCATCGTATAAAAAATTGTTACATCGTACGGGAAAAAAATAAGATAGACGAACATCCCAACTGTAAAAATAAATAAAGAAATGTTAATGATGTTTTGTCCTTTGAATGTCATCGGAGCGCTCTTAATTAAGCCTTGCAATTTTCCGAATGCCATTAAACTTCCTGTAACAGTAAGCGCTCCGAACAATACTTCAAAACCAAGCGCACTCATTAAGCCACTATTGATCTCACCGAGCGCTCCTTTTTCGATATACTCATTGATACCAACAAGCACTGCGGCAAGCGCACCAAATGCGTGCGACAATGCAATTCGTTGCGGCATCGCGGTCATCGGCATGAAGACAGACATCGCCGCGCCAATAATTGAACCAATCACCATACCGTAAATAATCCATTCCCATGTAAAAATTTTTTGACCGACTAATGTACCGACAACTGCCAACAACATTCCGACTTCCGCCATGTGCATTCCGCGACGCGCAGACTCGGGATGGCTGAGACCTTTGAGTCCCATAATAAAAAGTACCGATGAAATGAGATAGACAAGTTCCATTGTATAATTCACGACTTCTTCTCCTTCCGTTTAAACATCTTCAACATACGTTCAGTGATCAGAAAGCCGCCGACGACATTGATGGATGCGGCTGTTACAGCAACGAATCCGAGAATTTGTGCTGTGTGATGACTGCTTCCTGCAGCAACCAACGAACCGACAAGCGAAATACCGGAGATTGCATTCGTTGCAGACATCAGCGGCGTATGCAACGTTGGTGTAACTTTTTTGATGATCTCAAAGCCGACAAAGCCGGCAAGTATGAGAATGTAGATGAGTTCTATTTGCATTGCTTCTCCTGCTAATAAGTTAGATGGAAGATGTTAGAAGGTAGATGTGAAAAATATTTCATTGTAACTTTTACCATTTTACTTCTACCTCTTCCAACAATATTTTTCTTGTAAACTTTAGTTATTTCTTTGGTGCAAATGTTGGATGAACAATATTTCCGCCATGCGTCAACAAACAACCTTTGACAATATCGTCATCAAGTTTCAATTCAAATTCTTTTGTTTCTTTATTCCAAAATTCATCGAGAAGATTATAGATATTGTTCGAATACATTTGGCTTGCATTCATTGCAACACGTGCCGGCATATTGGTGATGCCGATAATCTTCACGCCTTTTTTGTCAACAATTTTTCCCGGAACTGCGCCTTCAACATTTCCGCCTGTATCAATTGCAAGATCAACAACCACACTTCCCGGCTTCATGGCATCAACCATATCTTTCGTAATAATGATTGGCGCTTTGCGTCCGAACACTTGTGCTGTTGTGATAACAACATCTGCTTGCGCACAATATTGTTTCATCACGTCGCGTTGTTTCTTCAATTGCTCTTCGGTCAACGCCTTTGCATAACCATCTTTTGTTTGACCTGTTTCGCCGAGATCAACTTCAACAAATTTGGCACCGAGCGAAAGAACATCATTCTTCGCAATCGGTCGTGTATCGAACGCATCTACTTTTGCGCCAAGACGTTTTGCCGTTGCGATCGCCTGCAGCCCGGCAACACCTGCACCGATGATAAAAACTTTCGACGGTTGAATTGTTCCTGCCGGCGTCATCATCATCGGAAATATTTTTTGAATATTATTTGCCGCAACAAGCACTGCTGCATAGCCTGCCAAACTTGCCTGCGAACTGAGCGCATCCATTTTTTGCGCGCGTGTTGAACGCGGAATCATCTCCATTGAAATCGCAGAAATTTTTTGCTTCGCAAATGCGGCAAGTAATTCCTTTTCGTTAAACGGATCAAGATAGCTGATATGAATAGAATTTTTTTTCAGTGAAGAAAGTTCCTTCACGTCCGGTTTGCGCAATCGAAGTACGATAGTGCCCGACGCTAATAACTTTTTACGGTTAGCCACGATAGACGCTCCGGCTTTTTTGTACTCTTCATCCGAAATGCCAAGCGTGGCGCCAAGCCCGGCTTCAACGGAAACCTTTGCACCTTTCTTCACAAGTTTCTCGACATTCAGCGGCAGCATCGAAACGCGCAGTTCAGACTTCTCTTCTTTTGGAATTGAAATATTCATAGGTAATACGGAATGTTTGAATTACATACAGTGAATTATTTTTCGTGTTAAATATACTCTTTTTCTTCCCAAAAAAACACTGATTGTATTTACGGCAGCAGACATCTTTGATACGGCTTCTATATGGGCATCTCTAAAAACCTAAAAAAAATTGTCATTGCGAGCCGTTCTTTGGCGAAGCAATCTCGTTTTTTCTTTTTAATTGAAAGATTGCTTCGGTCGCTTCGCTCCCTCGCAATGACGACGATGTTTTTAGAGATGCCCATAAAAAAAATCCCCGTTGCGATTTTTTCACATTGGGGATTTTCTTTTTTCAATTATTCATTCTTAATTTCAATCGTCATCTTTATCGTTTTTTTCGAATGTCTTCACAAATGCACCTCGCACCGGTGCTGGCATTGTCGTTCCCTTTATTGATTTCCAAATGATTTGATTGAATTCAATATCCGGCGCAGAATCTTCTTTCTTCAAATTAAACGCCTCCATCCTTTCCTGACCAAACGCGCCAAGAACATTCAATTCATCAAAGTTCACAATATTTTTTCGAAGAATATACGGCGAAAAATCCGGCGTTGCTGTAAATGAATTATACATCGGTGTTGCGCTTGCATCAAACTGACTCATCGGCGGCAAACTGAGAATCAATTCCATCGTACGCATCATGCCCGATGTTGAATACATCGTGTGGTCAACATATTTTCGTTTTGTGAACGGACTAACAACCAACGCCACTGTACGATGCGCATCAACATGGTCGGCACCGTTTTGCGCATCATCTTCAATCACAAAAATTGCAGACTCTTTCCAAAACGAACTTTTTGAAATGCGTTCAACAATCATTCCCAATGCATAATCATTATCAGCAACCATTGCACGCGGAGACGGAACACCTTTGCGCGTGCCGGCAGTATGATCGTTCGGCAAACGAAGAATAGTAAATTGCGGCAGCGAATTATTTTTTTCGAATTCATCAAACTCTTTCATCCATACTTCCACGCGTTTGCGGTCAGGATAACTCAAATCCCACCCGCGATAATTCGGGCACGAGTTATTTTTCAATCCCTTTGCATTAGATTGGAAGTTACCTTTCGCACTTTCGTCTTCATTTAAAAATTCTCCATAGTTGCGAAATGAAACATTGTGCCGCAAACAATTATCCCAAATATATCCGTTCGTTGGCGAAGCAATGCCTTCGGTTTCAAAATCGTATTTGCCGCCGCGTCCTCCGTACATTGTAGGCCATGTTTTTTCCACATAGTCGGTTGCGTACGCCGCCGTAGACCAATTATGTCCATCCGCACTTACTTCCGCATCGGCATAAAAATTATCGAGCAGAACAAATTCTTCTGCAATCGCATGATGATTTGGTGTAATATTTTTTCCGAACAAACAGAGTGACGAGTCTCCATTGCCTTGCTGCATATCGCCGAAGACTTGATCATAAGTTCTGTTTTCTTTGATGATATAAAAGACATGTTTAATCGGAGATTGTATTTTTACAGAATTAGGAATCGGATTTTTATTTGTCCATTCTTCGGATTTTGTTGGATGCGTGAGCGGCGTGTTTTCAAAAACTTGTGCAGTATATTTTTCCAATTCTTCTTTTGTCGGCACTGGAATAAATGAAAGTGTTCCTGTTAATAATCCGCCAATGTATTCATGTTTGGGATTTGCTTTTGATGATTCACCTTTTCCGTTAGCTACAAGAAGCATGTTACCGACACATCGCACTGCGGTTGGGTACCAGCCGGTCGGAATAAATCCGAGCGAATGGCTCTCTCCGGGTTTTGCAATATTAAGTACGGCGAGAAAATTATTGTCGGCATTCGCCACATACAAAGTTTTTTCATCATCGCTGAACGCGAGCGAGTTTGGCGTGCTGCCATTCGGTGCATCGGGCGAAAGTGCGACCCAGATTGTTTCAATAACATTTTTTGTGTCGAGATCAATCACCGATACTGTATTGTTATTTGCATTAGCAACAAACAATCGCTTGCCGTCTTTCGTCATTACCATTTCAGTCGGATGATCGCCAACGCCGATTGTTGATTTCAATTCCATCGTGTTCGCATCCACTATCGCGATTTTAGATTCGCCCCACAATGAGACATACACAACATTCCGTTTTTCATCCAACACACACGAATACAACGATGACGAGAAAGCAAGTGTATCGAGAAGTGTATTATCGAACGCATTAATTTTGAAAAGCTGATTTGATTTTTTTGTTGCAACAAAAAGCAACGAGCCTTCTTCATTCACATCAACACCGGTGGGCGAAATATCTTGTTCAGGGTACGGCTTGCCGAGTTTGATGGAATTGATAAACCACGCGGAATCTTTTTCGAAACCATAGCGATACACGGCATTATCATTGCCGGCGGTTACAAAAAAATAATCGCCGATGGAATTCCATCTCACACCCATCCACGAGCGTTTAATCAGCAGCGTTTGTACGACCTTCTGTTGTTCAATATTGATAACAGAAAGCATCTGTATGCTTTGACCGCTGTTTACAACAAGAGCATGTTTTTTATCCGGAGAGATTGACATACCGAGCGGCAAATCGCCGAGAGCGATTGATGTGCCAGCAGGCGAAAGCATCCATCCGTTTGGCAACAAAGTTTTTTCGTTGGAAATTTTTCCGGGCGAGCGAAATGTTTGCGGTACGTGAGAACAACCGAATAAAAAAAATACCGAGAGAGAGAAAATAAAACTCTTATTGATCATGCTATACCTTATTGTCGTTACGTAAATATTTATAGGGCATCTCTAAAAACCTAAAAAAATTGTCATTGCGAGCCGTTCTTTGACGAAGCAATCTCGTTTTTTCCTTTTTAATTGAAAGATTGCTTCGGTCGCTTCGCTCCCTCGCAATGACGACAATGTTTTTAGAGATGCCCTATACTTCATCTATCTTCAAAAATATACCAATCAATTTCTCATCGAGCAAGCGAAGCTTTCTTGAAAATCAAAATCTATTTTGGTATGTTGAATGTAGGAACTTCGTTGTACACACTTCTGTTCTTTAGCAATGAGAAGTGCAGCGAAGCATTCGGAACAGTACTCACTACGTATGCTGCCATTTTTTTTAACAGTTGCTTCGGATGTTACAGCACTTCACAAGGAATTTGAACGTGAAGCGATTCCGCACATGGATGTGTTGTATAACTATGCGCTGCGCATGTCGGGCAATCCGGACAAAGCAAAAGATTTAGTGCAAGATACTTTTTTGAAGGCGTATCGTTTTTGGAATAAGTTCGAAAAAGGAACAAACGTTCGCGCGTGGTTGTTTCAGATAATGAAAAACACGTACATCAATGTATATCGGCAAGAAAAAAAAGAACCCGACACAGTTGATTACGAAGAAATCCAAAATTTTTATGACTCGATTCGCGCTTCCACAAGTGACACGAATGATTTACAGGAAAAACTATTTGGTCAATTGTTAGATGATGATATTTCGAAAGCGCTCGAATCACTGCCGGAAGAATTTCGTACCGTTGTTATTTTATGCGACATCGAAGGTTTGCCGTATGAAGAGATAGCGGAATTTGTGCAGTGTCCCGTGGGCACAGTTCGCTCGCGTCTTCATCGCGGCAGAAAACTTCTTCACGCAAAACTTTTTGATTATGCAAAAAAGAGAGGATTTATAGATAATGATTAATTTTTTGTATCTACTCTGTAGCAGCAAAAGGAAAGTAAAAATATGCCACAAAGACGCGAAGACACCATTCGCAGCGGCGAATCACAAAATTTTAGTAAAGAATTTTTCGTATTTCCTTGTGCCTTAGTGGCGAAAAAAATATCGTTGCTGAGGAGTTACAATTTTTTGTATGCAGATTTGATAAAGGATTGCCGTGAAATGTAGTGAATTTAGAAATCTTGTTTGCGATTGCATAGACAATCGGTTATCGAAGGAAGCCGCGAATGAGTTGAATGAGCATTCGTGCCGATGCCCGCATTGCAAAACCGAATACGATTCGGTGTACATTGCAAAATCTGTTGTGCAGAAAAAAATTCCACGCGCCAGCGTGCCCACTGATGTCTATTATTCGATATTACAACAAACACGCACAACGCACCGCTTCATCCCTCTGTTTTTAATTCGCTTGTTCGGCGAATCGGCTCTGAACCCCGTTGTAACTTTTATCTTTGTACTTATTGTTGCTCTCGGAGGAATATCGTTATTGCAAACTCCGAATGCACATCCCGTTTCTGCGGAAAAAAATATTATCAACCAGTCGTTAAAAAATTATGCTGCCGTCATGGGTGGTACAATAAAACCGGCAATGGTCAGCCAGCAAGCAGACGATGTAAAAAAATTTCTCGCGAAAGAAGTTCAGTTCGATGTGAATGTACCGGCAATGGAAGGATGCGAGTGGTGCGGCGGCGTCCTTTCTTCTTTTGATGGAGTACAACTGGCGCATGTTGTGTACAAAATCGGCGGTGTTGGTATTATTTATATCTATCAGGCAGAATACAACGATGCAATGAATGGCGAAAAAATTACTTTACCGGAAAATGTAAAAGCATCTCTGATTAAAACCGGCTGGTATGTTGAACAAACATCCGACAAACAATCCATTGCATTATGGAAACACGAAAACACATTATGTGTCGCCGTCAGTGCAATCGAAAAAAACACACTGCTTGCATTGCTTACAGAAAAAAAACTATCAAAATAACTTAACAAAGGACTTTTGCATGAAAAAAAATATTCTCTTTCTCTTTTTCTCTCTGTTCACTGTATTCTTTTTTACTTCCTGCCAAAAAAAGACAGAACAATCTCAAACGCAAAATGCTGCATCGGCACAATCCAACATTTCAATGATAGCATCGGTTGAAAAAGTGGAGGGAAACAAAGCGCCGAACTTTTCATGGACAGACGAGAACGGAAAAAAAATTACACTTGCCGAATATACCAAAGGACAAGCTGCTATGATTAATTTTTGGGCAACTTGGTGTCCGCCATGCAAACGCGAACTGCCCGACATCGTCGCGCTTTCGGAAGAATATAAAACGAAAGGCGCAAAAGTTATTGGTATCTCAACGGACAAGGATGCCGACGTGATGAATCTTGTTTCTTCCTTCGCGAAGGAACATCACCTCACCTATCCGATCATCATTGATAACGACCAACTTGCTGACGCATTCGGAGGGATTCGCGGAATACCAACAACATTTTTTGTAAACGGAAATGGCGAGATTGTAAAAAAATTAGTCGGCTTGCAATCGAAAGAAACATTTGCACAAGAATTAGAAGCGGCAATGAAATAACCGGTGAGCAGTTATCAGTGAACAGTTATCAGAAAAAAATATTACTGATAACTGCTTCACACACCTACCAACAGTCTATCTCCCAACACTGTCGGCAACCCGGCATCAATAATTTTTTGGCGAGTTGTTTCCACTTTTTTTTCTCCTGTGGTTGAATTTTGCCAGCCGTCAAAGCGAACAATTTCATCAATGTCATTTCCATTTCTCTTGCAAATCCTAAACCTTGCTTTCCCATTTCAATTGCCAATGCTCTCTGATAGTAACTGCTCAGCGTATTTTTTTTTAATTTCAGTATTTCCAAAAAAAACGAATCCCCCGTCCCGATTAAAAAGTCCCGC
>CAYHZL010000121.1:0-10802 GCA_964361075.1 uncultured Chitinophagaceae bacterium
AATATACGTTCCGTTGATGGCTGTTGGTTCTACAAAAAAATAATCGTTCGACATACGTGTAGTGTGAAGTGAAAAAAAATAAGTGAATTTAAAAAATTACAATGCCGCGCCAACATCGAAAATTATTTCTCCGTTCGTAAATTTCGGAGAACCAAATGCGTATTCAAAACGAACCACGACGCTGTATGCAAGTAAAAGATTTAATCCTACTCCGAAGCCCGATAGAAATTCTTTCAATTCCAACGGCTGCCGGCGGTAGCGAACATTACCGATATCTGCAAAAGCGGAAAAATACAATGCGTACCGAAAATCGCGGAATTGTTCGAGAGGAATTTTAGGTATGCGAAAGTAACTCGGCTTGAGTAGTGGATAATGAAATTCTGCAGAGCTTCCGAAAATATTCTCACCTTCCCAGATTTCAAAAAAGTGACCGCGGATGCGTTCGCCATAACCGTAATACACATGCCCGTAATTTGGAACAGTGCCGCCGCCAACAGCGCTGCCAAACATTCTGGCTGCAAGCACAACATCATAATACATCGGAATGTAGCGGCGAAGGTCGTATGAGTAACGCTGATAATTTACTTCCTCAGTACCAAGTCCGTATTTTGAAATGCCGAGAGAAATTAGTGTTCCGATGCGCGGGTACTCTGCAAGATCGCGAGTGTCGTACCGGTATGAAGCGTTGAGTGTAAAAAATTTATCATTGCCGTTTGTTGCAAGTGTGCGTCCTGCTTTGTTATCAGAAACGGAAATGCTTGTGTAATCCACCGAAAAAGATGCTGAACTGAAAAGTGAAAATCGTTTGCCTGCACCGGTCGAACCGCCAAATCGTTCTTCATCAAAATTTGCACCCGCACCTTGGGAGACGAGACTGCGATTGCGGACGATAGAATAATAAGCGTTGGTTGAAAAATAAAGATTATTTTTTTCATCAATCAGCGGATTGGTATAGCCGATAGAAATATACGGATCATAGCCAAGTGCAAATGATCCATGCACACGCACGTTGCGTCCGTCAAAATTTGTATGAGTTACGCCAAGTCCGTAATAAAATTTTGACCATGAACGATCTTTCAGTCCGACAATTGGAAACGGGTAAAAGTACCAGCGTTCGCTTACTTGAACAAGCAATGTTGCCGTTGAGGAATCCGGTAGTACACGAATTTCTACTTTCGTGAAAAGGCGAAGACTGTAGATGCGTTCAATATCGTACTTTACCGCTTCACGAGTAATGAGTGATCCGATTTTAAGCGACATTTCATGCGCGATGATGTACTCTTTTGTTATTTCGTTGCCGATAAAAATAATAGAGCCGACACGGAATGTGGAATCGGAAAATTGGTATTGTGCCGAATCAGGTTCCTGCGCTGAAACCGAAGTACAACAAAACAATGATAAAAATATAAATGTTCTAATGATTGCTTTCATAATTGATAAAAAAATATATCTCTTTTATCAAGAATTTCAAAGCGGAGAAAAACTTGTATCTGATTTAAAATGAAATTAGATTATCACAAAAAATAACGTACAACTTCTATTACAGTATGAAATCAAAATACACACTTTCGACTCGCGCCATTCATGGCAAGAAACTTGGTGCATTCAAAGCGCCGGTAACATTGCCTATTTATCAAACAACAACGTATCGTTTTGCAAATTCCGGCGACGCCATTCGCTACGCACAAGGTGATACAAGCGTGTATGTGTATTCGCGCTACCACAATCCAAGCGTGGAAGATGTTGAAGAAAAAATTGCGCTGATGTACGAAGCAGAAGCGGCATCACTTTTTTCTTCCGGCATGGCTGCGATTTCTACTGCACTATTATCTGTTGTGCACAGCGGCGATGAAATTATCAGCACGCCGAAATTGTATGGCGGCACGTACCGTTTTTTTCGGGACATTCTTCCGCACTATAATATTGCAGTAAAATATGTTGACCCGGACAATCTTGCTGATATTCAAAAGCTGGTAACGAAAAAAACAAAACTTATTTTTTTAGAAACACCGACCAACCCAACGCTCGACATCGTTGATATTCGTGCGCTGGTTGCTGAAGTGAAAAAAGCTGAAAGGAAAAACGGCATCTCCATTCTCACAATGATTGATAATACGTTTGCAACCTGTTTGTATCAATCACCGTTTCGGCTTGGTGTTGATGTTGTGGTGGAAAGTGCGACAAAATACATTGGCGGGCACAGCGATGTGCTTGCCGGCGCTGTGATTGGCACGAAAAAATTTATGAAAGAAGTAAGAACTGTTGCAAAATATCTCGGCGGCTGTGCGGATCCTTTTGCAGCGTTTTTACTTTCCCGCAGTTTGAAAACATTCGAACTGCGAATTGAAAAGCAAAATGCGAATGCATTCGTATTGGCAAAATTTTTTGAAAAGCATCGCAACGTGTTACGCGTTATTTATCCCGGATTGAAATCTCATCCGAAACATGCCATTGCAAAAAAACAAATGTCTGATTTTGGCGCAATGGTTACCATTGAAGTACGCGGCGGAGTGAAGGCTGCAGAGAAAGTCTGCGACTCACTCTGTGTTGCTGTTAATGCGATGTCGCTCGGCGGTGTAGAAACATTGGTGAGTATTCCTGTCTATTCATCGCACGTGCATTTGAGTGATGCTGAATTGCGACAGCATGGCGTAACGCCGGGAATGATTCGTATTTCTGTTGGAGTAGAAGGTATTGAAGATTTGATAGTAGATTTTACTCAGGCATTAAATAAAATAAAAAGTCGAAAATAAATTTTTATGTATTACAGGGTTGCTCCAATCCGCCGCGGCGGACAAAAATATATCCTTTAAAATTAGTGAAATGTCAGACATCTTGCTTATAGAACCTGTAAATATTGACGAAATTTTACGCTGGAGCACGCGCAATGGATATGAAAGTCTTTATCTCTTCAAGGGATTCCGTTTGCAGTGAGTGCGGCGAAGAACTGGGACACCACGCATGGATCACACTGGTCGAAGGCAAAGGCGCGCTCTGCCTCTCATGCGCGGACATGGATCATCTCATCCTCCTTCCATCGGGAGACGCGGCGTTGACTCGACGCGCAGGCAAATATTCCACGTTGTCAGCGGTCGTCCTGAAATGGAGCCGCGCCCGCAAACACTACGAGCGGCAGGGACTGCTGGTGGAAGAGTCTGCGCTCCAACGCGCCGAGCAGGAATGTTTGAGCGACGAAGACGTACGCGCCCATCGCCGTGAGCGCGAGTCCGAACGCCGCGCCGAACTTGACCAGGAGTACGTGTCGCGCTTTGCAGGACAAGTGCGCGAGTTATTTCCCAACTGCCCCGCTGGGCGCGAGCAAGTCATTGCCGAACATGCCTGCCAGAAATACAGCGGACGGGTGGGACGTTCCGCTCAAGCCAAAAGCCTGGACGAAAAATTTATCCTGCTGGCGGTAATTGCCCACATCCGCCACGCCGAGACGAATTACGATGAATTGCTGGCGCAGGGAATTGATCGCTTGCTGGCGCGCAATGGAGTGCAAGATGAGATTGACAAGATTTTGGCAAGTTGGAAAGTAAAGTAACCGAGCGGCAAAAGGATGATCCATGACAAAAGATTTTGAATCTGAATCCGTTGGCAATGTTGACGAAGCGCTGAAACTTATTGAGAAGATGAAAAAACAACTGCCCATCTTTGTTCGCCCCATTAGGGAACTTGTCAACATATTACGCAGACAGGACGTGACCATAGACCGATATAAGCAGTTGGAAATTCACAGCATTCTCTACATGGGAAATGAAGCAGGGATTGTCTGCGACATCACCCCAAAAGGACAAGAGGACAAACCTGTTTTTTGTTCGTTGACACAGTTGGAAATCATCGGCGACGACCCGCTCACGCAAGAAATGAAAGCCTACCAGCAGGAACGGACAAAAAATCTCGCGCGCTACCCAGGCAACGCGCCGATAGGTATTACGATCACGCCGAAACCCAAAAGGCGATAGCGCATATAAATAAAAAAACCGCCCTGCCAATTTTCTGACAGAGTGAAATGATTTTTATGCCAAACTAATGTACATGTTAATTTGGACGGGTGATAAATGAAAAACTGTATGCTTTTTTCAACGGCACACCGTATAAATCTTTCAATGCCGTAGAGAGAGTAACAGTATATTTCGTATTTGGTTGATACGATCCTGATGGCGTGAAGACGATCTGGTTCGGATTTTCATACGGTGCATAACCGCCGTATGTTATTGTGCCGCCAATCGCAGGAGAAATACTGAATGCATCTTTAGCCGATTGAAGTTGAACGTACGAGTTGAACGTAAGAATAATCTGCGATGTTGGGGCAACAAACACCTGCGCATTGTTCGGACTGGTATACGTTATACCCAGTGGCGCGGTTCTAAAATAAAAACTAAATTTTTGTCCTAACTCAACACCATCTTTATCTTTTGCTGTGCTCTTAATGGAAATTGTAATAGTTGTATCGGCAAGCAATGGTCCGCCGGTGTATATTCTCAATATATTTTCTTCCGGCCACAAAAATGTTGTGGTCATTTGCGGAGTAATAGTAATTGCCGCTTCTGTGGAAGCCGGATTCATGCGGCGCGGGAAAGTAATTTGTATTCCACCATAACCGTAACCGGAGCCATACAACGGATCAACATTAATATCACCATGTACAGGATTTGTTTGAATTCCTTTTTGTGTTGTGTACGATTGCACTGTGCGGAATGTAAAGCTTAATGGAAATCGTAAACGGTTTCCCGCTGTATCTTTTGCATTAGTTGAAAGCGTAACAGTGTACGTCGAATCCATATATGTATCTTTTTGCGAGAGAATATATGTCATCGAAGTGATTTTGCTAAATGTTGTAATAGTAGCGCCGGGGTCAAATCCACTCTTCATGTCATTTGCATCGGCATAAATATCAGATCGCGGCGCGCGCGTGTACGCTCCCCAATAAAAAATTCCTTCACTTGCAGGATACGTCGAAAAAGATTTTTCAACACTTTCTCTGTCCATTGGTTGTGAAAAGAGAATGGAAATAGTGAGTCTTCCATATCGCCAGTCATACACTATTTCAGCTTTATTTTCCGGATAGTAACTTTCTATGAGATCCGGGGTAGTGGAAAGGTCAATCTCGCCGGCATAGTAAATGCTGCCGCCTTGTAACAAAACATTATATCGTTTATAAATCCGATAATTATTTGCAACGATTTTTAAATCGTATGTTCCTGCCCGCAAATCTCTGAATGCAAAAGATCCATCCGTAGCAATGCGTGCCGAATCTATCGGCACTTGTTGACTGATATAGACCATTGCACTGCTGGAGGATTGTTTAATTTTTCCAACAAGGTCTGCATGCAGTAAATCGTTTGTATATTCTTTCGGAATTATTTCTTGAATAATTGTTTCTTTGCAGCCAAGAAACAAAGAGATGAGAACTGTAAAAAGAATGGTGAAGTGTTTCATATTCGTTCCTCCTTCTGAATGATGAAAAATTAGTGAATTGCTGTTTAAAATGTACAACAAGATGTTTTGAGAATCAACAAAATTTTGCACCTATTCACTAAATAGTCGTCCCTTAAAAAGTATTCTTCATTTGTCATTCTGATCCGCCGCAGGCGGAGAAGAATCTCATACTTGAATTTGAAATGAAAAGCAAGATTCTTCGTCGCTTCGCTCCTCAGAATGACATTGATGTGAGACTTTTTAAGGTTCAACTAAATATGAATTTGAAAACGTATGGACACAAAATTTTTCGAGTCCAAACTATTATATACCGGATTTTAGGGATAGAATAACGCCTTTTTGCTGTAATTTTATTATAAAAACAGCGCATATCATTTTTTTTGTAAATGTTCTCCACAAGTGGTATCTTTGATACAATTAAAGAATAACCAACGACGTATCTATTACATTACTATGCCGCTTCTGACAGAAAAAGAAATAGCAAAATCACTGCCCTCCGCCAAAGGTTGGAAACGCAGTGAAAATACTATTTCCAAAAAAATTGTCAGAAAAGATTTTGTTGCGGCGATGGCATTTGTACAGTCGGCAGTGTTTCTTGCCGAGAAAGCAAACCACCATCCGGATATTGAGATACGCTGGAATACCGTAACGTTGGTTCTGTCAACTCACAGCGCCGGAGGATTGACGGAAAAAGATTTTTTGCTTGCAGGCGCCATTAACTCACTGAAATAATTTTTCCACTACCAGACTGAGAATACTATGGCTTCCGAAGATCGCATTAAAAAACTACAAGAATTTCTCGCCAATGATCCGAACGATTCTTTTACACGGTACGCATTGGCAATGGAATACAATGGATTGAACGATATCGAACTGGCAATTACAACATTGCGGGAATTGATTGAACGCGATCCAAACTATATTGCAGCGTATCATCAACTCGGATTAATTCTGGCAAAACTAAATCGTACCGATGAAGCAAAGCCGGTGTATCGCAAAGGTATAGATGTTGCGGTACTTATCGGCGAGGAAAAAGAACAACACGAGATGGAAGAAGAACTGGAAGACATCGAAGATGAATGGTAGTTTTTTTCAATTGAAAAAATTATTGTTCACGACGATCACTATGTGATCAAAATAATTTTTAAAGTTTCACATTCATATTTTATAATTTACCATGAAGTTACCCAAAAACGAAATTCTGCAAATTTTTAAAGACACCAATGCTCTGCTTGAAGGACATTTTATTCTCACGTCCGGATTGCATAGTCCGAATTATTTTCAATGCGCCAAAGTGCTGCAATATCCGCGCTACTTGCATTTGTTTGCCGGAGAAATTGCAAAGCATTTCGAATACAGTGAAATAGAACTTGTTATTGCTCCTGCGGTCGGCGGCATTGTTGTCGGTACAGAAGTCGGACGAATGCTCGGTGCGCGTACAATTTTTGCGGAGCGTGAAAACGGCGTAATGTCTTTGCGGCGCGGTTTCGAAATTAAAAAAGGCGAACGGGTGCTTGTCGTTGAAGATGTTGTTACCACCGGCGGCTCGGTTGAAGAAGTGATTGCACTTGTTCGGAATGCCGGAGCGCATGTTGTTGGTGTCGGATATATTGTTGACCGCAGTAATGGCAAAGTACAATTTGATGCGAAAACTTTTGCAGTATTGGAAATGGATGTTGTTACGTATCGAGAAGAAGCAATGCCGGATACCTTGCGGTCAATTCCTGTTTCAAAACCGGGAAGCAGAGGATTACAATAATTGGGAATGTTATTTTCGTTGAGTATAACTATGCTGCATTTTTTCTTTGACACACTTCACGTCCTTCTTGGCAGCGGTATCGTGTACCATGGTGTGTTGGGTATTGCCATTCTTCTTCTGATGTTGTTCGCCGGGAAAATATTTAAATATTTCCTCAACACTATTGGCAGAAGAATTATTTCTGCAACGGAAAACGATTTAGACGACAAAATTCTTGAAATTATTTTAGCCCGCACGATTGGTGTCTTTGGAATCTGCGGGATGTATCTTGGCATTCACGAGCTTCGCAACGGTGTTGCAACTGCGAATACGTCGGTTCATCAAGTGCTGAATATTTCTAATACTATTTTATTTGTACTTGCGGCGATTGTAATTACAACAGTTATTGTGCGCATCACGCATACGGTTGTGAGCCACATGTTTGCTTCGTTGGCTGTCCGCGGAAAAAATTTTAATCAAGCGCTCACGCCTCTTGTGAATCGTGTTGCAACATTTGTTGTCGCTTCGTTCTCCGCCATTGTTGTAATGAATTACTTCGGATATCCTGCCACAAGTGTGTTAACGCTGCTTGGCGGCGGTGCGTTCGCAGTTGGTTTTGCCGCACAGGATACACTTTCGAATATGATCTCCGGTTTTGTGATTATCATAGACCGGCCCTTTCGTGTTGGCGATCGAATAAAACTGCCGACGAACGAAGAAGGAGATGTGTTCGAGATCGGTTTACGCAGCACAAAAATTTTAGATTTCGATAACAACCTGCTCATCATTCCGAATAATGATTTGGTAAAAACACGCATTGTCAATTATTCGTATCCCGCAGACGAAATTCTTGTTGATGTAGAAGTGAATATTGCTTATGGCGAAGATGTCGAAAAAGTTAAAGAGCTTCTGTTTTCCATCATTCATTCACATTCCGAGGTGTTGCGTGAACCAGCGCCGAATGTGGTGTTATTAAAACTTGGTGATTGGGGATTACAATTTAAAGTAATAGGCAGAGTCAACTCGTACAAAATTAAATCCCGTGTTGGCGAAGAACTTCGCGCGCAGATATATACCGCGCTGAATAAAGCAAATATTCGGATTGCAGTACCACTTCGCGCACTCTCTTAATCAAAAGAAAATCCAACTCATGCACTTCACAATTCTCCGGTCAGAAGAAAAACATCACGGACGAATAGTTAATCTCGTTCTGCAACGCATACGATACGCTTCCGGCAACGAAACAGTTCGTGAAATTGTTGAACATCCCGGCGGCGCAGTTGCGCTTGGCGTATTTGAAAACGGCGAGATACTTCTTGTTAAACAATTTCGTCATCCAATCAATGGAGAAGTGATTGAATTGCCGGCGGGAAAATTAGATGCAGGCGAGGATCCGCTGCATTGCGCGCAACGGGAATTGCAGGAAGAAACCGGCTACGCTTCTGAACAGTGGACGAAGTTAACAACGATGATGACGACACCCGGATTTTGCAATGAACGTTTGCATATTTATCTTGCTGAAAAAATTTTCCCTTCACCCAAAGGGCAAGCGCTGGAAGAAGGAGAACAATCAATGCAACTGATGCGCGTTACACTAGCCGATGCGATTGCGATGATTGAACGAGGAGAGATTGGTGATAGCAAAACTATTGCGGGAATTTTTCTTGGCGAGAGAAAATTAAAGAAATGAACTTTAATGCCGAAATATTTTTTATTGTCATTCCCGCAAAAGCGGGAATCCAAGAAAATTTTTGGATTCCGTGTCAAGCACGGAATGACGAATCTACTTCACACACTTCTCTAAAATTTCAGCCAGTTCTTTTGCAATACTCAAACGATTAAATTTTTTCGCTGTTTCAATATCAGGTTTCAGTTCAGAAAGTTTTTGGAACATATCATCACCGCTGTAATTGTATGGTAACAACACGCCGGCATTTGCACTCAGCAAAATATTTTCGATTTCACTGTTATCATCACCAAACGCAATGATGGGATTTCCGGTTCGGAGATACTCGAATAATTTTCCGGGCAGATGGCGCTTTTCCGTTGTGCAGACAAGCAAGTACGAGGCGTTGCACATCTCTTCAACAACTTTTTGGTATGGAAGAAAACCGAGATATTCCGTGTAAGGTTCTAATCCGATTTCGTAAAGAGAGTGCTTGATTCCCGGACTTACCGTACCGACAAATTTTATTTTCAATTTCCTTCCGCGCTCAATTTCATTTTTCACGTTTCGCCAAAAACTCTGCGGATTCTGGTAATCAAAAATATTTCCGGCGTGAAGAATTATTTCGTACTCGCTGCGTTGCTTTGGAGGAAGCTGCTCAAATGCTTCTTCATTGTATCCCCAATACAGCACGCTCGATTTATTTTTGAGGAAGGAATATTTTCTTGCGTAATCTTCTTGCGTGCTTTGTGTAACAAAGAGAGCGTGCGCTGCATGATCGAGAACGCCCCGCTCAAAATAATTATCAACGGCAAGCGTAAGTGCGCTGCGTTGAAAATTTTTGTAATACACGATATCTACCCACGGATCAATCAACACTGGAATATGCGGAATGTTGTATTGTCTGCTCAACTTCATTCCGATAAGGTGCGAGCTGTGCGGCGGACCGATTGACACAATTGCTTGCACGCGATGTTCTTTGATCAATTTCCTTCCGCCGCGCACTGCGGAAAAATTCCATCCGACACGCGCATCAGGCACAAACAAATTCATCCGAATCCAAATAGCAAGTTTGTGGCGAAGCGATGTATTGGTGAGAGAAATTGTTTCTGACGCAATAAGAGTCTGTTCTTTTTTCTTGCCGAGAAATTTCCGATAGATATTGAACGGTTCGAATGCTTTGGTTTTTACAACGTGTGTTGCAGGAGAAATTTCTTTCAGCAGACTTTCATCTTTGTGCGAGAATGTGTCTTCATCAACAGTGAGCACGCACGGCTGCCACGCGAAGGATGGCAAGTGTTTCATCATAAACAAAGGCCAGTGCAGCGATGCTTTGCCGCTGGGAGGCATGAAATAGGAAATGAAAAGGACGTTGTTCATTTCTTTTTCTTCTCGGAAATTTCCAACAGCATATCGCACAGTTCGCGCACACAACCTTCGCCCCCTTTTTTCGCTGTGATGTAATGCGCGAGTTTTTTGTTTTTGATCGTTCCATCTGCCGGTGTTGCTGCAAATCCAACGCGCTTCATCAGTTCGAGATCATTCACATCATCGCCGATGAAGGCAACTTCGTTCCATGCGAGTGAATATTTTTTTAATAGCGATTCCATCGCTTCAACTTTATTTTTGCATCCTTGAAAAAGATTTTCTATTTGTAATTTCACTGCACGATTTTTTACAATTGCTGTCTCTTCGCTTGTGATGATTGCAGTTGCAAAACCTGAATCCTGAAGAAGGACAAGTCCCATGCCGTCGCGTGTGCTAAATTTTTTCAATTCCACACCATCGGATGAATAGTACATACCCGAATCAGTCAGCACGCCATCAACATCAGTGGCGAGAAGTTTTATTTTTTTGAGTTTTGCAAGAAGAGTTTTTTTTGTCATGTGTTCCGTATTTTTATTCTCTATTGGGTTTAATACCCCGACGTCACAAAGTGATCTGGCGAAGCCA
>CAYHZL010000122.1:0-10776 GCA_964361075.1 uncultured Chitinophagaceae bacterium
AATTTAATCTGGCGGTATTTTAACAAAAGGTAATTTTAAAGTCAAGCAGTATTTTTACTTTTCAAAAAAAATAATTTGTTATAGTTGTAAACACAAACGCCCGATCTCATTTCTGAAATCGGGCGTTTTGGTTTCTTTTTTAACTCTGTGCTACTAACTGAATTTACTTTATCAGCATCATTTTTTTTGTGGCAGTAAAGTTATCAGTTTTTACTTGGTAGAAATAAATACCGCTTGCAACATTGCTTGCATTCCAAGAGATGTTGTGCGCGCCGGCTTCGATGACACCATCAACAAGCGTGGCAACTTTTTGTCCCAGGATGTTGTAAATGGTGAGCGATGCCTTTACTGTTTGCGGCAAGTTGAACCGAATCGTTGTTGTTGGATTGAACGGATTCGGAAAATTCTGTTCCAACTTATATTCAGTCGGCAGCGCTGTTGTTTTGTTCACAACAACTCCATTCGGCGAATCATTTGCAATCGTAAATGCTGCTGATGCAGGAACTGAATTACCTTGTGAATCATACGTTGGTGATACACTGATTGATGATGTTGATTGATAACCAAAACGATCAACCGTTACGGTGTAAGTTCCCGGGGCGAGATTTGAAATATTGAAATTTCCTGCCTCATCGGTAACACCATAACCAACAACATCACCATTAGCATCCGAAACAGAGACGGTCGTACCATTTACACCTTGCAATGTTACAGGCGAATTTCCACCCGGGCTCAATGGCGTTACCACTGTTCCGTTGATAAATGTGAATCCTTCATTTCTGTTTGTAATTGGTTTCACAAAAATATCCGCACCGGAAATCATGCTGCCATTGATATCAAGCTTGGTAGCATTTTTCCATTTCAGTGTTGTGCCAAGTGTACTATAGAACGACGGTGCATACGAACCTAATGGAATTGCGAAGACAATATATTGTCCGGCAGGAAGATCGCTGATGTTATACACACCTGCAGTATCCGAATCAACATAGTACGCATCAGAAATTCTGTTGTCGCCTTTATCGCGATAGGCGATAACACGAGCCGGCACACCGGTTCCTGAAGAAGAATCCTGCACAACTCCGCCAATTCCACCTAACACAACATTCGTCGGTCGCGATGTAAGTGTGAAATTGATATTTGTTGTGTCGGTAGATAAACGCATCATATCTGCAGAAAGAAGATCGGTCTTGTTGTTGTATAACAAGCGACGATATCCTTGCGCGAATGTGATTCCAACATAGGCTCCTTTAGGAATTTTCATCGAATATTTTCCGGTTGAATCTGTAAACGTGCGGAAAATTTCGCGGGAGAGACCATCGAAACGGAATCCATCTCCCATTCCCGAAAGAAATGCGTAGCGGAATAATTGACGGTAGTTTAAATCTGCCGATGAATCGGATGATTTTTTTGCCGCATTGAAAATAAATTCCGCGCGTGCAAACACTACAACAGCGCCGGGTATTGCTGCACCTGCAGTATCATTCACAAATCCGCTGATGTTATATTTAGGTATAACATGCTCGCGGGATTGCAGAATAAAATTCAACACAACATCCGAAGACTCTGCAACAACAATTTTTTCAGCTTGGTCTGCCGATTTTGCGTTCGGATACCATACCGGTAAAAAGTTTCCTTGTACCGGCGATGCAAACGCTTTATAATTTCCGGCAGCGACTGGTCTAAATTTGAAGTTACCCAGCGAGTCGCTTAATGCAGCATATTCAAACGGAGATGATGAATGTTGGAACAAACGAACAACAACGAATGGAATTGCATTGCCAAGTGAATCGTTGACTGTTCCATGCACACTACCTTTGGCAACTTTAGCATCAGTAACTCTGATTTCCAAAGTTTGCGATGCAAAGCCGCCTTTATTTGATTTCACTCCAATGACTGTTTTCACCCAACCTGCATTTGTCGGCGTCCATAATACTTTTCCCGTGATATCAAGAGTCATTCCGGGAATTACAGGTGTGCCGCGTAACCACGTAAATGTTGCGGTCGTATCTGATGAAACAGCTTTTGCCTGATACACATATTGTTTTCCGACAACAGCTTCTTCGCCGGGTTCGGTAACAATTTTTACAACATCAACATTTTGATCTTTCAAGATGGTAATGAGAACGCCATTTGTGCGCGCTTTATTTCCTGCACCCCGTGCTTCAATATAGAATGCAAAAATTCTATCTTGGGCATTAGCACTCACAGTTTTATTCCATTCACGATCCTTCGTAGAATCCAACACTGTGAAAACAAGTGTGGAATCAATTTTCAATGTTGTCGGTTTCGCTTGATAGACAAAATATCTATCAGTCTGTGACAACGGAGAAGGATTCCATTTCAATTTTATTTGATTGCGGTCTGCACGTCCGGTAAGTGTGAACGGTTCCGGTGTCGTAGTTTTTATCGGCATTACTACGCCATTGCTGTATAAGAATCCGTCATTTGTCATTTTTACACTTACGAGATACCCGACTAATGTAGCATTGCCAAGATTTTTTACGTAGTCATTCCACTCAAAATTTGTTACGGAATCAACTTGAACCCATTTCATACTATCGAGAACACCGGCACTTTTTTGCACCGTGTTACGATAGACCAATGTGTATTGTGATTGAGCGCTGACCAGTTTTGTCCAACTCAATTTGAGCGAACCATCGAACGATGGCAATAGAGAAAGAACAATCTTTTCTGAAATTACAACATTGGCGATGTACGATTGCAAAGTTTTATTATCCGAAGTAAGCGCTTCGATAAAATATGAATAGACCGGTGACGATCCATTTTTTAAACTATCAATATATGTAGAGACGCCGCCACCAACAGAATCGATAGCCACAAAGTTTTTACGATCGGTGGATTCTTCAAGCTTACTCTTTCCAAGACGTTTGATAAAATATTTTGCGATAGTGTATCCATTCGGAATTGTCCATTGAAGTTTCACACCGCCTTTTGTCGGTGCTGCATACAAAACAAAATTATCAAGTCTCTGTGATTGCTCAATCTTCAAAACAAAGACGTTGCTTTCAACCGGTGTTTTTGTTGAAGTAACTGCGCGAACAGCATACGCATACAGTCCAAAGTTCAATTTTGTTTTTTCATCATACGTTGGTGTTACAGATGAATCGAAAAGAACGAACTTGTTGCTTTCATATTGAACTGTCGTTGAAGCGTTATAGTACCGATACATATAATATCTCGATACTGAACCGTTGACAGGAACACTCCATTTTAAGTGAGCAATACGCGCTGTATCAAGATTCCCACTCAGATAAATATATTCTGTCTTCAACACTGGCGCTTCAATTTTGACGAACATTGCATTGCTGGTCAGCGAAGTTTTCTGATCTACGGCGCGGACAAAATATCCGTACGAACCCGGAACAACTTTGTCTTGATATTGCATTACACTAGAATTAGCATTGACAGAATCAATTGCTTTTGCATCTGCAAAATTAAACGGGGTATCTTTTACAAACGGTCCGCGATAAATAAGATATTTCAGCGGCGTAAAATTGAGCGGTGCAGACCATATCAAATTTACTTTACCGGAATCCATAACAGAAGCATATAACACCGGCGGTTTAACTACAATATTCGGAAATGCAATAGTTACTATGTTACTTAATGGCAGTGGAATTTTTCCTGTTCTTGCTTTCACCAGATACACGTATGTATAGCCCGATACTTTATCTAATTTATCGGTAAATGAAGAATCTTTGATAACATCAATATACTTCGGCGGTGTGCCGCTCGGTACTACACCGGGCTCAAATACCGCACGGTGAATAGAAAACGTATCTGCTTTCCCGGCAGATATGTTTTGCCAATTAAGTTTGATTGAAACATTGCCGCCGGTTGTATCAACCTTGCCAAACAACTTAATCGGCGCGTCTTGTGCAAACACTGATTGCAGAGAAAACAACAACAGCAAAGCAACCAAAGTTTGTATTCGTTGTATCGATTTTGGTACCATGTAGCCTCCTTATGATTGTAAATGAATGAAACTTCCCTTTGTCAGAAGTTTGATATAGTAATTTCAAAGTATATGCCAGAAAGGCGCCGTTAACGATCTGATAAAAATAAAACAAAATTTGAGTGATATCCTGTGATCTATGTCGCACAATAAGCTCCTAATTCATCTTGTAATGCGCTTCTGCCTCCTCTCGAGTTTTCTTTTTGCTATTTTTTAGAAATGGTTTTGAATGTTTAATGCAATTTTTGCGTATCCAAAATGCAGGGATTGCGCTTTCTGGCAGAAATTTTAATGTAGGGCATCTCTAAAAACATTGTCGTCATTGCGAGGGAGCGAAGCGACCGAAGTCCCAAAGGGATCCCCTTGGGACAATCTTTCAATTAAAAAGAAAAAACGAGATTGCTTCGCCAAAGAACGACTCGCAATGACAATTTTTTTAGGTTTTTAGAGATGCCCTGTATCAAGTTCATGTATTCTCAGTAGAAAAGATAATCTTACGGAATTATCGGAAAGAAGTATGAAAAGAGTAGTTGATGAAAATCAGGTCGCTCATAATCTCTCCTTCCGCAACATGAAGTATTCACAAAAAAAACTGCACCGCTTTTTCTTTTTTCTCATCTCAATTATGTATGGACGCGAACGCTTTCTTGATTTTCGCGCATAATAATTTTACATTTAATTAGTTCTTACTGAAAAAGTCATTGCGAGCGAGTGTTTTTTACGAGCGAAGCAATCTTTTCTAGAAAATTTAAAGATTGCTTCGACAAAAAACGTCTCGCAATGACGCACAAAGAGTATTTCAGTGAGAACTAATTACACTTACTAAAGGAATGTAATGCACATTATAGATTTGTTTACAGCGTTGCTCTTCGGACTTCTCTCTTTTATTTCTCCCTGTGTTCTGCCAATCATCCCCGGATATATTTCTTTTATTTCCGGCTTCACTCTTGATGAGATGAAAGGCGATGACCCTTCGGCACGGCGAGCACTTTTAATTAATTCGCTTGTTTTCATCTTCGGGTTTACAGTAATCTTTGTGTTGATGGGTGCAGCAGCTACTTCAATCGGAAAATTACTAAATGAGAATCTGCAGCTTATCAGCAAAATTGCCGGCGGTATTATTGTTATCTTCGGATTACACATGATAGGAATCTTTAAGATCGGGTTTCTTAACTACGAGAAAAGATTTCATCTGCAAGAGAAAAAGCTTGGCGTAATTGGCTCTTTTGCAGTTGGCGCGGCTTTTGCATTTGGTTGGACACCGTGCATAGGTCCCGTTCTCGCAGGAATTTTGGCAATAGCCAGTCAACAGGAAACGGTCTATCAAGGTATTCTGTTATTATTTGTGTACTCACTCGGTCTCGGAATTCCGTTTTTTCTTACGGCTCTGAGTATTAACAAATTTTTTCATGTGTTTAATGCGATTAAAAAACATTTTCATACCATCGAAGTTATCGGTGGTGTTATGTTGGTGATTGTTGGAATTTTAATTTTTACAGGTTCGCTGACAATCATCGCAAGTTATCTTTCGCGATGGTTACCGTTTTTAGGCGAGCTTTCATAATTCACGTCTGAACAAAGTAAAAAAGGAAACGTTCATGGCAAAACAAACTCTTAGCCTCGACGAAGTAACAATTCGTTTCGCGGGGGATTCCGGTGATGGTATGCAACTTACCGGCGGACAGTTTACAAACACATCCGCCGCAATGGGAAATGATTTAAGCACGCTCCCCGATTACCCCGCAGAAATTCGTGCGCCAATTGGTACAACATACGGCGTCAGCGGATTTCAAATTCATTTCGGATCAACAGAAATTAATACTCCCGGCGATCATTGCGACATACTCGTGGCAATGAATGCTGCTTCACTGAAAGTAAATCTGCGCAGTTTGCAAGATGGCGGAATCATTATCGTAAACACCGATGGCTTCGGCGATAAGAATTTGAAGCTTGCCCACTACCAGCAAAGCCCGCTCACGGATGGTTCGCTCTCTAAATACCAAGTGTTTCAAGTTGACATCACAAAACTAACAAATCTTTCACTTGCAGATATGAATCTGCAGCAAAAAGTTATTGATAAGACAAAAAACTTTTTCGCACTTGGAATGATGTACTGGATGTTCAACCGCACACTCGATAATACGAATCAGTGGATTCAAGATAAATTTGAAAAAAAACCTGAGCTTGTTGAAGCAAATGCCCGTGTCATGAAAGCTGGATGGAATTATGCAGAGACAACGGATGTTTTTGCAGTGCGCTACGAAATTAAACCTGCACCGTTGACTCCCGGAAAATATCGCAACATCAACGGCAATCAGGCAACGGCGCTCGGGCTTGTTGCAGCGGCAACACAAGCGAATCTCGAATTATTTCTTGGAACATATCCCATTACACCGGCAAGCGATATTCTGCACGAACTTTCATACTTCAAAAATTTTGGTGTGAAAACATTTCAGGCGGAAGATGAAATCGCCGGAATCACGAGTGCTATCGGCGCATCATTTGGCGGCGCGCTTGGCACAACAACAACAAGCGGTCCTGGCGTTGCACTGAAAACCGAAGCAATCGGTCTCGCAGTCATGGTCGAACTTCCGCTTGTTATTGTGAACGTACAACGCGGCGGTCCATCAACAGGTCTTCCGACAAAAACTGAACAAGCTGACTTGTTGCAAGCAATGTACGGACGAAATGGTGAAGCGCCAATTCCGGTTATTGCGGCAGCAACACCAAGCGATTGTTTCAACGCTGCATTTGAAGCCGCTCGCATTGCGTTAAAATTTATGACACCGGTAATGCTGTTAACTGATGGTTACATTGCCAATGGCTCTGAGCCGTGGCTTATTCCAGAGGTAAAAGATCTTCCTAATATTGCAGTAAAGTTCCGCACCAACCCGGAAAATTATCTTCCGTACTTGCGCGATGAAGTAACACTTTCGCGCGAGTGGGCAATTCCCGGTACACCCGGACTTGAACATCGCATCGGCGGTTTAGAAAAACAAGATAAAACCGGCGACATCAACTATGAGCCAGAAAATCATCACAAGATGAATCTCTTGCGCACAGAAAAAGTAGAGCGTGTTGCAAATGATATTCCTCTTGCAAAAGTTGACGGTGATGAAAAAGGTGATGTACTGGTCGTTGGTTGGGGCGGCACGTTTGGAACGATTAAAACAGCCGTTGAGAAAAAACGCAAAGAAGGAAAATCAGTTTCTCATTTGCATTTGCGTTACATTAATCCGCTTCCGAGAAATGTGGGCGAGATTCTTATCAATTACAAACATGTTCTCGTCCCCGAAATTAATCTTGGTCAGCTCATCAAAATTCTACGCGAAAAATTTCTTATTCCGGCAATCGGCTTGAACAAAGTGCAAGGCTTGCCGTTCCGCTCAATCGAAATTGAACAAAAAATTGACGAAGTATTAGGAGGAAAAAATAATGAGTAACTTAGTAAATGAAGTTGTCAATCAATCCACTGTTGCATCTGTAAAATACACCGCTAAAGATTTCGGCTCCGATCAAGATGTGCGATGGTGTCCGGGCTGCGGCGATTATTCTGTTCTCGCACAAGTGCAGCGTGTCTTGCCGGATATGAATGTGCCGAAAGAAAAAATTGTTTTCGTTTCCGGCATCGGATGTTCAAGCCGCTTTCCATACTATATGAACACATACGGTTTCCACGGTATTCACGGTCGTGCAACCGCAATCGCTTCTGGTTTAAAAATTGCCCGCCCCGATTTAATGGTGTGGGTTGTTACCGGCGACGGCGACGGACTTTCCATCGGCGGCAACCACATGATTCACATTCTGCGCCGCAACATTGATGTGAATATTTTATTATTCAACAATCAAATTTACGGATTAACAAAAGGACAATACTCCCCAACTTCCGAAATGGGAAAAATAACAAAGTCTTCGCCGTACGGTTCGGTTGATATGCCGTTCAATCCGGCAAGTTTAGCGCTCGGTTCCGGCGGAACATTTGTTGCACGTTCAATGGACCGCGATCCGAAACACATGCAAAGCGTTATCAAGCGTGCAGCAGAACACAAAGGAACATCGTTTGTTGAAGTGTACCAAAACTGCAACGTGTTTAACGACGGCGCGTTCTTTTCGTTCACGGAAAAAGAATCAAAACCGAATACGACTGTTTTTCTCGAACACGGCAAGCCGCTCATTTTCGGAAAAGAGAATGACAAAGGAATTAAACTCGACGGATTCTCTCCTGTAGTCGTTTCATTGAAAGATGGCAGCCACTCTGTGAATGATCTGCTCGTGCATAACGAAAAAGATTCAACGCTCGCTTTCATTTTGGCAAACATGACATACAATCACGAATTGCCGAGACCATTCGGTATCTTTCTTTCGATTGACCGTCCGCGCTATGAAGATGAAACAACAAAGCAGATTGATTCTGCAATTTCCAAACGCGGCAAAGGACAGTTGGAAAAATTACTCAACAGCGGCGATACGTGGGTGATTCAATAAAATTTGTACCAAAGACACATAACACTAACCTTGTGAAGGTTCAAAAATCTTCGCAAGGTTTTTTATTTTTCTTCTTGAATTTTTGAAGCCGTTGTTTTTTTTTGTAAATTACTTATATGATAACTCACGTTACGCAAAAGGCAAAAGATGGAGTCCACCTTATCTAATGAATGTATGATATGTATCAAATTCGTGTGTCTTTGTTTAGGAAGGTGGACTCCATCTGCTTACTTATTTTGTAATGCGTAACATCAGATGATAAAACAAATTTCAAAACTCAAACAACTCTTCGAAACAAAACAACATTTTGTTATCACCTCACACATCAATCCCGATGCTGATGCCATAGGCAGCGAAGTTGCGCTTGCCCGTTTTCTTTCCGACAAAGGAAAATCAGTAACTGTTCTCAACCAGAGTGAAACACCGGATAATCTTGTTTTTCTCACAGAAATTTTTCCTGTTCATCAATACATTGCAATGCAGCATGAAACTTTAATTTTGAATGCCGATTGTTTCATCGTGGTAGATACCAATTCGCCGATACGCTTTAACGTGATGAAGGGCGCTGTTGCGCACAGCAACGCATTTAAAATTTGTATCGATCATCATCTCGAACATGAACCATTCGCCGATGAATATATTATTGATACAGACGCTCCCGCGACCGGCGAAATTCTTTATCACATGATGAAAGCGATTGATGAAAAAGCAATTTCACTTCCCATTGCCGGCGCGCTGTATGCAGGAATTATGACCGACACTGGCTCTTTTAGATTTCCAAAAACAGATTCTGAAACACACATCATCGTCGCGGATTTATTACAGCGCGGCGTGAACCAGTACGAAATTTTCCAGCAAATTTACGAAAACGGTCCGCTCAATAAATTGCAGTTTCTTGGCAAAGCGCTCAATCTTATTGAGTTGTATCATGAAGGGAAAGTTGCGGCAATGGTTCTTCCCTATTCCATTTTTGCTGAAACAAAAACGAAAGAATCTGATGTTGATAATTTAACACAGTTTGTTTTAGGGATTAACGGTGTCGTTGTCGGATTGGTGATTATAGAACTAGAACGTGGGGTTAAAATTAGTTTTCGTTCCAAAGGCGATATACCGGTAAATAAATTAGCAAAACAATTTGGCGGAGGCGGTCATAAGAATGCCGCAGGCGCACGCATCACAGAAACAACATTACAAGAAATTCTTCCGATTGTGTTAGCAAAGACAAAAGAGTTTTTAAAATAAATTTTTCTCAGTTATTACAAAGTAGACAGGAGTATTCATGAAAGTTACAGCAATCCATTCTTCCATCTCAAAAATTAAAAGCGATGTATTGACAGCGTTAGTTTTTCAAGATGAAAAATTATTCAAACACCATATCTCTGAATTACAAAAAGAGTTTCCATCTGCTGCGTTTGATGCCATCGCACTGAAAGATTTTATCGGCAAAGATGGCGAAGCGCTTCTTCTCTATTCAGGCAATAAAAATATTCCCCGCGTGGTAATTGTAGGTCTCGGCGAGAAAGAAAAATTCACCATCGAAAAACTTCGCCGCGCATCGGCAACATCGGCAAAAAAAACAAAATCGCTGAAAGCATTGTCTCTCACAATTCAGTTCCCGGATGTTGCTGACTCGTTGAAAGAATCAATCAGCAATGTAGCGCTTGCAATTACCGAAGGCGCACTGCTTTCTCTCTACACATACAACAAATATATTTCGAAAGAGAAAAATGAAAAACAACTTCACACTATTTCTCTTCTTCTTCCGAACGCAAAAATTGTGAAAGAAGCGCAACGCGGTATTCAATACGGAACAATCATCGCCGGTGCAACCATGCACGCACGTGATTTGGAGAATGCGCCAGGCAGCGAAATTTATCCCGAAACACTTGCCCGCGACGCTCAATCAATTGGAAAAAAATCCGGTTTCAAAGTTACTGTGTACGACAAACGCAAAATTGAATCGCTCGGAATGGGCGGCGTCATCGGCGTGAGTAAAGGAAGCGAGAAAGCGCCGCGCTTCATTGTTTTAGAATACGGCGCGAAGTATAAAAAGAATGGAACTGTTGCATTGGTTGGCAAAGGTGTTACGTTTGATAGCGGCGGCATTTCAATTAAACCGGCATCGGGCATGGCAGAAATGAAAATGGATATGAGCGGCGCGGCGGCGGTCATCGGAACTTTTCAAGCACTCGCTCAATTGAAGTTACAAAAACATGTCATCGGTTTTATTCCATCAGTTGAAAATATGCTGAGCGGTTCGGCAGTAAAACCCGGCGACATCATTCGCCACTACAATGGAAAAACATCCGAAGTTG
>CAYHZL010000123.1:0-10773 GCA_964361075.1 uncultured Chitinophagaceae bacterium
CCTTCGGGACTTCGCTCACGTGTTCCATTAAATTAGTTTTTAGAGATGCCCATAATAAAATCAATACTTTGCGACTTCGCGTCTTTGCGAGATTTTTTTTTCAATTTATAGAACCGCCCATAAGGAGAACTAAGATGTTTTTTACTCGTACACCTTTAATTATTTTTGCCGGTGCTGCATTTGTTTTCGGTTCAGTTGTTCCGTTGTCTGCGCAGGTACCCGAAACCCAGAAACGGTACATTGCGGTCGGTTCACTGCAGAGCCGGTTTACGGCATACGGTTCAGAACGAGCATGGAACGATGTGTACTATGAAGGACTCACATGGCCTTCCGACTATGCAAATCAAGACAATTCTGTAATTGAACGACAGTGGATCGGATGTCAAAACTTCACCGACTCCAAAAGTCAGCAATGGGAAAATTATTGTATTTCCTTTACCCAAGCGTATGCCGGATCCTCTCTTTTTCCAATGGAACATAAACAAACAGCAAAATTTGATCTTCCCACGGTATATGTGGACGGAACTGATATCAATGAGCCGTACCGAGGAGAAATTGATAAGATCGACCCGAACCAGATACCCGATCGCATTGTAACAAACGTCGTGAATACTTCCATGGGCGTAACGATGACCCGCCGGATACTTGCATTTAGTCAGCAGTATCATGATAACTACTTCATCAAAGAATACACATTTAAGAATACCGGTTTTGTGAATGCAACAACTAACAAGGTGTTGAGTGCGGCAGTAAAAGGATTTCGGTTCGGATTTGGTATCCGATACAGCGTCAGCAGGGAGGGTGCATACAGAATTGCAGATGGTCAGGATTGGGGAAAACATACCTGGGTTACCAGACGTGGAGAGAATTATGCTCAACATGTAAATGATGTACTAACAGAAGCGAGCCCTATTCCACAGTGGCTTCGTGCAGGATTTGCTTGGGCTGGTCAATCAGCATTGAACACATTTGATAATATTGGAGGACCCTATCGAACTGGTAATGGACGGTTGTGCGCTCCCCAGTTTGCAGGAATCGTCACTCTTCATGTTGATAAGAATGCTTCGGACAAAAGCGACGACCCGAATCAACCGAATACGTTAGGATGGCATGCAGGTGATACGTACCCAAGTCTCGGAGATATGTCTCTGGGAACGTTGCCGTTCCATATTGATATGTATAAAATGTTAAGCGGTATACCCTACAAAGGACTTGGCAGTTCGTCAGAACGCTTTGACGAAGTGTATATGCCGACAAAACCTGATCCGTGGTTAGTGCACGGTGATGGAGGAGGAACAAACCTCTGGATAAATTACGGTCCATTTGATCTGAATCCGGGAGACAGTGTTGTGATCGTAATGGCGGAAGGTGTTGCAGGCCTGAATCGACAGGCAAGTGAACAGATCGGTGGACGGTGGAAAAATGCATACGACAATCCAAATGATAAGGGACCGTTTACATTACCGAACAATTCAACCACAACCGATAAGGACGTGTACAAAAACGCATGGGTGTATACCGGTAAGGATTCGATCATGCTGACATTCAGCAGGGCAAAGCGTAATTATGACCTTGGTTACAATATTCCGAAACCGCCGTTGCCGCCACTGTTGTTTAATGTAACATCAGGAGGCGACAAGATAGCGCTCAATTGGGAACACAGTCCGTCTCAGGGTGATCCTGGTTTCGGTGGTTATAAGATATTTCGCGCTGTCGGACGACCCGATACGGTCTATAAAGAAATCGCGAGTCTGGGTACCAGTGTAGCGAGTTTCGAAGATGTTACACCGCAACGAGGTTTTTCATACTACTATTATATATCGTCATTCAGTGATGGAAGCAATAACAGTTCGGGAGTACCGAACCCATCTGGAATTTTGATGAGTAGTCGATTCTATACGAAAACGAACCAACCGGCTTATCTCCGCCGCAAGGCAGGTGAGACGATGCAATCTATTCGAATAGTTCCCAATCCTTACAATATTGCATCGCAGGGTTTGCAATATCCCGGTGAGCCGGATAAGATCATGTTTTTGAATATTCCTGGTCACTGCACCATTAATATTTATACCGAAAATGGTGAATTGATCAACACGATCAGCCACGAGAATGGAAGTGGAGATCAGGCATGGTATTCGATCACATCGTCACGTCAGGTAGTTGTGAGCGGAGTGTATATTGTCCATTTTACCGTTACAGAGGATTATGCGAATCCGAATACAGGGAAGGGCTATAAAAAAGGCGAAACAGCTGTTCAAAAACTCATTATCATTCGTTGATTGTGGAACGCCGCAGAGTGTTCTGTGGCATGGTTCGTTTCTATTATAATGCCACAGATCCATCTATCTACTAACTGATGTTACGCAAAACACAAAATAGACCACTGATGACACAGATTAAACTGATGTACACAGATTTAAATCCGTGAAAATCTGTCAACATCAGCGTTATCCGTGTTCTATTATTCTTTAAATCGTTCTTTTTTCTCATAAAAGTTGAACTTTGCGTAACCTCAGTTAATAATAATTTTCTTTTCAATTTTTTTATCAACGTCCGGCGCGCTATCTTCTCTTTGAATATTCATCGGTTCGCACTCATCACAATCGGAATCATCATCACAACGGAGTCCACCCGGCGGCATCATGTTCATTCCATGATCATTGAACCGAAACATAAATGTATTATCCTTCTTTTCAGAAATTTCCAAGGCAACGGTTTTCTTCGCTCCTTTTCGAATTAACTCCACGTCAATTTTTTTGCCGGAATCAATATCCTCGATTGCGGAATTCAAATCGCCAATATCTTCAACCAATTCGCCGTTGATTTTATACATCACATCACCGGCAACGATACCTGCTTTTTCTGCATTGCTGTTTTTCTTTACTTCTTGAACAAGCAGACCTTTTCCGTTCGGTGCTTCAAAATATTTTCCGAGTTGTTTATTGAGTTTCATCAATTTCATTCCTTCGGCGCCATCGTGCGCACCGAACATCATCATGCGCGGCAAAACTTTGTTAATGTTTATATCGAAAGGAAAATGTCCCGTTCGCTTTGGCAGTGTACCAACAACCAACGAAATTATTTTCTTCGCATCTTTTCGCATGAGTGAAACAGAAACCTTATCGCCAACTTTTGCTTCGCGTACCGCTTCTACTAAATCATTCGCTTCTTCTATTCTTGTAGTATTGAATTCGGTAATGACATCACCTTCTTTAATACCCGAAGAATCGGCAGGACTATCGTCCACAACTTCATTCACATAAGCGCCTTCTTTAATTTTCAATTCTTTCTCGCGTGCAAATTTTGGCGTTACATCTTGCACCGCTACACCAATCCAGCTTCGTTTATTAGTGGAAATTTTTTTTGCACTACCAGCGTTACTTATTGCAGGTATTGCAAAAAGCAATGCTATCATGCCTATAAGCATCATAGTCAATTTTTGTTTCATACGACCTCCGAATATTTTGTAATTAAAATAGAGTTTTTGTTCGAACACATAATTATAGACGGAAGATTCATGCAATTGTTCCGATTGGTTGCGACGATCATTTCTCTTTTAATTACAGACAAAGTATTCTTCAATAGCATTTTCTTGTTGTAAAAAAAATCAGTTACATTGAGTGATATTTCTTTTTTAACAAAGAATATTTGTGTAATTTTCTATCGTAAAAATTGTTAACTATTCAGCAACGATATTTTTTTCGCCACTAAGGCACAAAGGCACAAAGAAATACAAAGAATTCTTTACTAAAATTTTGTGATTCGCCGCGGCGAATGGTGCTTTCGCGTCTCACGAAGTGATCCCTTCGGGATTTGTGGCATATTTTTACTTTCCTTTTTGCTGCTACTGAATAGTTACAAAATTGTTAACATTGTTGTGGAAACAAAAATAGAACGATGCTAAAAAATTGGTTGTTAATTTTTCTTCTTGCAGTAAATTTTTTCTTTCACAGTGTCGCCTTTGCCGGGAATGGAAAAATATCCGGTATCGTTCAAGATGATTCAACGAAAGAAAATCTTCTCGGCGCAACAATTGTTGTGCTTAATTCAAAAATCGGTGCGTCGGTAGATGCAGAAGGACGATTTTATATTCTGAATGTTCCTCCCGGTCAATATGCAGTGCAGGCATCTCTTCTTGGTTACCGCAAAACTACCATTGAAAATGTTATCGTTCGTGCTGATCAAACAACGGAGCTGCATTTTGCTTTACTCGCAAGTGCAGTAGAAATGGAACCGTGTTTTGTTACAAAACCATTTATTGATAAATCGCAAACAGCATCGAAAACAACTCTCACAACTAATGAACTGAACAATACTCTTCCCGCAACCACTGCTGTAGAATTATTGAATACAACTCCCGGAGCGTTTAAAGGATTTATTCGCGGCGGAAAAATAAA
Source organism: uncultured Chitinophagaceae bacterium (assembly GCA_964361075.1). Classification (GTDB taxonomy): domain Bacteria; phylum Bacteroidota; class Ignavibacteria; order UBA10030; family UBA8401; genus CAYHZL01. The sequence goes on from CAYHZL010000123.1 coordinate 4,398, forward strand.
TGAAAGCAAAACCATTGTAGATGGTGTTGATATCAGCGATGCATACTATGCTGTCGCTGCGGAACAAACCAGCGCGCCGTTTCTTTCTCGCAACAATGTTGTGCGTCAGCGCGAAAGCCAACTTGCAAGTGCATCCGGAATAAATTTCAGTTCCATCGAACAAATGAATGTGAATACAGGCGCGGTGGATGCGGAATATTCTTCCGCAACCGCCGGCGTTGTTAACTATGTTTTAAAAGAAGGTGGAAGAAAGTTTTCAGGAAATATTTTTTCTCGAATAAGCCAGCAGGGCGGATTGAAATATAATGGTCCCAATGTGTATTGGAATCAGGATATCTATGTTGCCGAAAAAAAATCTCTCGGTACAAAAATAGATACGAGCCGTGCACAATTAATTTGGAAGGCAAAAACGTCGGCAGATTCCACTGCATTGCTCGGAGCTATTGCAACCGATGGAGCAAAATATTCTCGCTACACTTACTCTCCCGATAAATATAACAATCAAAACTCACCGCAAGTTGAAATTGAAGCATCGCTTGGCGGAGAAATACTTGATGGATGGGGAATGTTCTTCAGCGGAAAATATTTTAATTCCAACGGTCGCTTGCCGAATGCAAAAACGCGCGAGCTCAATCTTACATTGAAGACGCAGTACGCTTTTAATTCCAACATAAAACTTTCTGCATTCGGCATTCTTACCGATCGCGGAAAAATATTTGGCTGGAAGAACAGAACATACAGCGACGCGATGCGTTTCTTTTTGGAAGGTGTTCCGCAAAACGATGGCGCTGATATTGTTGCCAGTGGAAAACTAACACACGTCATCAATCCTTCAACATTTTATGAAGTGCAGTACAGCATGACATCACGCAATAACAGAATTGGATTTGTAGATGGAAGTGGAAATGGCAAACCGGGATTAAATGACAACGGAGATTTTATTACACTCTCTTCGTTAGCAGAAGCAAACAAGTATATCAGCAATACCGACCTGACAAAATATTTCCGCAACTTAGATGAAACTGCAAGCCGTACCGACTACGGATTTTTACCGGGTGGATTAAGCATCTACATAGCTCGTCCCGCATTTTATTACGAAAATTTTAAGAACGATGTACAAACGCTGAAAGCCGATGCAACAAGTCAAATAACGTACAACCACCAAATTAAATTTGGGGGACAGGCGCGCCGGCACACGTATGATATGGTGCGTCGGTATTCATATTTGGGCGCTGTTGATTTGCGTATAAATTTTTACAACGAACTGTGGCGCATTACACCGACTGAATTTGGTTTCTATCTTTCCGATAAGATGGAATATGCCGGTTTGATTATCAATGTCGGCGCTCGATTGGATTCGTGGAATTTAAACGCGAGTGATTATGGAACGTACTTTGCGCCGTATGTCTTGGGGAAGGTGCAGATTGATTCTGTTGCCGGTGTTCCAATCACAGTAACGGATCGAGTTGCGCAGCGAGGAAGAACTGTTGAGCGTGCGTACTATTTTTCTCCGCGGCTTGGTGTCTCGCATCCAATTTCTGAAGAAGCGGCGATGTATTTTTCTTACTCGCACAACACAATGCAGCAACCGCTTTCACGCTTGTTCGTTAACTACAATAATTTTGGCGATGTGCAATTACCAAATGTGCAGAGTGTTCGTCAACAGCCGTACCGTTCAACAAATTATGAACTTGGTGTGCAATGGGAATTTTTGCCGCGCCAATTTGAATTGAATTTCAGCGCATATATTCGTGACATTGAAAATTATAGCACAGTGGGACTTACAGTAACGCCGAGTGTATCGCAGCTCTACATTCTCAATTACACATTCGGTTATGCCGACGCGCGCGGTGTTGAAGTGAGCATGCACATTCTTCCGCAGAAATTATTTTTTGAGAACATCACAGTTGCAGGAAGAGTAAACTACACGTACAGTTATTTGAAAGCTGCCGGTTTGGTCGGTGGTGTTGATCCGCTGCAACCGACAAGTTTTTCGACGGCAAGCGGCGACAGCGCACGGTACGGCGGTAACCTTCCGTTTGAAGATTTACGATTCTATAATACTTTCCAATCCAATGTGCGAGGTGGAAACAGTACGCTTACCGGCGGGTACGATCGGGAACATCGTTTTACGTACACACTCTTGCTCGGATTTCCGAATGATATTCGGGTAACATCAATCGGCTATTTGCAAAGCGGATTTTATTTTCCATTGGTGTTGACCGATTCAAAAATTTCCGGTCGTGCGCTCGGTATATCGCCGTGGAATAAAATGATTGATGTGAGAATTGAAAAAGGATTCTCCATCAAAGATATTCGGCTCGCGCTGTTTGTTGATATAAAAAATATTTTCAATTGGACGAACATTATTGGCTACGACAACAGCAACCCGACAAGCTCTATTATATGGGAAGCTTCTGTGCGTGGCTTGCCAGAATATCCGAATGGTGGCGTTCCTGATCCGACCGGAGTTTCGCGCAGACCTGTTGGGCTTGACGGAAGTTTCTTTTATGATATTCCGCGTGAAATGTATTTTGGTATGAAGATAGATTTTTGATGTTCGAGAAACATTCAAAATGTTGGAACAACTTTTTAGTAACTCATGTTACGCAAAAGAGAAAAAACTAATCGTCATTCCCGCATGTTTTTAGCGGGAATCTATAAAATGGATGCCCGATTAAAGCATTCGGGCATGACGTCCTTACTTTATTAGGCATTATTTTGCTGTGCGTAACTTCAGTTAGTAAAACAAATTATATTGGTTGAGATGAAAGAAAAACAAAAATATTTTTTCCTATTTATCGCACTCATCGTTTCCTCTCCGCTTTTTGCGCAGACTGCGCCGGCAACTTCGGTAGTCGGTTATCCCGGTGCAGGTGCATTGCAAGCCGGAGATTTGTGGGAATCAATTCTTCCCGCAGGATTTAAACCGTTCTACGGGGAATTTGGGACAAAAGATTTGCTTGGTAATCGTCAACTACTTCGATTTGGAAATTTTGACAGAAGTTGGTCTTCGCCCGGCGGACATTATCCTGCAGCGTTTCCGTGGACGATGTATTGGGCGAAATATCTTCACGCTGTTGAATTTGATCCTGATACAACATGGAATCGTTCAACGATGAATGGCAAAGCGAATCCGAGTTTTTATTCTAACTCAAAGAAAGATAATTTACATCCCGATTATTCAAATTATGCCATCCTTGCGTACCACGATAGTCTTAATGGTGCGAATGATCCGGCGCGCAAGTACAGCATCGAACCGTACTTTATAGATTCTCGTCGTCAGCATTTGGTGTACGAAGCCGGCTTCCCGACAAATCTCGGACTAGATGTAAAAGTTCGCGCACATCAATTTCAGGGACCGAATTGGAATAACTTCAACGATTTTATTCTTGTCGAAATTTCTTTTACGAACACCGGCTTTCTCGATATGAATATGGACGGCAAACCGGACAGCGTTGATACAAATGGCGATGGAAAAAATGATGCGCTGCAAACGAAACAGAACATCCGCGCACTTGCGCTAAATTTTGCCGGCGAAGTGTACATGTCTATTGATACATACAAATCCGGTACGCGCGGCGCTTCATCAATCGGCGGTAAGTTCACGCGTATGGGCGGGTGGATTAATGACGCTGATCCTGAAGGCAATCCGTGGGCGTTTAACACGTACTACGCCGGCGCAAGTGTGCAAGTTCCATCTGCGGGAAATAATGATTTGGGATTTAATGCGCCTACCAATAAAACCTTCACCGATATTTGGGAAGGGTGGACTTGGATTGATGTAAAGAATGGTGCATTGCCAAGTGATCGTTCACAATCAACAACAATTTTGGCAACAAAGAAAAATATTTTTGATGTGCATCCGGTTGGTGTTGGTGCGGAGCGAGGGCGATATGTTTCATCAGGATCAAATGGAAAGTTGGCGCTCTCGTATTCAATGTTTACCACTCCGAAGCAACTACACAATATTACTGTCGGTGCATTTTTTCAAGATGGCGGTCGTTCGGTGTCGGATGTGAATCTGAATTTAAATCCGAATTCAAATTTTTTTGCAAGCGGAACGATAGAAGATATCACCACATTTATTTCGAAACCTATTGCTACACGCAGTACGCCTGATGGAGATAGAAAATCTACCAACACATTTGAACAAACTCCGTTTGAAGATGGCAAAGCTGATGCAAATACAAATTATGCGAACGGCTGGGGAAAATGGACGAGCGGCTATACAGGAGGGCACAATTTTGATGGCGACATGTACTCCGGCGTTGGTCCGATTGCCATTCAGAAAGATTCGACAGTAACATTTATTTTTGCGCTTGCCGCCGGATATCGGTTGGAAGGATTGCAGCGTTCCATTCGCGCCGCACGGTATGCGTACGAAAATAATTTTGTAATTCCGCAACTGCCTGTGCTTCCCGATATGAACCTTACGATTACTCCACGACAGACACTGTCGATCGAATGGGATAACAAAGCAGAACTTGATCCGCAGTTTGCCGGGTATAAAATTTGGAAGTCAAATCAAGTGTCGCGCAAGTCATGGTTGAATGAAGGGATGCGATTGCTCGACCGCTATCAAGAACAAATGGATGAACATGAAAATCGAGATGCATACAAAAAACCAATCAATCCAAAATTTGATGCGTTCAGTGCGATTGCTCTTTCATCTTCGAAAGGTGTGTATCAACCTGATACTTGGGGAACGTGGGATTTGTTAAAGACAATTCCAAAATCACAACTTGCAGCGCTTCCGAAAAACAGTACAACAAATTATTATCAAGTTGAAGATAGTGATGTGAAACTTGGATTTTCCGTATGGTATTATGTTTCAGCATACAAGGAAGGAACATTTACCGGTCCCGGCGGCGACACAACAAATCGCATTGAAACACATTATACAAATCGTAATGGTGCTGATGGATTGTGGAAGGGAACATATCCATTCGCAACAATCAATCCGAATTTTCCCAAAACGGAAGCGGGCTTAAAAGCAATCGGCGCTGTAAAAACAATTTTATCTACGCAGGCTGCAGCGGGCGATGTTGCGAATGTTGGTGTGCGACCGAATCCGTTTAAGAAATCTGCGTTGCACGATAACGCATCACAGCCATTCGATCATAAATTATTGTTTTACAATTTACCACCTCAATGTAAAATTACAATTCTCGATGTAGCCGGACAAATTATTGATGAGATAAATTTTTCTGATGCAACGAAAGGAAGTTATTTTTGGGATATGTTTTCAAAAGATGGTATTGAAGTCGCAAGCGGTTTGTACATTTATCTTGTTGAATCATCCGCTGGAAAAAAAGTCGGATACTTTTCAATCTTACGTTGATGGAAAAAATATTTTTAATTATTGCCATACTTTCGTTCAGTTCACTCTTCGCGCAAACTCGCAAAGCCGGAATTGATGGAGCGGCGTTTTTAAAAGTCGGCGTTGGTGCGCGGCAGGTTGGCATTGGTTCTGCAGCAACATCACTTTCTGAAGATGTGTTGAATATGTATTGGAATCCTGCGGGCATTGCATTGAAAGAAGAACAATCGCAGGCATCATTCACCTACAATAGTTGGATTGCGGGATTGAAGCAGAACGCATTTGCCGGTTCGATGAATTTTGACGGCATTGGTACACTCGGCATTGGTTTTATGTCATTCGGTATTTCAGGTATTCCGGCAGACCGCGATTATTTTCCGAACGATCCTGCATTGTCTGCAATTCAAATTGATAAGAATGGCAGTTCAACGTACGATTATTTAGATATGGTTGTGCAGCTTTCGTACGCGCACAATATTTCCGATCAACTTTCTCTCGGCGCAACAGTAAAAGTGATCAGTGAAAAAATTGATGACCAGCATGCATCTGCGCTTGCATTCGATTTTGGTTCACTCTATCATATCGGAATTCTGAATTGGAATATTGGCGCACGCATGAACAATCTTGGCGGCGATCTTACTTTTTATGATTATGGTTCACCTATTCCGCTGACATTCAGCATCGGCACTTCGATGATACCGATTTCTTTTTCCCAACATACTTTTATGATTGCACTTGACGCCGTGAAACCGCAGGACGGGCAGCAATATTATTATGGCGGAGTTGAATATGGTTTTAACAATATTTTGTTTTTACGCGGAGGTTGGAAATTTAATTATTCGTACTCGGGTCAGCGCATGTTGCAAGGCGGGATTGATGAAGGGACATCAGACCCAAATCGCGGAACTATTCGCACTAGTTTAGAGCGTGGCTCATTAGGCGCCGGCGTGAAAACGAATGTAGAAGGATATTGGATTGGTGTAGATTACGCGTACACTTTGTTTGATAAACTCGACAATGTTCATCGGATAACCTTGCACATTGCGACGAGAT
>CAYHZL010000124.1:0-10640 GCA_964361075.1 uncultured Chitinophagaceae bacterium
TTTTTGCCGAGTGCATCCCTTCGGGACAAGGGGGAATAAGAGCGAGGAAATCCCCTGCCAAGGGCATCCCTTCGGGACTTGAAAAGGGGGTGTCCCGATTCGCTTTTTAATCGGGACGGGGGATTCATTTTCTTAGGAAATACTGAAATTATGCGAAGCATGCATATGCACAAAAAACACGCTGTGTAGTTACAAATTTTTTGTTAATGAATATACACAAAGGGAGCGTGCCTTGTCAATGTAACAAACAGACTCTTTCTTTCATCTCCTTCATTTTCTTTTTATATTCTACACATGAAAATGAGTAACTATAAAGAACATTTCCACCATCTTTTCGAAAAAGATAATCCGATTACAAAATGGATTATTTTTGGTCTGTTTGTTGCCATTGTTGCATTGCTTTTTCCTCGAGGCGAATCTGTAGAGTCTGAATATAGCATTGGCACCGTGTGGGTTGAGAATGATTTCTACGCGCCGTTTGCATTTGCAATCAACAAAGATGAAGGCGAATATGAACGCCAACGTGCCGAGAGTGTGCGTAAAGTATATACGGTGTTCGAAGAAAATCCGGCAATAGCAAAATCATCTCTTGATACACTACAATTATTTTTTCTGCATCTCAAAGAAAAACTCGACGGAAAAGGTTCGAGCGCCATTCTTGATCAATTGGTAAAAAGATATTCTGTTACCCTGACCGAAAACGAATGGAATATTTTGTGGAAATTGCGTGCGGCGGAAAAACGCGGAGTGAATGAGACTCTACCAAATCAACCATTCGAGCGATTACGACGCGACGTGCTGCTTGTTGTGAATGGTCTGTATTTGCAGGGTGTTTTGGATGTTCGCAAAGCGCAATTTGAAAACGACTCACTTATTGCAGTGCGGAAGAAAACAGTGGAACGTATTGCCCCGATCAATAATTTTATTGACCGCGATGAAGTAGCGAAAATTATCGAACAGACTTTTGTTTCAGGGTACAGAAAAGATAATGACACAATTTCCGTTGCAACAAAAATTGCACTTTCGTTTTTAATGCCGAATGTGGTCTATCAAAAAGAACAGACAGAACGTGAAAAACAATACGCGGCGGATTTTATTCCGCGCACGATTGGCGCAGTACGCGAAGGCGAACGCATTATCGGCAAAAATGAACGGATCAGCAGCGAGACCAAACACAAACTCGATGCACTTCGTAAAGCAAAAGCAGAACGCGGCGCAGAGGTGAACCGACTCACAACATATATCGGGAAAGTTATTCATGTCGTTGCGATTGTGTGGCTGATAAGTATGTATGTGTATCTCTTCCGCAAAAAAATATTCCATGACAACTCAAAACTTTTGCTCATCGCAGTGCTGCTATTATTGGTTTGTGTTAGCGCGTACGCAACAGTGAACATCGAAACAAATTTACCAATTAAATTTCTTATCATCGTTCCTGCAGTGTCAATGTTGCTGGGCATTGTGTTCGATTCGCGCGTTGCATTTTACAGCACAGTGGTGATGGCATTTCTTGTTGCCGGCATTCGAGGAAATGATTATACGATCGCATTATATTCTCTCGTTGCCGGTTCGATGACAGTGTACACCGTTCGCGACATAAAAGAACGGACGCAAATTTTCCGTTCGATTACATTTATTTTTGTGGGCTACACAATTTCCATTCTTGCAATTTCACTTGAACGATATGATTCCTTGTCGGTGATTATTGAAAGAATTCTTTATGCCGGCGTGAATGCTGTTATTTCGCCGCTCATTACGTATGGGTTATTTATTTTTCTCGAAAGAACATTCCACATTACTACCGATCTTACGTATCTCGAACTTTCGGATTATGATCAACCGTTGCTGAAAGAACTTTCCATAAAAGCGCCCGGAACATTTCATCATAGCGTAACAATGGCAACGCTGGCGGAAACTGCAGCAAAAGCAATTGGTGCGAACGAAACGATTGCGCGTGTTGGCGCGTTGTATCATGACATTGGAAAAGTTGTAAATCCCGCGATGTTCGTTGAAAATCAATTGGGCGAAGAAAACAAACATCAGCGGTACAGTCCGAAAAAAAGTGCGAAAATAATTGCCTCGCACATAGAGGATGGTGTGGAAATTGCCCGACAATATAAAATACCGGAAGAAGTTATTGATTTTATAGTAATGCATCATGGAACAACAAAGGTTGGTTTTTTCTACGAGCTGGCATTGGAAGATGGAAAAGAAGGCGTCAACGAAAAAGATTTTCGATATGCCGGTCCTCGACCGCATTCAAAAGAAACGGCTATTGTGATGCTCGCAGATGCGATTGAAGCATCGACGCGCTCAATTGAAGAACCAACGACCGAAAAGATACGCATTAATATAGATGCAATTATCAATGCTCGCATGAAAGAAGGCGAGATGGATGAATGCAAACTTACGCTGCAGGATATTGCACAAATCCGCGAAAGCTTTGCGAGCGTGTTAGCCGGCATTCATCATAGCAGAATAAAATATCCTGATCAAAAAGAAGAAAATGAAAACAATGAAGTTGTTGTTACAGAAGAACCGCGAGTAAAAACAAAACGTGTTCGTGCCGCGAAAGCTGCCGGTGAAAAACGACTGCAAAAACGTATCGACGATATTGATACACCATGAAGAATGAAGTAGAAAGTTATTTTCAGTTCCTTCAGTTAGAAAAAAGTTTGGCAACCAACAGCATCGAATCGTATCGCCACGATATCGAACGGTACATCGCATATCTCATTTCGTACGACATACCTTCACTTTCCGATGTAGGTGATGAGCATATTGAAAAATATGTCGTGGTGTTACGCGAATTTGGTCTTTCGGCAAAGAGTATCGCTCGGAATATTTCTGCATTGAAAGGTTTTCATCGTTATTTGCTTGGAGAAAATTTTACAACGTACGACCCGACGCAAAACATCGATGCGCCGAAAATCGGAAAAAAACTTCCTGACGTGTTGAGTGAAAAAGATGTGAATGCAATTTTATCGGCGTGCGATAAAAGCAATATTTCAACAAAAAATATTTGGAAACGCGACCGTGCAATTTTGGAAACATTGTATGCAACCGGAATGCGAGTCTCCGAATTAATTCATCTAAAACAAACCGATGTGTATGCAGACCAGCAGCTTGTCCGCGTGATCGGTAAAGGTTCGAAAGAGCGTCTTATTCCGATTGGAGAACCGGCGTTGCAATGGATTGATGACTACACACGAGAAGTGCGCAGTGGTTTGGTGAAAGATAAAAAAACAAACGACGCAGTATTTCTCAATGTTCGCGGCAGACCGATTTCGCGTATGACTGTCTGGAATATTGTGCAGGAATATACAAAGCGTGCAAGCGTTAAAAAAGAAGTGCATCCGCACACGTTTCGTCATTCGTTTGCCACGCACATGCTGGAACACGGCGCAGATATTCGGGCAATTCAGGAAATGCTTGGTCATGCGGATATTGGCACAACACAAATTTACACGCATGTAGATAGAAGTCTGTTGAAGGAAGCATATAAAAAACATCCGCGCGCATAAATATTTTTTTTAATTCATTTAATAGCTACCACCATTGACAAAGAACAAAGCAGGACGAAACAAAACAATTACGCTTTCAGAACAAGAACGGGAAATTTTTTCGCAGCGTCTTCTTCATCTTTCAATAGCGGTGCCGTTGGAATCAATACTCAATCGCACCATTCAACAAGATGTAACATCCGCACTGAATTTTTTTCCTGCTGCATGTATTGATCTCTTATTTATTGATCCGCCGTACAATTTGAAAAAGAATTTTAAATCGAATTCATTCAAAGCGATGTCATCGGACGAGTATGCGGAATGGATGGATGCGTGGCTTTCGAAAATTGTGCGATGTCTGAAACCCACTGCATCAATTTATATCTGTGGCGATTGGCGCAGTTCGGGTGCAATCGAGCGTGTTGCGGAAAAATATTTTATTACCCGTAACCGCATAACGTGGGAACGTGAAAAAGGGCGCGGTGCAAAAGCAAATTGGAAAAATGCCTCGGAAGATATTTGGTACTGCACACGCTCGGAAAAATTCACATTTAACCTCGATGCGGTAAAATTAAAACGCAAAGTACTCGCACCGTACACATCCAATGGGAAACCGAAGGATTGGAATAAAAATGATGATGGAAATTTTCGCCTGACGCATCCTTCTAATCTGTGGACAGATATTACGGTTCCATTCTGGTCAATGCCGGAAAATACCGAACACCCAACTCAGAAACCGGAGAAGTTACTGGCAAAAATTATTCTTGCAAGTTCCAACGAAGGCGATGTGGTGATGGATTCATTCCTCGGTTCAGGAACAACATCCGTTGTTGCAAAAAAAATGAACCGGAAATATATTGGTATTGAACTTGACGAAACATTTGCTTGCCTTGCCGAAAAGCGATTACACTCAATTAGTGATTCAGCAATTCAAGGAATGAAAGATGGAATTTTTTACGAACGAAACGCACTGTGAAATTATGAATGCTAAATATTGCAATATTAAATGTTAATCTGAAGTCATCTCTAAAACAGATTGTCATTGCGAGGAAGCGAAGCGAACGAAGCAATCTCCAAAGTTTGAATTAAAACGAGATTGCTTCGCCAAAGAACGGCTCGCAAAGACTATGATGGGGTATTTTTGAAATGGCTTCTACAAACATATTACACTGAAATGATAGAACACTTATACATACTTCCAATTTTATTATTCTCCATTGTTGTGCACGAAGTTGCACATGCGTGGGTTGCGTTGCGCTGTGGCGACGACACCGCGAAAGAACTCGGGCGGCTCACGCTCAATCCAATTCCGCACATTGATCTTGTCGGTTCTATTCTCATTCCGTTGCTTTCTATTGCAAGCACGGGCACGGTGTATATCGCATGGGCAAAACCGGTGCCGGTGAATCCCAATAATTTTGCAAATTACAAACGCGACGATGTGCTGGTCTCAATTGCGGGTCCGCTTTCAAATATTCTGATTGCGTTCGGTTGTTCCGTCGGACTTGCGTGTACGCTTCTCGCAACATCGTTGTTTGGTGATGCGCCAACACAATCTACAGAGCAATTGTTTTCCTTCTTCACACAAATGTTTCATGCAGGAATTTATTTGAATATTTTTCTCGCAGTATTTAACATGATTCCGCTTCCGCCGTTGGATGGCTCGCATGTTCTTGCAGCAGTACTGCCTGATGCGATTGCGAATAAATTCCGTTCGGCAGGATTTCTCGGACTCATCGTTGTCATTTTATTTATGCGCATCGATGCCGTGAACGTTGCAATGTTTTCTCTTGTACATGCGCTTGCTATGCCGTTAGAATATTTAGTTTCACTTGTCGTGTAACAACAATTAATTCCATGATAAAAAAAAGAAAAATGCTTGCTCTTGCTGAAGCTCGCTTCAGCCCGTTAAAATCAAAAACCGCAAATGGCGCAATTATCTATTTGCGTGATGAAGTTGTGGCAGTTATCGACAGCACTAAAGTTGGAATGACTGCACAGGATGTGCTTGGCTACGGCGGCGCAATTCCTGTGATCAAAAATATTGAAGAGGGAATGAAGTTCAATCCCGATACGTTGCTCATCGGTATTGCGCCGACAGGCGGGCGTTTGCCGGAGGAATGGCGCGAGTGGATAAAGACTGCACTGCGCAGCAGGCTGAATATTCTTTCCGGACTTCATACTATTTTAACTGATGATGATGAGTTTGTGCAGTTGGCAAAAGAAAACGGCGTTACAATTACAGACTGGCGAAAAATTCCGAGTGAATCCGAAGTTGTTTCGAAAGGAAATTGGCGCACACGAAAATCAAAAACAATTCTCACGGTTGGAACAGATTGTAACATCGGCAAGATGACGACAATGCTGCAAGTGTATGATGAGTTTCAAAAGCGCGGACTGAAAAGTGATTTCATCGGCACGGGGCAAACAGGAATTATGATTTCCGGAAAAGGAATTGCTGTTGATGCGATCATCAGCGATTATATTGCGGGATGTATCGAATTGGAAATTGATACATCCGATGCGGAAGGATATGAATATATTTTTGTTGAAGGACAAGGCGCGCTGACACATCAAGGGTATTCCGGTGTTACGCTTGGCTTAATGCACGGCACTATGCCCGATGCGATGATCTTGTGCTCTCAACCAACACGTGTTGTTGATGATTATAAAATTCCATTGTCGGAGTTGAATCGTCTTATTCGCCTTCATGAAGAAGTGATCAATATTTTTCGTCCAACAAAAATTGTTGGCATCGGTATTAATTCAATTGGCTTGACGGACGAGCAAAGCAATGCTGAAGCAAAAAAAATTGAAGATGCCACCGGTTTGCCGGCAATAGATGCGTTTCGTTTTGGCGGTGCAAAGTTGGCGGATGCGTTAGAGAAGTATTTTGGGAAAAGGAATTGAAAGGATTTAATCTTTTAGTACATTGCATAATAGGTAAATTGAAATTAATGTTTGAAAACAAACAAATACCGCCTTTAGAAAACGAATTACCTTCTGCATATGCCGATCGTATGGGAATTTTATATTCTCAAAGAGTGAAATTACAACATAAAAAAACACGCGGGCAATTCTTCACACCGCCAGAGATAGCAAGATTTATGGGAAGTCTTGCATGCTCAACCAAAGATAAAATTAAAATACTTGATCCTGGGTGTGGGACGGGAATATTAACTTGTGCTTTAGTTGAATCACTTGTTGAGAGAAATAGAAATCTTGAACAAATTGAATTGGTTGCTTATGAAACTGATGATGAGCTTATTACCTTTTCTTCTGAAAGCCTAAACTATCTTAGTAAGTGGCTTCTATCGAGAGGAATAAAATTTAAAAGTGTATTGACAGTATCTGATTTTATTCTTGAAAACAAAGAGACACTTATCAGACAAAGTCCCCAAGTTGAACATTTTGATTATGTAATCTCAAATCCGCCATACTTTAAACTTTCAAAAGAAGATCAAAGAGCAATAATTGGTAGAAGAATTGTCAGCGGTCAGCCAAATATTTATTCTGTTTTTCTTGCAGTCGCATCAAAGTTACTGGTGTCTGATGGTGAATTGATATTTATAACTCCAAGAAGTTTTGCTTCCGGTGATTATTTTAGAGCGTTCCGTGAATTTTTCTTTGCTAATGCCACGATAAAACATATTCATTTATTTCATTCACGAAAAGAGGCTTTTAGCAGAGAAAATATTTTGCAAGAAACTATGATTATGGTTGCAACTCCAAAGCAAAAAAAAGATGAAGAGGCAAGAGTTGTGATTAGTTCTTCTTACGGTATGAAAGATTTATGCAAGAGAAAAACTCGTGAATATAAACATGAAGAAATAATTGATTTGAATTCAAAAGAAAAAATCTTACACATTCCCGTAAACGAATATGAAGAGAAAGTAATAAACTTGTTTAAAAGTTGGGACGGCAATCTTCATCAATATGACATAAAAATATCAACAGGACCCGTTGTCGCTTTTCGCACAAAAAAATATATCTATGAAACAAATCAAGTCAATAAAATTCTTCTCACTTCGCTTTTTTGGTTACACAATGTTCGTAAAATGAAAATCGAATGGCCTATTTTTCGCGAGAATAAAAGTCAATACATTAAAATTGGGAGAGAAACACAATCCATCTTAATTCCAAATAAGAATTATATCTTTTTAAGAAGGTTTAGTTCGAAAGACGATAAGAGTCGTTTAATAGCGTCGCCATATTTTTTTGATTTTACTCAAGAAAATTATATTGGGGTTGAAAACAAATTAAATTATATCTACCGCTCAAACGGACATCTTGATAGGGATGAAGTGCTTGGGCTGTCTGCGTTACTCAATAGTAATTTATTTGATACGTATTTCCGCACCTTTAACGGTAATGTTAATGTAAGTGCAACAGAATTAAGAGCGATGCCGTTGCCACCGTTGGAAGTCATTAAAAATATTGGCAGGGATATTTTGATTCGAAATAATTTTTCAGAATCTCATATTAATGAACTGGTAGAAGAATATCTTGAAATGGATGCTGTTTCTATATGAAAACAAAAATACAACAAGCTAAACAAATTTTAGAAGCATTAGGTTTACCGAAACAGCAACAAAATGAAAGATCAGCGTTAATTTTACTTGCCCTTTGCAAAATAAAACCTAAGAATGAATGGAAAAATGCAATTAAAGTAAGTATGTCTGTCGTTGGTAATAAAAAAAATGCAAAGTATGAAGGAGTGATGAGATTTGTTGCAGAGAATTACGAAAAGAAATATGCTGAGAATTCAAGAGAAACCTTCCGCCGGCAGACTTTACATCAGTTCGTTCAAGCAAATGTAGTTGAGCATAATCCAGAAAACCCATCATTACCAACTAATAGTAAAGATAATCATTATCGGTTGACCAGTGAGGCTTTAGATGTTATAAAAAGTTTTGATACAAAAAAATTTTCAACAAAAATTAAATTATTTCACAGCAAATATGGTTTGCTCCGGGATAAATATTCTGCGAAGAAAACTATAGTTCAAATACCGGTAACAATAGCACATGGAAAAGAAATTTATCTTTCTGCTGGAAGGCACAATGAAGTGCAAGCGGCTATAATTCAAGAGTTCGCTCCAAGATTTGCCGGTGGAGGGGAAGTTCTTTATCTCGGTGATACTGCTAAAAAAGATTTACATGTTGACAAAGAAAGGTTAAAAGAGCTTGGGATACCAATTAATCAACATAACAAATTACCTGATATTGTGATTTATCACAAAAACAAAAATTGGCTTTATTTAATTGAAGCCGTAACGTCACATGGTCCTGTTTCAGGAAAAAGAATTGTAGAATTAGAAAAGATGTTGTCTGCATGTAAAGCTGGCAAAATTTACGTTACTGCATTTCCAACAAGATTAGAGTTTAGAAAGTACATTGGTGATATTGCGTGGGAAACTGAAGTTTGGATTGCTGAAGAACCAGATCATATGATTCATTTTAATGGTGATAAATTTATAGGGCCAAGATAAAAAGAAAATGGTTTATTTATTTCCCACTCAAACTCTTTAAATTGAGCGGGATTTTTTTTATTATGAAGTAAGGTTACATATTGGTAGTAGTATTTTAAAAACCCCGGGCATTGTCTCGGGTTCTTTATTCGTGGAAAGTAAAAAATGATAGTCATGAAATTCGGCGGTACTTCGGTTGAAGATGCCAAATCAATAATAAATGTTGCTGATATTGTAAAAAAAGAAATTGCACGCACGCCAATTGTATTTGTTTCTGCCTGCTCGGGCATTACAAACCAGCTTTTAAAAACGGCGACACTTGCCGGACTCGGAAAGAAAGACGATGCGCTGCAAAATGTTGCCCTCATTGAAAGCCGGCACAAAAAAATTATAAAAGATTTATTTGATGTTAAGACAACAACATTGCTCAACAAACACATCACTGCATCAGCGGAAGAACTTGCTGCATTAGTCAGTGGTGTTGCCGTGCTCGGAGAATTAACGCCGCGCTCGCTGGATACGTTTGCATCGTATGGTGAACGGCTGTCGTCATTTATTATTTATCACTACTTCGAAACCATAAAAATAAAATCGGTTTGGATTGACGCACGTTCGTACATGGTAACGGATGATCAATTCACAAAAGCCAAAGTAAATTTTGAAGCGACACACGCCAAGTTGAAAGAAATTGTTCAACCCCAAGTGCAGAACGGTTATGTTGTGATGACACAAGGTTTCATCGGTGCGACACCGAACGGCATTACCACCACCATCGGACGCGGCGGTTCAGATTATTCCGCAGCGATTGTCGGTGCGTTGCTTGATGCTGATGATATTCAAATTTGGACGGATGTGGATGGCATTCTCACATGCGATCCGAGTGTTGTGAAAGATGCAAAGAAAATAAAACTCATGTCATTTAACGAAGCCGCAGAACTTGCGTACTTCGGAGCAAAGGTGCTGCATCCCGAAACGATTCTTCCCGCAGTGAAAAAAAATATTCCGGTATGGGTTTTAAATTCAAAGCGGCCGGAATCAACCGGAACACAAATTGTTGCCACGCCGAACACCGAAAAAAAGTGCATCGTAAAATCCATCGCATACAAAGAAGGCATTACGCTTGTCAGCATTGTTTCTACACGTATGTTTCTTGCGCATGGTTTTTTGGAACAGGTGTTTGATGTGTTTCATAAATACGAAATGGTTGTGCATACCGTAGCAACTTCCGAAGTGAGTATTTCCGTTACGGTTGATAACACAAAAAATCTTTCCAACATCGTGCTTGAATTAGAAGAATTTTCAACGGTTACTGTCAGCGAAAAGCGGGCGATTGTGTGTATCGTAGGAGATAATTTGCGTGACAGTCCGGGTATTGTTGCGCGGATTTTTAATGCCATTACTGATATTAATGTCAATATGATTTCACAAGGTGCGTCGGAAATTAATATTAGTTTTGTTGTTGATGAAGATGATGTTGATAGTGTGGTGATTCGCTTGCATAAAGAATTGTTCAGCAATGCGGCAACATTCACAGAAATTTTTGAATGAGAAACGGCATTTAGTTATTAGGTTTTAGCAAAAACTTATGTGATAGTATCTATAGAAAAACTGTAACTCCTAAGTAACTCGTTGTAACCTCAAATAAATCAAGAGGTTAAAAATTGAAG
>CAYHZL010000125.1:0-10497 GCA_964361075.1 uncultured Chitinophagaceae bacterium
ACTTCTCTGTGTGAATCCGTGTTTTTTCTGTGCAATCTGTGGTTAATGTTTTACTAAATCAAAAATATCTATTGGTTGCTATGAATTTTTCAATTATATTTAAATGTGAAATTTTTAGTAATCATATTCGCTGGTTATTTTTTTATCCTCTCTGTCTTTCCTTGCATGGATGTGTGTGAATCCTTAGGACTAATTAAAGAAGTTCAAACACAATCTGTGCAATCATCCAATGACGGTTGCGCTCTCTTTTGCATTTGCAATTGTTGTGGAACTGTAGTTACAACTTCCATATCAACTTGTATTCTTAACACTCCTTTTGTTCATTCAACTTCCTTCATTACTTATTCAGAACATCCCTTTTCTGAATACTTCTACTCTGTTTGGCAGCCGCCAAAACAAGCGTAACACCCTCTTCTTATTCATTTCATTTTTAGTTTTTGTTCTCTCTTTGTAGAGGGAATACGATCAATCATTTATTTAAAGAGGTCAACGTGAAAAAGGCTTTTCTCGTTGTCTGTGTGTTATTGATGAATAGCAATTCAATCACAGCGCAGGCAATAAAGAATATTTCGTTGCTCGAAGCGATATCGTTGGGATTAAATAAGAATCCCGATATTCTTCTGGCACAACAAGAAATTAATTCAGCACGCGCGAGAATACTGCAAGCGGGAAGAATTCCAAATCCGGAATTAGGATTTACATTCAACGAAATCCCTTCGGGATACAAATTTGGTTCTGCAAATGAAAAGGATATAAGCATTTCTCAGTCTTTTGAATATCCTACCAAAAGAAGCAATCGAATATCGACGGCATCGTTTGATGAACAACTTTCAATAGCGACTGTTGAGCAGATAAAAGTTCGCGTAACCGCAAACATTAAAAAATCATACATCAACGCTCAATACGCACAGATTATCGTACGCAGTATTGAAACGCAGATTTCATTGTTTGTGGATTTTCAAAATATTGTTACCAATAAATACAAGACTGGTGAAACCAAATATTTGGATGTCTTGCGCGTTGAAGTTGAAACAGCACGTTTGCAGAACGAACTTGTAGCAGCAAAGAACAACTATTTTACTGTACAAACGGAATTGAAAAATAGTATCGGAGATTCGGTTACAGTATTGTATGCGCCGGAAGATTCTCTGGTATTCACTCCAACAAGTAACAACAAAGATTCTCTTATTACTTTATATACTCAGCGAAGCAACACACTCACACTCACCAGATTGCGGATCAACAAACAAGAGAGAGTTCTTTCACTGGCACAGACAAGTTACTATCCAGATTTTGGAGTTGGACTTGCATATCAACACAGAACTCCTTCAAATTCATTTCTTGGTGTTGAAGTAAAAGTTGCCGTGCCGTTATGGTTTTGGCAGGATCCTCAAGGTCAAGTAGAGGAAGCTTCAGCGCAATTAAGCATAGCCGAACTTCGGCAACGTTCGATAGAACGAAAAATCCGGAATAATATGAATAGTGCATACGCTAATGTTCAATCGGCTGAACAACAAGTAAAAAATTATGAACAGATACTTCAAAAAGGATTGAACGGCATTTTGACTGTTGCACTGACTCAATACCGCAACAATCAACTTGATCTTTTGAATCTTTTCGACGTGTACCGAACATACCGGACAACGCAAACGGAGTATATTCGTTCGGTAGCAAACTATCAACGCGCGCTTGCAGAATTTGAAGTCGCGGTTGAAATTCCCATTGAATAACTGATGTTGCGCACAAGTACAGAAAAAAACATTCACCACGGATTGCACGGTAAAAACGCGGATTTTCACAGATTTTATCAGTGTTTTTCCGTTATATTCCGTGTCATCCGTGGTTAAATAACACATTTGCGTAACACAGTGAATAATAATAATTTTTGAGGACAGAATGAAGACAATGACGAAACACAAAATGAGATATATGTTCTATATCATCTTCGCAATTATTTTTATCGGATGCGGGAAAAAAGAGAATAAAGCGAATGAGACGGAACCAAACGAACATCACGAGGAAGAAACCCATTCCATAATTGTGCACCTCGATAAACATAAAGTTTTTCACGCCGGAATAAAAACTGAAATCGTGAAGGAAAAATCAATTGCCGTTCCTCTGACGTTACCGGGGAAAGTAGGATTTGATGAACGCAAAATTGCTCACATCACTTCCCGTATTTCAGGACGCATTGAGAAATTAAACGCTTATACCAATGATAATATTACAGCAAAAGCAATTGTCGCTGAGTTATACAGTCAGGATTTTATTGCACTGCAATACGAATTTTTACAGGCGGTCGAACGCGTAGAACGCGCTCAACAAGGCAATCGTGAAGAACTATCAACGGCAAAGTCTCTGTATGAATCGGCAAAACAAAAATTGACTATTCTTGAATTGCCCGAAATCGAAATAAATGAATTGGCTTCAACAAAAATTCCGAAACAGTATTATCCCATCCGCGCACCGTTTTCAGGAACAATTCTTGGAAGCACAGTAAAAAAAGGAGTGTTTCTCCAAGCCGGCGCTGAATTATTTGACTTTGCCGATCTTTCGACAGTATGGGTATTGGCAGATGTATATGAGCGTGATTTACTGCGCGTTCGCACAGGAATGAAAGCGGAAGTGTCAACATCGTTTTATCCTGAATCATTCTATGGAACCATAACAAGTATCTATAATGTCGTTGATGAAAAATCAAGAACTGTAAAAGCGCGAATAGAACTCAATAACAGTTCAAGAAAATTGAAACCCGAAATGTTTTGTTCGGTAAAGATTCAAACACAATTCGGAAAAGAAACAATTAAGATTCCATCTACTGCATTGATGGGTGAAACGGAAAAACACTTTGTCTTCATCGCCATTAACGATACGACATTTGAACGACGCGATGTAAGAACAGGGGTGGAAACAAAAGAATTTGCCGAAGTGGTTGACGGTCTGTTGATCGGAGAGAGAATCGTGATCAATGGCGGATTTTTTCTGAAATCGGAACTTGCCAAAGAAACATTTGGAGAGGAGCATTGAGTATATGATAAACCGAATTATAGAATTTTCACTCAAACAACGATTATTAGTCGTTGCAATGATTGTCCTTATCATTGCTATTGGATTACGTTCATTGAATAATCTACCCATAGATGCTTTTCCAGATGTAACAAACGTGCAGGTGCAAATAATTACAGAAGCACCCGGACTTTCACCTGTTGAAGTTGAGAAGTTGGTAACATTTCCTGTCGAAAATTCAATGAATGGTCTGCCGAGACTCAGCGAAGTTCGTTCCATTTCAAAGTTTGGTCTCGCCGTCGTTACCGTTGTCTTTGAAGATGGAGTTGATATTTATTTTGCGCGTCAACTTGTGTTAGAACGTCTTCAACGCGTAAAAAAAAATCTCCCTCCAACAGTCCCCGAACCCGAAATGGGTCCGATCACTTCCGGTATGGGAGAAATTTATCAATATTTTCTTGAAAGCGACAGTGTGGATCTGATGGGGTTGCGAACAATACAAGATTGGGTCATTAAACCGCAACTACGAACTGTGCCGGGAGTAACCGAGGTAAATAGTTTTGGCGGAATGGTGAAACAATACCAAATATTGATTGAACCGGAAAAACTTCTTTCCTATAAATTATCCCTGCAAGATGTGTTTGAAGTGGTGGAAAAAAACAACAGCGTTTCCGGCGGAAATTTTCTCGAACATTCATCCGAGCAATATATTATCCGCGGAATTGGTTTGGCAAAAAACGAACGCGATCTTGAAAATATTGTCGTAAAGAATGAAAACGGAACGCCGATCTATATTCGTAATATTGCCAAAGTACAACTTGGCGCAGAGGTCAGGCAAGGTGCAGTAGTTATGCAGGGACGTGGTGAAGTAGCGGCAGCAATCGTAATGATGTTGAAAGGCGAGAATAGCCGCAAAGTAATTGAACGAGTGAAAAAGAAAGTGGAAGAGATCAATAAAACACTTCCTCCGCATGTCAAGATTCACGCCTATTATGACCAAACAGATTTGGTAAACAAAACTATCACAACGGTAAAAACAAATCTTGTTGAAGGAGGTCTTCTTGTCTTTGCCGTTCTATTAATTTTTCTTGGTGATGTACGAGGCGGCTTGATCGTTGCTTCATCAATTCCGCTTTCAATGATGTTTGCTTTTATCGGAATGGAATGGCTGAAACTCTCCGCAAATCTGATGAGTCTCGGTGCAATCGATTTTGGAATGATCGTGGATGGTTCTGTTGTAATGGTGGAAAACTTTGAACGAAAACTATTACATAAAAATCCGAAGAAGACTAAAATTCAGATCATTGAAGAAGCGGCAAAAGAGGTTGGGCGACCGATCTTATTTGGCATTCTTATTATCATTGCAGTCTATCTTCCAATCCTTACGTTAGAAGGAATTGAAGGAAAAATGTTTGTGCCAATGGCGATCACTGTTGTGGTTGCTCTCATTGGATCACTCATTTTAACGCTCACATTCGTTCCGGTTCTTAGTTCTCTTTTCCTGAAAGAAAAAACAAAACACACGGAACCCAAAATGACGATATGGCTGCGGAGACATTATACAACCTTATTAGAAAAAACATTCAAACGGAAATGGATTGTGCTTTCCTCTGCCATTGCATTGTTTGCAGTCTCTCTTTCAGTGATACCGTTGCTTGGAACAGAATTCATTCCCGAACTGGATGAAGAAGCGATATTGATTCAGCCAATTCGTATGCCAAGTATTTCTCTGACTGAATCCATTGAGATGGAGAAAAAAGTCCAAAAAATATTAATGCAGTTTCCAGAAGTGGAATTTGTTGTCGGTCGTCTTGGTCGTCCTGATATTGCAACCGATCCGATGGGAGTGAATTTGAGTGATATTTATGTAACACTCAAACCAAAATCAGAATGGAAAACAGCGGAGACCAAAGAGGAATTGGTAGAAAAAATGGTTGAAGAATTACAGCACGTTCCCGGAGTAAATTTCAACATCACACAGCCGATTGCGATGCGCGTTGATGAATTAGTCTCCGGTGTGAAGTCTGATATTGCAATTAAAATATTCGGCGACGATCTTGCAATGCTGAAACAAAAAGCAGATGAGATTGCCGCTGTAGTGAGAAAAGTTCAAGGAGCGGCGGATGTTACGACCGAACAAATTTCCGGTCAGCCGTATCTCAATATCTATTTTGATCGAGATGCAATTGCACGATATGGATTGAATATTTCCGATGTGCAGCAAGTTGTTGAAATTGCGATTGGGGGCAAAGCGGCAACGGAAATATTTGAAGGGCAAGCGCGATTCGATGTCGTTGTCCGTTACCCGGAAAATAAACGGAGTGATATTCAATCAATTGAAAATTCGCTTGTGCATTTACCTTCCGGAGGAAATATTCCGTTAAGCGAAGTTGCCAAAGTTGTCGCAGAAGAAGGACCGGTGCAAGTGAGCCGCGAGTTTGGACAACGCAGAATCGTTATTGAATGTAATGTTCGCGGAACCGACATCGGTAGTTTTGTTGCAGATGCAAAAAAGAATATTGAATCAAAAGTAACACTTCCCGCCGGATATTACATTACGTGGGGCGGACAATTCCAAAATCAGGAAAGTGCGACTCAACGATTGTTGGTCGTGGTTCCGCTTTCAATCTTCTTAATTTTCATTTTACTTTTTACGACGTTTGGAAATTTACGTCATTCATTTTTGATTTTGTTGAACCTGCCGTTCGCATTGAGCGGTGGAATTTTTGCATTACTCGTTCGGGATTTACATCTCAGCGTTTCTGCGTTGATTGGTTTTATCGCGTTATTTGGCGTTGCTGTGTTAAACGGCGTTGTGTTGATTTCATACATCAATCAGTTATTAAAAGAAGGACACGAACTTGAATTTGCCATCATCAAAGGTGCGGCAGATAGGTTGCGTCCTGTATTAATGACTGCACTTGTTGCGAGTCTTGGTTTTATTCCAATGGCATTATCTCACGGCACCGGTGCGGAAGTACAGCGTCCGCTTGCCACGGTTGTCATCGGAGGATTAGTTACTTCAACGTTGCTCACATTATTTGTTCTGCCGATTTTATACAGTATCATTGAAAAACGAAACGTGGGGCAAAAGTTTTGAAAGAGATCATTCTTTAGGACATCTCTTAAAACTCACGAATGAATAAAAATAGAACACTGATGACACGGATTAAACGGATTAATACGGATTTTATCAGTGAAAATCAGTCCCATCAGTGTTATCTCCCGAAGGGATGGTGGCGAAGCCATCCCTTCGGGACTTCGCTCACGTGTTCCATTAAATTAGTTTTTAGAGATGCCCTTTATTTTGTTTGTATCGCTCTATGTATTGGTGTAACTTATTTAAGTAATTAATTAATGTAATTGATGTCTCACGCCGATAGTAATAGTATCTTTCTTACTTAATATCTAATGTTACGCAAAAAAACATGGAAGAAAACATTCACCACGAATAACACGGAAAAAAAACGAATATTCACAGATCGTTATCCGTGTTTTTCCGTAACAATCTGTGTTATCTGTGGTTAAAGTTCTCTCTCTCTCTCTCTCTGCGCAACATCAGTTAATATATTAACGGAAGTGTTGATTTGATTGTGTTTGAGGAAAAATCATCGTCTAATTATATTGTAACTCAATTCATAATTTCAGGAGAATAACTTATGCGTTCATTTTTTACCGCTATGTATGTTTTTCTTGTACTGTTTATCACCCCTCTTTTTTCACAAACTCCAACGTTAAAACCAAATGCTGCTACAATTCAGGATGTGAATTGGGCAGGAACATTGTATGCAGGAAGTCTCGGTCCAATTATTCCTACAATCGGATTATCGGCAGATGCATTATCATCAGCGTTCTATTTGAAAAGTGATGTTGCAAAATATAAATCAGGTATTGATGCACTTCACGCTCGAGGAATGAAATATTGGATGAACATTGATTTTACCGTGCCGGAAATAAGCCCAAATAAAATTGTTGCCGATGGACAGGGAATCACAGATACATTGTTTGGCGCTTCATACGATTTCGATGGAACTTTAGTGCATGGATTAGGCGGCGGATACGAACGCAATCCGGGAAGACCGGCGTGGAGAAATTATATTATAGAGTGTATGAAAAGAGGAATTGATGCCGGCGCTGATGGCTCACAATCCGATGGCGGCGGCGGATTATTTCATCTCTCTTTCGATTCGGATGATCTTCAGGCATTCAAAGATTATGTAACCGCCAATAGTATTAACACTGCAGATTGGAATCCTGCAGCACAAACATATCTTGCGTATTTAAAATCAAAAGGTTTTACAAAAGCTCAGATGGATTTTAATTTGAACGATGAAGGTTCATACGGTACTGGTTCTCCGCCGCTTGCACGGCAGTGGATTCAATTTAAAGCATCGCAAATTTTAAAGGCGTGGAAAAATATTTCCGATAGTGCAAAAGCATACGCACAAACGAAGGGAAAAGATTTTACAATTCTTACGAACAATCCAAGTTTCGGATTCATCACCGGTTTTGCAACATTCAATATAGATTATTCCGGCGGCGAATATTTTGATTGGGAAAATGCAAGCCGGTATCCGTTGTTTGGAAGCACGACAGTAATTCATAAACTGATTCAATCATTAGGGAAGCGACATACGTTGTGGACTTCACCGACCGACGATGGCGGCGGCGCGAAATGGAATACGCAACAGCAAATTGAAACTAACTTGCATGCCGTTGTTGAAGCATACGCCAGCGGCGGGTTAGCTGGAATGGGATATCCGCAGCAAATAACGTCTCCCACTTTTTTATTGATTCAAAAACAGCGCGATGTATTGAATAAAATGAATCCGTACGGAGAGGTGGGTATTTTCTTTTCGTATGCAAATTCTATGGAAGTTCTACTCCCTATAGATTGAAAAGTAAATCTGATGTTGCATTAACGTGGAGTGTGATAACAGGGGTACAACAAATATATCAAGTTGAAGTATGGCGTAATGCTGAATTTAACGGAACACCATTTTTAAATACACCCAACACGCCTTTGTCTCAGCAAAAAATTACTGCTTCGGCAAATTGGAAAAGAGTTGTCTATGCAACTGTATCAAGTGCGGCAACCGTTTATACAATTCTTGGCAGCCAGCTCAGTGATAGTATCGCATACGTTGCACGCGTGCGCATAATAAATAGTCCTGATACTTCAAGCTGGGCAACTATTCCGTTCTATCGAAACTCGCCGCCACAAGCGCCTTCAGACCCAATTACATTCATCCGTTCTCAAAACGATCTTGAGTACACGGGTATAGCCGGCGCCGATACTGCTACATTTCCAATTTTTAAATGGTGGAAGACAACAGATTTTGAATTGGATACATTAACTTATGGCTTTGTGGTGTATACAGACAGTCTCACTAATAATTCTGATTCGACAAAAGCGAAAACACTTATTGCAACACAATTACGAATTCGCAAATGGATTGGCAGTGGTGATACATATAAGGACACGTTGAAAACTTCTCTTGCGGCGTATGAAAATTACGGAATTTGGTGGAAAGCAATTGCAACCGATGGCGTTGATACAAGTGCTGGAAGTGAATGGGGGAGATACTTGCTTGATGCAAAAAATGAAGCGCCAAATTCATTTGATCTTATCGCGCCTGCAAATGGAAATGCAGCCGGTGTAAGTCCGCAGTTCGTGTGGAAAAATAATGGTGACCCGGATCCGTTTACAGGAAAAACATTCATCATTCAGAAAGTAGAAATCTGGGCGGATACAGCAGTATCATTTACTTCATCCAATCTGAAAAAATTTTCTTACCTCACGCAAGATAAGCCCGAAATAAAAAATGATACAATAAAGCTGACTGTTGATCAAACCTTACTGAATCATAAAAGGTATTTCTGGAAAGTAAACATGTTTGATTACGGCAGAGATGCAAATATTGGTTTTTCCGTACCGCTTTCGCGCGTTAGTAACCAAACGTGGAGTGTGTACACGGACAACGGAACAAATGCAGCACCGTCAGTTCCTTCGCTTATTAGTCCGCTCAACAACGAAGTAGTACAATCTTCGTTGCTTAAATTTCTCTGGAAGAAATCTGTTGATGCAGAAAATGATTCAATTTTTTATTCAGTTCGCATAGCAAGCGATGAAAATATGTCAAGCGTTCTTGCAACGAAGACGGATATTACAAACAGCGGCGATACCGTAAATATATCGTTGAGCGATATTCTGGGTGTTGTTACTCTCACGCAAGGAAAAACGTACTACTGGGATGTGCGAGCAAATGATCGATTCGGCGGTGTCTCTCAATTCTCGCAGATAAAGGGAAAATTTTTCTATGATGCAAAAGCAAATACAAGTCCGACAATAACATCACATGCGGATACACTTGCCTACGAAGACTCGTTATACAAGTATCAAGCTGTTGCGAACGAACCGGATCAAGGAGACAGCGTGGTGTATTCGTTAACGTTATCACCGGCGTGGCTTTCTATTTCAAAATCAGGATTGGTGAGCGGTGTTCCCAAAGCATTGAATCTTGGTGATACAGCATTTGTTTTGTATGCAACAGATATGCACGGTGCTTCGGATATGCAGATTGTGAAACTTCACGTGGTGCATGTGAATCATCCGCCGACGCCGGCACGCTTATTTACACCGGCTAAAAATGATACAGTTGTTCTTACTCTACAATTCAATCCGCTCCAGTTTGTGTGGAGGAAAAGTGTTGATGCGGATACCGTGTTTGTGAAAGATACACTGCGTTACATTCTCACTTTGAAAGGAAGCAATGTTGATACAACTGTGCTGGTGAAAATTGATACGACAATCAAAATTGATATTGCTAAAAAGTTAACACTATCTTCATTCTATACGTGGACAATAAAAACATTTGATGGTCTTGCAACAGTTGCATCGCCGGACACGTTTGCATTCTTTATCAAATCAGGAACGAGTGGTGTCTCTGACAATGCATCGGAAATTCCAAAAGAATTTTCTCTCGCTCAGAATTTTCCAAATCCATTTAACCCGACAACGACGATACAGTTTGGTTTACCAAAACGAAGCAATGTTGAACTGTATATGTACGATCTGTTAGGGAAGGAAATTATGTCAGTTGTTTTTGGTCCTCTTGATGCAGGATTTCATAGTTATATGTGGAATGCAAGTGCTTTTTCGAGTGGAATATATTTCTATCGTTTGATTGCAAAGGCGATGGATGACGACAAGAAACAACTCTTCATCATGACAAAAAAATTAATATTGATGAAGTAAACCGCAGCATTATCTTGTATAGATTTTTCGTAACTACTCAGCGTGGAAAATTATAAATTCGTTCGCCGCGGCGAATAACTTACTCTTTGCTTTTCCACTTTTGTAAACACGACCCCCTCTCTTTCTCTCCCCCTGTTAGGGGGAGAGGACATATTCCCTCCCCTAAAATGGGAGGGACAAAGGGCAATGCAGTCAACTTAAGAGAGGTATGGTAGGACAAACATTCTTGTTTG
>CAYHZL010000126.1:0-10458 GCA_964361075.1 uncultured Chitinophagaceae bacterium
AAACTACAAATAAAATTAACCACCAAAAAAGAGAGCCTGATTATGAAACCAATATATATTCTGTTTTTACTTTTTACATCACTGACAGTTCTTGACGCCCAACAAAAAACACCAACTGATTCGATTGCAACCTATCCTTTGCAAGTTGGTAATGTTTGGCAGTACTATACCTATGATTATTTAAATGGTGTATATACGTGGGTCTATGGTTGGACTGAAAAAATTACAAGTGACTCAACGCTGCCAAATGGCGCCCGATACTATAAAGTTGCAACTGATCGTAAATTTAGAACAGAATATTTTATACGTCAAAAAGATAATAGCGTTTTCTATCTATCTAAAAGTGGCAGGGATAGTCTTGTCTATGATTTTTCAAAAAAAGTAGGAGACACAATTTTTATCTCCATTGGTGGTTATAAAAATTATGATACTTCTTACTGGAAGATCATTCAAATGTTTAACAGTAATATTTATGGTCAAAAAGTAAAAACATGGGTGTATTTTTATGGAGAAAATAGATCATCATATTACTTAATAAAAGAGTTAACTGGTAATTTTGGTATAACTACTGAACGATCTGAACCAGGTAATGAATGGTTTTTGCGGGGAGCAATAATAAACGGTGTGAAATATGGAACAATTACATCTGTAGAAGATGACCATCCTGATTTACAACCGAAAAGTTTTGAACTCTTTCCAAACTATCCCAATCCATTTAACGCGAGTACAACAATTTCATTTTACATACAAACGGAACAAAATATAAATATTTCGATTTATGATTTGCTTGGTAGAAAAGTTGCTTCATTGTTACACAATAGGGTGCCATCAGGTATGCATAAAATCTATTGGGATGGAAAAAACGATCAAGGCAGCGAACAATCGAGCGGGGTTTATTTTTTCCGTATGCAAAGCGAAGCAGGTTTTAAGCAAATGAAGATGCTGATGGTAAAATGACTCAATCACATAACTGTAGGAGAAAATATGAAAAATAAAACTTTAGTATTCGTTGCAGTATATCTTTTAATCTTAACGTTAGGATTTGCAGCCCAAGATTGCCCGGTAACTGGAATTTCAACCTCAAAGCAATACATCAATGCTACGGTCGATCTCCAAATTTTGTTAGTTCAGTTTTCAGATGTACCATGTAAAACGCAAGGACGTCCTCGTATCCCAAAATACTCTAAAACAAATTTTGAAGAAATGCTCGGCTCTGATGGTATTTATGTTTCTCCAGTACGATACTCACCGGATGGAGATGCCGTGTATGGAAGCATGAACGATTATTTCCGAAAAATGTCGAGCGGCAATGTTACCATAAATGCTGCATTAATAAATAATCTCGATGTCGATTTAGGTTATCCTATATGGGTTACATTACCAAACACAAAAAATTACTATACAACACAATCATTACTGAATTTTGTTGACGCAGTAAAATTAGCAGCAGGTCAACAAGGTGTTTCCGTGGGTGGTTTAGGTGACTACAATAAGCTTGCAATTATTTATGCTGGGAATACATACTATATTGAATCATTAAATCCAGCAGCAAATCGCGAATGGGATGGGTCAAGTACAACGTATGTTATGAGTGAATTAGAGGATGCGCCTTTTGATCAAGAACATAGTGGAGCAAAATTTTCTAGAATAGGGATACATTGCCATGAATTTGCACATACATTAGGTATTGGTCACACTAGTGGTAGTAGAGCTGATTTGATGCAAGCTGGTCCTGTGAATGGAAATTACGCGGCACCAGCGCCGTTAAATCCAATGTGGAGGTTGAAAAAAGGATGGATACCGCCGGCCATACTAATTACTGGGCAGTCACCACGGGATGCCTATTATTCTTTAACAGTTCCCCAGGTTTTTCAAATTGACGGAAATGTTCCGGGAGAATATTTTTATGTTGAGAACCGCCGCTTTAATCAATCCATGTATATTGGTACAACGCTCGTTCCAGATTATAACAATGCTGCATTTATGCCGATAGGGGGTCCGCATGGTTTAATCACTCAAGGTATTCTTGTGTGGCGTGTAAAATATGGTCCATACGAAGTTGGTGATAACGGTTTGATTTATGCCAGTGGAAGATTCGGAGCAACCTACCCTGAAAACACACCTTCCGAAACTGATGATGGAGTTCCATTTCCTGGTGTTTCAAATACAAGAGTGCTTTCTCCGTGGTCTGATTCACGTGATCCATTCGGGGTTCCTTCTGGTTCACCGAATAATATTTTTGTTCCTAATACAAAATCCAGCACCAATGTAGGAATGGAAGTGATTAGCGAAAATGCAACTGCCGGTTATTTTACACTCCAATTATACCAAACAGATCCGCCGAACCTTGCGAAGAATAACCAGTCGAATTCACAGTCGGTAATTGCAAATAATAATCAGAGAAAACTATACCGCGAATCTTCTGGTAAATTACACGAAGTATTGGAGAATGGCGGAGAAATATTTTACCGTAATTCTGTAGACAATGGGGCAAACTGGAGTATTCCAAATCTTCTTAGTGTTAATGCAGGATTGAATAGTTCAGCATGTATTACTATGGCAGGTGGCACAACCATTGTTGCATGGCAGCAGACAACCGGCTCGAATTACAATGTTGCCGTTAAACAAAGCACCGATGGAGGCGATACATGGAATGCACTTCCCACATTTATTCAAACAAATTTTTCTTGCGCCTCTCCGGGTCCGCTTCCTTCAATTTCAGGTTACTCGTCGGGTTTCACGCTTCTTGTGTATAGAACATCAGCAGGTATGATGTATGCGAATTCATCAAACGGCGGTGGCTCATGGAGTGCTGTTGCTTCAATGCCTGGGTCAACTGCAAATTGGAATAGTCCATCCACTGCAAACAATACAACCTATTGGAATTCTGTTCAGGGTAATCTTGCTTATGCAACTGATATTCAAAGCCCACAAATCATGTACAACTTTTTCGACGGGAGTTGGTCAAGCGCATACAATCTTACAAGTGGTTTGCCAGGCAACTATGTTAATCATGCTAATCCTAATTTAGCAGTAGCGCCGGAATTCTACATTAAATCAGTTCATGTCGTTTGGGATGCATTTGATTATTATAACTATACCAGAGTAATTATTCACAAGAAAGGAAGTTTTCGTTATTTCGGAACAGATTATTCCGTTTTCCGATACCAGGATCAGAACCTACCGTCAATTACAGGTTTAAGTTCGGACCATGCGAGCCTTGTATTCCAAAACCTGAATGGAGGAGCATTTTGGAAGGCATATTATAATGGTTCAATATGGGGCAATCAAACCTTTGTTGGCGCAGGGTTCAACCCTCAACTCTCTGTAGGATCAGGTGAGGCGAAGTATTTATGGACGACGGGTAGTGCTTCGCCGTACACGGTCAATCTAAGCACAGAAACACTCAGTAAAAACGAGCAGCCGGAGGTAACATACTACAGAGAATTGAATCTTATAGATCCGAAAACCGGTTCGTCACTCACAACGACGATGTATGCGCCGACGTTCATTTATTCAGATAACAGAAAAATTCAAAAAGGGTTTCAACCTCCTATAGCCGATTCGATTTCAAAAGATCAGGACTCTTTATCTCGAAGCGGTGAAACAGAATTTTTTGATATGACGCCGGATGTTGATTCTGTACTCATCAAGTTTGGAACTAATGGAAAAAATCCTGAAAACATATTGAAGAATAAAGGTGGAGATTTTTCTATTGAGATTGTAGACGGAACCACAAAAAAATCTCTTGGAACACTCGGAAAGTTCTCTATACCAGTTACATACGCCGGAGGAAAAAAGGTGTATATCGTAAAAATCTCAAAGGGTATGCTTGAATTTGTGAAAGATAAAAAATCTTTGTTCATAAAGCCCGTCTTAAGCAATGTCAGGAACGATAAACGCTTATTGATGTCCGTAGGGCACGTATATACAACTGCGTCTAACGATACCGTGGAAGAACTATCGTCTCCATTGGCATTGAATCCGCCGGTTCCCGAACAATTTGGCTTTGCGCAGAATTATCCCAACCCGTTCAACCCTGCAACAACAATCAGTTATGCGTTGCCGCAAGCAGGGAATGTTACATTGAAAGTGTACGATGCACTTGGCAGAGAAGTTATAACACTTGTGAACGAATACAAAAAAGCCGGTCGGTATGAAGTACAATTCGATGCAAGCAAACTTTCTTCGGGTGTGTACTTCTACAAATTACAATCGGGTAAATTTAACGAAGTAAAGAAAATGCAATTAGTGAAGTAATATAACTGTAGGCGCGGATGTTTTCTTGTACCGTAACAGAAGAAGATGGAGTCCACCTTTAAGGTGGGCTCCATCTTAAAACAAACAGGCAACCGTTCCTACAAAAACACAATTCACAAACCACACAAACAAAACAGGAGAAAAAACCATGTTACCAAACCGAGTAAGCGCAATACTTTCACAAACAGATTACGATGCAATTATGACCGCCATTGATACCATCAATGCAAAATTACCATTTCTCTTAAATATTAATCAGGATGATTTACAAACGGTACTACGCCTTGGCGATAAGAGCCGTTCATTTGTTGAGAAAGCGATGGAAGTAGCAACACAGAATCAAGGATTTCTTCCGCGCGATTTTGATGTAGAAGAAATGCGGAAAGATATAAATTTATTTGAATCGTTGTTCGCAGTGCGCCAAGCATTAATGAAACTTTCGGAAAATGTAGATAACACGTACACCGTTGTTGGCAGTGAAGCATACTTGGCGGCGTTGATTGTGTATAATTACGCAAAGTCGAGTGCGGTTGGTACGGCGGGATTAGACGGTACTATTGACGAACTCGGAAAACGTTTTGCACGCAAAGCAAAGACGGCGAAGCAAACCCCTCCGAATAATTAATTGTTCCTTTCACCTCGTTCCCAACGTGGACGTTGGGAACGAGAAGCTACTATCTTCAAAGATGGACTCCACCTGTGAGGTGGAGTCCATCTTACTTCACGTTCCTACCATCACCATTGCATCTCGCCGCCATCTCCGATGAGCCTCCAAACATCAACATTGTGCCACCGCACCATGAACGATGAAGTTCCAACCATCAATCGAGAGGCAGCCAACCATAAAACGTCGCACTTTGTACTTCAACATTGAAGGTTAGCAACATAAACTGCAAGGCTTTTTTCATCGAATGAGATGTTCAAGAAGATAAATGTTGATGGTATGCAATATCTCGGTCAACGAAAAAAACATGAATGATGATGTTAGCAGGATCAAATCCACTCTGTATTACACTCACAATAGGTTTTCTCAAATCTTTTCATTATATTATAACAGTTGCAAAAGGTGCAACGCACCGCATCCGATCCGCTGAACACAGCACATTTCGGAAGCGGACATTTGAGATTCGCTTTTAGAAGTGTGATAGTGCCGTAACGTTGTAACTCCAAACTACTCCACCTACGAAAATCTACCGAACGCATTTCCAAAAAAATGGTCTATCCATTTTTGGAACTCTGATGCTTTTTTTCTGCGTATCTCCATATTTATTATAGAAAGTTTTTACAATGGCTTTTTCCCAACTTGGTCTTTCAGACCAGCTTGTGCAAGGTATTCTTGCAACAGGTTACACCGCACCGACTGAAATTCAATCGCGTGCCATTCCTTCTGCGTTGGCAGGCAAGGATATCATCGGCTGTGCGCAAACGGGCACAGGCAAAACAGCGGCATTCGTACTGCCGATACTCAATCGTCTTTCAAATTCGGAAGGCTTTCAAAAAACACACAACGTAAAAGCGCTTGTGCTTACACCAACACGCGAACTTGCGCAACAGATCGAAGATTCCGTAACAAACTACGGACGCTTCATGAAGTTGAATACGCTTTCAATTTACGGCGGCGTTGATATTCAGAAACAATTAAAATCTTTAAAGCGTGGTGTTGATATTGTGATCGCAACACCGGGACGTTTGCTCGATCATATCAGTCGCAGAAGTATTACTCTTTCTCACGTAGAATTTTTGGTGCTGGATGAAGCGGATAGAATGTTTGATATGGGATTTATCAACGACGTGAAAAAAATTATTGCACAAATTCCGGCGCAACGACAGACGCTTCTTTTTTCGGCAACCATGTCGAAAGAAATTCGCGCGCTTGTTGCCAGCATTCAGAAAAATCCTGAACTGATTGAAGTGGGCGAACGCCACGACCCTGCTTCTTCCATTAAACAATATTTTTATACAGTGCCGCAGCCGTTAAAAACAAATTTACTGATTCACATTCTTGAAACGGCAGAGATGGACTGCGTGTTGGTTTTTTCGCGCACAAAGCATGGTGCCGATAAAATTGCGCATCGTTTGGAACGCAGCGGAATTAAATCTATCGCTATCCATTCCAATCGC
The DNA here is from genome assembly GCA_964361075.1 of uncultured Chitinophagaceae bacterium. Taxonomy (GTDB): domain Bacteria; phylum Bacteroidota; class Ignavibacteria; order UBA10030; family UBA8401; genus CAYHZL01. Next base: position 6,382 of record CAYHZL010000126.1, read on the forward strand.
ACGCAGGCACAACGGCAACGCGCCCTGGCGGGATTTAAACAAGGGAATTACAAAGTGTTGGTTGCAACCGATATTGCCGCGCGCGGTATTGACGTGGAAGGAATTTCGCACGTGATCAATTTTGATGTGCCGACGTATGCAGAAGATTACATTCACCGCATCGGACGTACCGGACGCGCTTCAGCGACAGGCGATGCGTTAACATTTGTTGCGAATGAAGAACGAAAACATTTCAAGAGCATAGAACACTTTACCGGCAAACGATTTGAACTTCAAAAATATTCGACGTTTGATTACACGGCAAAACCTGTTGTGTCTCACGCGGATCATTCAGAAGAAAAAAGAGATTTCCGCAAAGAAGGATATCGAAATAGAAATTCTCATTCTGAAAAACCGCGCGGTGAAAGATCATTCCGCGGACGTGATGAAAGATCTTCGGGCGCTCGTCCTGAAAGACCATTCCGAGATCGTGCTGTAAAACCTGCGACCGATCGTTATGGAAGTCCGCTGCCAAGAAATGATGAGCGATCATCGAATCGTCCTGCACGACCATTTCGCGGACGTGATGAACGCTCTTCAGGCGGTCGTCCACCGTTTCGTGATCGTACTGAAAAACCTGCAACTGATCGTTATGGAAGTCCGTTACCGAAAAGTGACGAGCGGTCATCGAGTCGCCCTGAGCGACCATTTCGTGGGCGTGATGAAAGAACTTCGGGCAGTCGTCCGGAACGAACATTTCGCGGTCGCGATGAAAGCACTTCAGGAAATCATCAGGGAAAACCTTCGTTTGGTCGAGATGAAAAACGTCCGTACGGAAGTGCCGGCAAAAGTGAAAAACCTGTTCGTCGCAGACACGCCGATGGCGTGGCTGAAAATGATTCACAGAAAAATTCAGTAACGCCTGGCCGTCCGACCGATTGGCGCAACCTGATGAGTGAAATTAATAAGAAGCGGAAGAAGAAGGAAGATTAAAGTATTCCGTTAGAAGCTATTGGGCAGTTCTAAAAATTCAAAAAAAGAAATTTTACCGCAAAGTCGCTAAGACGCAAAGTATTTATTATCATTTGTTTATATTTTTTTCTTCGCGCCTTTGTGTCTTTGCGGTGAAAAAAACTTAATTTTTGGAACCGCCCTATTGTTTATTTAGACCTGATTGGTTATAAAAACCTGTCAGGTCTTTTTTTGTTATATGCCGCGAGAAGTCATTTCAAAAAAGACAATTAGTCATTGCGAGACGTTTTTTATCGAAGTAATCTTGTTTGTATTGAGAAGAGCAAGATCGCCACGTCTCCGCCTGCGGCGGATCCTCGCGATGACGTTATTCGGATATTTTTAAGATGACTTCTAGTAATTATTTTCGAAGACGATATATAGTTTACCGAAGTTTTTTAATTCCGTTTTTACAGATTGGATTGTTGTTGCGCTGCACTTCCAAAAATCTTTTGTAGTTTTCTTCTTTCGGTTCGGTGAGAGGATGCCAGAGATGATATTGTATAGCAAGATTGCGAAGCGATTTTCCTGTTACTCCGATCAGATTCAAACGATAAAAAATATCAGAATCCTCGCCACAACCGGGACCGCGATATTCTTCATCAAATCCATTGATGGCAATAAGATGTTCTTTGTACGTGGAAAAATTACAGCCGAGAATTGATTTCGCTTTGCCTGTCAGTGCGCGAATTGTATTATTAGTAATTCGAAATCCGGATTCGAGTGTGATTGACTTTCCTGTTACTCCATCTATCAAATCCATCATGGTATATTTTTCAAATTCACCATTTACAATTTTTGTTAACGAAAGATTTTCCGCCCAACGCTCGCTATGTTCAACTCTTCGTCCGAGCAGCGCTTTTCCTTTTTCACGATGGATAAAATGATCGAGAACAAAATCTTTTCCCGGAAGACAATCACCGTCGAGAAAAATAATATAATCGGTTGTAGATTCTTGCAGACCGTAATTGAGCATGGTATTTTTTCTCCAACCTTTATCGGCATGCCAAAGATGTTTGATGCGAAATGGATATGTGCGTTTCGTTTCGTTCACAACGTCGGCAATTTCTTTTCCTGATCCATCATCGGCAATGATTACTTCAAATTCTTTGAACGATTGACGGGCAAATGCCGCCAAGAGATACCGGAGATTTCTCGCTTTATTATAGACAGCAATGATGATTGAAATTTTTTGGATCATTTTTTTTGGTTTTAATTTTTTTCTTACGTCTTCTGTTGTTTCTTTTTTGCGGCAGGGAACAAAATGTTGTTTAAGATAATACGATAGCCCGGAGAATTTTTATGCAAACTCAAATCAGTTGGCGGATCGCCGACCGCATGTTGATAATCTTCAGGATCGTGCCCTCCGTAAAATGTGAACGTGCCGCGTCCGTAATTCCCATGTAAATATTTTACTTCATCCGATCCTTCACGTTCCGCTAAAATGAGCACGCTCGGCTTGATCAAACTTTTTTTGAATGCCGTTGTTTGTCCCATAAATCCTTTTACAATGTTGGTGTGATTTTGCGTGAGCATTGTCGGTACGGGATCGTACTTTGCGGAAAATTCAAACAATGTAAAATAATCGGTGTTTGGATCGCGAAGTGGAACAGGGTCGCTCGGCGGATTATCAATATCCGAATATTCGTACCGCAGCGGATTCATTTCAATTGTAAAATTTTGAAATGTAAAGCATTTGGAAAAATCCAATTTCTGTTGCGCGTTGCGATCGGGCGGATCGCCATCGTACATCACATCTGCAATATCAACACCTTCTGCAGCGAGTGCGATATCGTAACTATCGGTTGCAGAACACATCGCAAACATAAATCCACCGCTCGCAACAAAATCGCGGATGCTGCGTGCAACTGCTTTTTTTTCATCAGCAACTTTTTTATAACCAAGCTCGTGTGCCTTCCGTTCGTAGGTAATTTGCTGTTCGATATACCACGGTGCAGCGCGGTGCGAAGCGTAAAATTTTCCGTACTGTCCGGTAAAATCTTCGTGATGTAAATGCAGCCAATCGTAGTCGGAAAGTTTTCCTTGCAGCACTTCATCATCCCATAATTTTTTGTACGGAATTTCTGCATACTCCAGCGCCAATGTTACCGCATCATCCCACGGCTTAAATCCCGGAGGAACATACACGGCAATCTTCGGCGCTTTTTCCAATCGCACCATTTCCATATTTGTTTCTTCACCGGCAATCTCTGCAGAAAGCTGCGCTGCTTGTGCGCCGCTTATTTCTTCGAATGCAACGCCGCGTATTCTACACTCGTTAGCGAGCAACGCAACATTGTCGCTCAAGAACGAGCCGCCGCGATAATTCAACATCCAATCAACTTGAATATTGTGTTCGAGCGCCCAGTACGCAATGCCGTACGCCTTCAGATGGTTTGTTTGTCTCACATCCATCGGAATAACAATTTTTTGCTGTGCGAAGAAAACGCTGTACAATAAAAAAGTTAGTAGTATGAAATATTTTTTCTTCATACTACTAACTTACGAAGTAACGATCTTATCGGCAATAAAAATTAATAAGCCAGCGCAAAAGGCGGTTCGGGAGATTCTTTGAGTTCTTCTTTTTTTGATGATGAAAGATACCCTTTGCGAATCGCAAACTCACGAAGTTTTTGTTGCATCACTTTGCGCGCACGGTGCAATCTCGAACGTACTGTGCCCAACGGTATATCTAAAATATCTGAAATTTCTTCGTAGGTAAGCTGTTCTAAATCTGAAAGAATAATAATGGTGCGGAATTCTTCGTCGAGTGTTTCCATTGCGCTCACTACTTCATCTTCGAGTAAGTTATCATAAAACTGTCGGCGCATATCGTTCGAATCATGAGATCGTTCACGAATGAGTTCATAGTAATCCTGAATGTCGTCGTAGTTCACTTGCTTCGGCGCGCGTGAGTTTTTTCTGTACTCATTGATGTAGGAATTTTTCATGATGCGAAATAGCCATGCCTTTGCGTTGCTGCCTTCCTCATACTTATCAATAAATCTGAATGCTTTCAAATATGTTTCTTGTAATAAATCTTTTGCGTCTTCTACATTGTTTGTAGTTCGCAACGCAAAATTATAC
>CAYHZL010000127.1:0-10437 GCA_964361075.1 uncultured Chitinophagaceae bacterium
TAATGCCGAAAGTGTTTTCCGGTTCCATGAGCATCGTTGGTCGTGCGGATGGAAGTGCTTTACACACCGAAATATTTCTTGGCAAACAGGGCATCACAGGTGTAGTGCAAATACACAGCGATAAAAATTTAACTGAAGAAGAAAAAGAACAGTACGAATTGTATTACGCAAAAAATCAATCGTTACTGCTCGATATTGAAATTGTATTGAAAACACTGCAACGCGTCGTATAGTCATATAATAACGCAGAGGAAACGCAGGAGATTATTATGGCAAAAGTTATTTTAGATTTTGAAAGACCAATTTACGAATTAGAACAGAAGATCGAAGAGATGCGCAAGCTTTCGGACAGTCTCGATATTTCCAGTGAAATTTCCATGCTCGAAAAAAAAGTCAGCCAGCTTCGCGAAAATATTTTTTCCAATCTTACTCGATGGCAGCGCGTGCAATTAGCGCGGCATCCGGAACGTCCGTACACGCTCGACTACATTCAGTTTATGACAACGGATTTCATCGAACTCCACGGCGATCGTGCATTTGGTGATGATAAATCTATAGTCGGCGGATTTGCAAAGTTGGATGGACAGTCGGTGATGATTATCGGACAACAAAAAGGACGCGACACGAAATCGAATGTGTATCGTAATTTTGGTATGCCGCAACCGGAAGGGTATCGAAAAGCACTTCGTCTGATGAAGCTCGCTGAAAAATTTAACAAACCAATTATTACCATGCTCGATACGCCGGGTGCGTATCCGGGAATTGAAGCAGAAGAGCGCGGACAAGCAGAAGCAATCGCACGCAATCTTTTTGAAATGTCGCGCATGCGTGTGCCGATTATTGTTGTCATCATCGGCGAAGGTGCAAGCGGCGGTGCGTTGGGAATTGGTGTTGGCGATAGAATGTTGATGTTGGAAAATACATGGTACTCTGTTATTGCGCCGGAATCGTGTTCCAGTATTTTGTGGAAGAGCTGGGAATTTAAAGAGCAAGCGGCAGAAGCGTTGAAGTTGACTGCGCCGGATTTGCTTGAGCAAAAAATTATTGACAGCATTGTCCCTGAACCGCCCGGCGGCGCACATCGCAATCCGCAGCAAGCAGCAATGATTTTGAAAGACACATTGCTTGCTGAATTGAAAACGTTGCAAAGAATTAAACCAGAAAAATTATTCGAACGTCGTATCGAAAAATTTGGCAAGATGGGCGCATGGAATGAGTGAGAAGATGGTGAGCCACCTGTCGGCAATTCGTGTGCGCTATGCTGATACCGATGCAATGAAGTGAGCGAAGCCATCCCTTTGGGATTCGTGTATCATGGAAAGTATCTCGAATACTTCGAACAATCTCGTACCGATTTATTGCGCGGACTTGGTTTACCATATTCGAAAATAGAGGCGATGGGAATTTTCATCGTAGTGCTCGAAGCACATCTTCAGTATAAACGGTCTGCGCGGTACGATGATGTGTTGATTGTGAAAGCAATGGTGAAAGAAATGCCGGGAGTAAAATTTCGTATTGAGTATGAAGCAATGCGCGAAGGTGAAACAGAAATAATGGTGGAAGGATACACGACCCATGGATTTCTCAATGCACACACAGGCAAGCCAACGCGTCCGCCTAAAGAATTTTTAGATGTCATGTTGAAACAATTACAATAATGTTATGATCAAAAAAGAACTTCTCGATATTCTCTGCTGTCCGAAATGCAAAGGCGATGTAGAATATAAACCCGAAGAGAACAAACTCATCTGCAAAAACTGTAAACAACAGTACGACGTGAAAGATGATATACCTATCATGCTGGTTGAACAAGAACAGAAACAATGAGCGCAAGTATTTATCACGATAGTAAAATCAGCCGTCTCATCGAACAGGCATTGTTTGAAGATATTGGTTTTGGTGATTTAACAAGTGAGTCGCTTATTCCGGAAGAGCAGCAAAGCCGTGCCATCTTGCTGGCAAAGGAGAATGGCATACTTTCAGGAATTGAATTAGTAAAAATTATTTTCAGCACGGTTGATGGTGCCGTAACATGCGAAGCAGATTATGCTGACGGTGCAATGTTTTCTGCCGGCAGTGTGATTGCAGAAATTAACGGACCGACGCGAAGTATTTTATTGGGTGAACGTGTTGCATTAAATTTTCTTCAACGCATGTCCGGCATTGCAACACTGACGCATAAATTTATACACGCAGTTGCCGGCACAAAAGCGAAAATTACCGATACGCGCAAAACAGTTCCCGGACTTCGCATGTTGGATAAACAAGCAGTGTTGGATGGCGGCGGTGTGAATCATCGCTTCGGTCTTGATCAAATGATTTTAATAAAAGATAATCACATTGCAGCGGCAGGAAGTATTTCGAACGCCATCAAAAAATGCAAAGCGCATCTTTCTGGAAATAATATTGACGTGAAGATTGAAGTTGAAACAACTTCTCTTGAACAAGTAAAAGATGCACTCGCCATCGGCGGAGTTGATAGAATCATGCTCGATAATTTTTCGCTTGATGCAATGCGCGAAGCAGTGCAATGTATTAATCACAACGTTGAAGTGGAAGCATCCGGCGGCGTGAACTTGCAAACAGTGCGAGCGATTGCTGAAACCGGTGTTGATTTTATTTCCGTCGGTGCGCTCACACATTCCCCCAGAGCGCTCGATATTTCTCTCGAACTCCAACCCTAAATTACATGTTCTCACAGATAAAGCGGCTTGGTACTGATACAGCCATTTACGGCGTCAGCACTGTGTTTGGCCGCTTATTAAATTTTCTTCTCGTTCCGTTCTACACAAATGTCTTGATGCCAAGCGAGTACGGAACTGTTTCGTATGCCTATTCGCTGATTGCGTTTTTCAATATTGTGTACGCGCTCGGAATGGAATCCGCTTTTTTTAAGTACGCTTCATCGCAAGAGCTTGGCGATGAGAAAGAAAATTTCAGCACGCCGTTTACTGCGATTGTTCTCACTTCGATATTTTTTTCTGTTCTGCTCAGCTTGAATGCACAATCGATTGCAGGGATGATACAAATTCCTGTTCACGGTGAATTTATTTTGTATTGTTCGGCGGCGATGCTTGCACTGGATGCAGTAACAAATATTCCGTTTGCATTGCTGCGACGTCAGCGGAAAGCAAAACGATTTGCCGCGATCAAAGTTGCTAACATTGTTATTAATGTCGGGATGAATTTATATTTACTGCTCGGCAGACAGATGGGAGTGAAGGGAATTTTTATCAGCGGCGTTGTTGCATCGGGTGCAACGGTAGTGATGTTGTTACCAACTATTGTACACAATTTCCGCCCGCGCATTCACACGAAATTATTGCACGAGTTGCTGCGGTACGGTATTCCTACAATTCCGGCAGGCGTTGCTTCTATTATAGTGCAAGTCGCCGACAGGCCAATTATGATGAAACTTACCGACAGCGCGACGGTTGGAATTTATCAGGCAAATTACAAGCTCGGCATTTTTATGATGCTCATCGTTTCGATGTTCGAGTATGCGTGGCGTCCGTTTTTCTTTTCCGTTGCGAAAGAAGAAAACGCAAAACAAATTTTCTCCCGTGTATTGACGTACTTTGTTTTTGTTGCGCTGTTTGTTTTTCTCGTGCTCACATTTTTTATTGATGATCTTGTCAAACTCAGCATCTTCGGTCGGCATATCATTCACCCTAATTTTTGGAGCGGCTTGTATATCGTGCCGATTGTGTTACTCGGATATGTTTTTCTCGGCATTGCAACAAATCTTTCCGCAGGATTGTACATCGAAAAGAGAACATCGCTCACGCCCATCAGCACGTTTGTTGCGGCGGTAGTGAATGTTGCAGCCAATTATTTTTTGATACCGCTGTATGGCATTGCCGGCGCGGCATGGGCAACACTGCTTGCATACTTTGCGATGGCAATTACCGCATACATCACAACACACAAAGTATATCCCATCAGATATGAATGGGGAAGAGTAGCGTTGCTTGCTGTAATTTCATTTGTGTTGACAGTGCTCTTTTATTTTGTTGCAATGCACTCTACGATTGAAAAATTATTTTTACTGATCTGTTTTCCGTTGTTGCTTTTTGTTTTCAAGTTTTTCAGAACAGAGGAAATAGAAAAAGTGAAACAAATATTTCATCGCCAATAAGTTCTTGACATCGCAGAAGTGGTGTTGTATATTAATCGCAAGAAATTAGTTCTTTGCTAGTTCAATTATGGTGTGGCGCCTATGGCGCCATGAAAATGGGAATTCCGTAATTCACGTGTAAAAAAAATCGGAAGCTGACCCGCAACTGTATTGGCGCATCAACGCCAGAGCCAGGAGACCTGCCATAATTGTTGTTGTATCGCCCTCGCGGAAAGGGGCAGATAGAAACAAGATGAATACTCTTATTTTTATATGCCCAATTTTCCAAAGCGAAGATTGGGCATTTTTATTTTTCAACTTTATTAAAGGAGATTTCCCATGAACACTTCTTCATTTATGAAATACGCATTAGCATTTGTTCTTATTTTGGCGGCGTCGCTTTCGCGCATGCTTCCGCATCCGCTCAACTTTACACCGCTTGCAGCGATTGCATTATTTGGCGGTGTGTATTTCGATAAAAAATTTGCGATCATCGTACCGTTGGCAGCGTTACTCATCAGCGATTATTTTATCGGTTTTTATGGCAGCATGTATTGGGTGTACGGAAGCTTCGTGCTTATCGGTATCACCGGTATGATGTTGAAAAATCGAAAATCATTGGCGATGATTTTTGCAGGCACACTTTCAAGTTCCGTTCTCTTTTTTGTGATCACAAATTTTGGCGTGTGGTTCAGCGGAACGATGTACACCAAAACTTTTGAAGGATTAGCAACGTGCTACGTTGCAGCAATTCCATTTTTCCGTAACACACTTGCCGGAGATGTTTTCTATGTTGCTGTATTGTTCGGCGTGTACGAGTTAGCATTGCGTTTTGTTTTGGAACGAAAAACCGTACATGTGTAATTGTTAAATACACCTTTGAGGTTTTAAAAATCTCAAAGATGTATTGTGATACTTGTTCTTTTTTATACATGATGTTGGTGTGGCGCTATAAGCGCCATGAAAAGGGAATTCCGTGATCTCGCCTCTGACGTGAAAATCGGAAACTGTGCCCGCAACTGTAATGGCGCCATCGGCGCCAAAGTCAGGAGACCTGCCAATATCAGACTTACTATCACCTTCGTGGAACAAAGGTGCATTGTATCGTTGCGAGTCTGTGTTTCTCGTTATTGTATTGTGCCCCAATTTTCTTTGTGAAGGTTGGGGCTTTTTTATTTTAATTAAATATTTCAAAAACTATTAATGAAAGAATTACTATGAAGAAATTTTTTTTTCTAATGTTGTTGGTTTCATTTTTTTCTTATGCACAGCAATCGTTGTTTGTTACTGCAAATGATTCTGCGAAAACATATCCATTAAAAGAAGTGATCGTCTCTGCTACAAAGTCTGAAAAAAATCTTGCTGATGTTGGAAGAAGTGTAACAGTAATTACAAATGAGCAAACAAAAAATTTTCTGTATCAAAGTATGGGAGAATTGCTTACTCAACAGGCGGGTATGTACATTGTTGGCGCTGGGCAAAATCCAGGTATGGTACAAAGTATTTTCACAAGAGGAGCGGCGAGTAATCAAACAGCAATTATGGTGGACGATATTCGGATTACTGATCCTTCGGCAGTGAATAATGTTCCGGATTTATCAGAACTTTCGTTTACAGGAGTTGATCGTCTCGAAATAGTGAGAGGATCCCACAGTACGCTTTATGGTTCATCTGCGATTGGAGGAGTTCTTAATTTTATTACGCCAAGCACGCAAACACCGGGCATTCACATCAATACAGATATTACAAGTGGGACGTTTGGAAAAGGAACATCCGTGCTGTCTGAAAATTTATTTTTGAATTACACTGATCCTGTCGGTATGTACTTTAATGCGGGACTGTATAACTCTGGAGTAAAAGGACTTGATGCGACTGTTGATACTGTAACGAATCCTAATGCTTTCAAGAACCGAGACATGGATGGATTTACTAAGACAGACTTGTTCGGGAAAATTGGATACCGAGATGACAACTTTCATTTTTATTTATCATATAAAAATAATTCTCAGAAGGCTGATCTCGATAAAAGTGCTTTTGTGGATGACAATAATTATACGCTGGATTTCAAACGAAATCTTTTCACCTACGGCGCTTCTTATGCAATTGATGAGAATATCGGAGTGAAATATATCGGCGGTTACTCTACGATGAAACGTATCGCCGTCAACGATTCCTCAATTGCAGACCAATTAGGAAATTACGATCACACCTATTTTGATGCGACGTATCAAGGAACAATGACAACCAACGAAATTCAAGGAAGTATTCGAGCGAATGGTATCGACGGGATCATTGGTGTTGGGTTATACAAAGAAACTATGAGTACCAAAACTCATACGTACATAAGTTCGTTTTCGTATGATTCGAAAACTGATCTTGATACACTTCATCTTAATGCTACAACAAAGAATGCATTTGTTCACTTTGATATGAATGGCTCATCGGTGGATGAAACGTTGCGCAATTTTTCTCTTGCAGTTGGAGTTCGGCTGAATAATAACGATACATTTGGCAACGCTGTTACGTACGAGATCAATCCGTCAATGAAAGTTGCAGAAAGAAGTTTATTTTATCTTTCTTATTCTACCGGCTTTAATGCTCCTTCACTCTATCAAATGTTCACGCCGGAAAAATATTATACTTCAAACATCACTCGCGGAAATAAAAATCTGAAACCGGAAAATTCTAATTCCTTCGAAATTGGTTTTAAACAATTTGTGAATGACAACGTGGATTTCTCAATCGCATATTTTAATGCTGTTACAAAGAATTTTATTGAATATGTATATGTATGGGATAAAAAAATCGGCATTGATACCTTGGGAAATAACTGGTCTCGTGATGATTACAGAGGAGATACGTATCTTAATGTTGGCAAACAAACAACCAGCGGAATTGAGTTGAGTCTTAATTCCAAAATAAATGAAAAATTATTTTTTGCAGGCAACATCAGTTTTGTCAGTGGAAAATTAACATACGATCCTTCAGATGTTGATACTTCCAAAACAAGCGGTAATAATAGTCAGTTATTTAGCAATGGTGCATTTATCATCAAACAAGTGGAATCATTGGGATTAACCAGGAGACCGAATACTGCAAACATGAGTTTGACCTACAAACCGATTAAAGAACTTGTTCTCAGAATTGATGCAAAAATTGTTGGGTCAAGAAGCGATGTGTATTATGATTCAAAACTTGGTCCGTTTGGATCTTTAGGAAACGTGTTGGTTGCAGATTATACCATTTTGGATTTCTCTTCAAAATTTAAGATCAATGAAAATATTTCAGTCAATGGTAGAATTGAAAATATTTTGAATACAGAGTATTCAGAGATCAGAGGATACACGACAAGAGGCAGAGGAATATATCTTAGCGTAAATTATTCTTTGTAAAATATTTAGTACTGCACAAAGTTCACATCATTTTTTTTTCAATAAGAACACGTAATCCAATCCAAATGTATGTAAGCCGGGAATCTGCTGTAAATTTCCTTGAGCAAAACGTAATCGGTAATAAAGATCGCTATGTTTCTTTTTATCATTTGGCAGTATCACTTCTGCTTCTTCTGTTATACCTTCCGGTTCGGTACGCGGATAATAATCTCTTTTCCAATCGCTTTTTCGAGGAAGCACACCGATGCTTCGCAGTCCCCGTTTTATGCTGTACGTTTTTTGAGAGATGACTTCTAATCCGAGTTTGCGGAATATTCTCAACAGTGTTACATCCAGAAAGAAGAAAATATGCCCCTGCTTGCTGCGCGCAGGCTTCTGTTCTTCGCGTTCAAAATCAATAATATCTCTGCAGTCAACTGCGCCGTTGGGAACCGACAGATAGAATACTCCATCCGGTTTGAGGATGCGTTTGCATTCCGTCATCAGCTCTATCGGATTGGGAACATGCTCAAGCACATTATTGACATGCACATAATCAAAATATTCCGACGGGAATTTTGCATCTGCCAGATCGCCCTGCTGAACATTGAGACCGAGTTGTTCTTTTGCAAACCGTACGGCACTTGCTCCAAAATCTGTTCCGAACACTTCTCATTTCGAATGCTGTTTGATACCGTTGATGAAAAAACCAGTGGCACATCCGACATCTATGAATTTTCCCGTTGGTTTTAATCGATTAAGTTGACGAGCAAACGCCATCCCTTTTCCTTCTTCGCGCCATCGATCAAAGTCATAATATCCCGCAGAATAAAAAGCCGCCAGTTGATCGACCGTCGGCAGAGGAGAGAAAAAAATTATTCTGCACTCTGGACACTCGACAAGATCGTATTCGGTTCCATAAATGAGCGAAACCTTTGAAAGGAATGTTGTGTGATCGTTCGAGTTACAAATCTGGCAGGACATAAAAAATACCAAAGTAAATGAATAATACGATTATGATTTATTTAGTATAGCCAAATTTTTCTAAAATGAAAAGTACTATACACAATTAGAAGTATGTAATACGGCAGTGAAAATGTCATGGTGTAGGTTTGAGGAGATAGTGAATTAGTGTTTGTACTATGACATTTTCAGTGCCGTATTTCATCGCCTTTTTTCTTTTATAGAAGTTCATACATTTATTTTTTACATTTAACAAGCAAATACAAAAATATTTTACTCACTTATTATTTTAGATATGGCGAACATTCGTTTTTCATTACAATCACTACAAACAGCAGTAGAGAAAACATCGGCAGAGTTTCAATCTTCAAAAATTATTGCACGGCTGTGGCAAAAAAATTACATCATCTGGCGCAGTGAAGAAGTTCATAAAAAATCCATCCTCAATCGTCTTGGATGGCTTCGCAGTGTTGAATTAATGCAAACGCGCGTCTATGAATTAACGGCTTTCGGACAAGAGATAAAGAATGCAGGTTTCACTCATGTTGTTGTGTTGGGAATGGGCGGAAGCAGTTTATGTCCCGACGTGTGCAGAGCAACATTTGGTTCTGCCAAAGGGTTTCCGCAATTGCTTGTGTTGGATTCTACCAATCCAACTTCGGTAAAGAGAATTGAAAACGGTATTACGCTTGTGTCAACACTGTTTATTGTTGCAAGCAAATCCGGCGGTACAACTGAAACCAATATGTTTTACAAATATTTTTACGACCGTGTTGGAACAGTGAAAGCTAATGCAGGAGAAAATTTTATTGCAGTTACCGATCCGAACACACAGATGGAACGCATTGCCATAGAAAAAAAATTCAGAAAAATATTTTTGAACCCGGAAGATATTGGCGGACGATATTCTGCGCTTTCATATTTTGGACTTGTGCCGATGGCATTAATTGGCATGGATGTGAAGAATGTACTTGCCAGTGCGGCTAACGAAATGCGTGCGTGCATGAACGAAACACTTTCTGAAAATTCTACAGCGTGCATCGGAATTGCAATGGCTGAAGCGTTTAAAGCTGGCAAAGATAAATTAACATTTGTCGCGTCCCATTCGATTGCAACATTCAGCTATTGGGCAGAGCAATTGATTGCAGAAAGTACCGGTAAAGAAGGCAAAGGCATTGTGCCGATTGAAGGAGAAGTTTTTTCGAGTGAATCACCGGCAAGCATGTTTTCAAAAGATCGTATGTTTGTGTTTCTTCTGTTGAATAATGAGAAAGAGAAATTTTCTTTTCTTCAAGCAAAGTTGAATGAACTTGGTTTGCCGTTTATTGAAGTGCAATTAGAAAATGAATATGAACTTGGCGGAGAATTTTTCCGATGGGAATTTGCAACGGCTGTTGCGGCTGTGGTAATGAACATCAATCCGTTTGACGAACCGAACGTGAAAGAAAGCAAAGACAACACTGTTCGTGTCATCGAAGAATTTAAAACAAACGGTGCGCTTCCGAAGAAAACACCGTTTGCAAGCGACGCTCACATTCAATTATTCGGCGAAACAAAGTATGTTGCAACTGTGCAAAGTAAAGCGAAGAATACCTCTACAACAGAATTATTAAAAACTCATTGCGCCGGTTTGCCTGCGCATGATTATGTTGCAATACTTGCTTACATTGACCAAAATGAAAGTAACGCACGTGCGTTATATTCGCTACGTGAAAAAATTACAACAGCAACCGGCTGCGTTTCTACCGTTGGTTTTGGTCCGCGGTATTTGCATTCGACCGGACAACTCCACAAAGGCGGCGACCGTAACGGAATATTTTTATTACTTACTGCCGATGAGCCGACTGATGTTGCTATTCCAAGTGAACCATTTTCTTTTGAAGTGTTGAAGAATGCGCAAGGGCTTGGTGATTATCTATCAATCGCTTCACGCGATTATAGGCTGTTGCATGTTCACCTTGGTAAAGATATTGAGCAAGGATTGAA
>CAYHZL010000128.1:0-10419 GCA_964361075.1 uncultured Chitinophagaceae bacterium
CTGTAAGTCCGCCGTCTTTTTGGCGGAGGGATTTTTTGAATCAACATTTACGCTGAGGAGTTACAAAAATTTATTCGTTGCTACTGTATCTTTGTCATTTTGCCTTGTTGTTGCAGTATTAGCTTTCGCAGACAGAATAGTACCTGAGTCCATACATCCATAAATATCCCGTGCACAAACCAAAAAAATCTCTCGGTCAAAACTTTCTTCACGATACAAACATTGCGATTAAAATTGTCCGCTTGTTTAACCCACAACCGAATGATGTTGTTGTTGAAATAGGACCCGGGCAAGGCGCACTGACATCGCTCTTGCTGGAACATTTGCCGCATCTTACCGCAATAGAGTTAGACGATATGCTTGCCAAAGAATTGCAGACACGTTTCGGCGAAAAGCTTACACTTCTTCATAACGATGTGCTTCATGTTTCCTGGAATGAAATTTTTTCACAGCATCAAAAAAAACTTCGCATCATCGGCAATATTCCCTACTATATTACAACACCAATTTTGTTTCACATCATTGATTCCGCTGCCGTAATAAAAAATTTTACAGTGATGATGCAAACAGAAGTGGCGCAGCGTCTTATTGCAAAGCCCCGAACAAAAGAATACGGCATTCTTTCTATTTTAATCCAATACTATTCAACTCCGAAAATGTTGTTCGGTGTTTCGAGTACTTCCTTTTTTCCGGTTCCATCGGTAACATCGGCAGTTATTTCGTTGGATTTTGAATCGCCATTTCCCGAACGTGCAATAAATGATACATTCTTTCGCACCATCGTGCGCGGCACATTTGGCAAACGAAGAAAAACATTGCGGAATGGATTGAAGAGTTTGGGAATTCCAGCAGAAGCATTCGAACAGATTTCTTTTGATTTTGACCGTCGCCCCGAAGAACTTTCCGTGCAGGAATTTGTAACACTCGCAAATCAACTTATGCCGTATGCGTCATCGGTTGTTTCTGTTTTTATGGAGGAGAGTGAGTTGTAATGAAAAAAAATTTTTCCCTCTCGGCGTTTCTCTCGCTTCAGATTGCTGATGTAACGACAATAGTTTTTTTAAATCTTCTTTCTCTGCTCCATCTGTTTTTTTATACCCGCATTGCAGATTGGTATGTTTTTGTATCGCTAAATTCTGCGCTAAGTGCTGCAATTTTTTTTCTCGCGCAAAAGACAACACTCTCGTCTCCGCTCTCGTTACGTCTCCTTCGCCATTGGTATCTTGCGCCAATGATTCTGTATATTTTTAAAGAAACGTACTTCATGGTGCATCCAATCCACCCTGCTGATTTTGATTGGCTTCTTATCAATATTGATTATAGCATCTTCGGTGTACATCCAACGCAATGGATTATGCGATTTGCAAATCCGGTTATGACAGAACTATTGCAAATCAGTTATGCATCGTACTACATTCTTCTTGTAACACCGATGTATGAATTATATCGAGAAGAAAAATTTGAAGATTTTTACTGGGGCGCCTTCCTCATCATTTATGGATTTTATCTTTCCTATATCGGTTACTTTTTGCTGCCGGCAGTTGGTCCTCGTTTCACGTTACATAATTTTTTATCTGTTGATGCCGAATTGCCCGGGATATTTTTTACACAGTACTTGCGCGATTTTGTGAATGCCGGTGAATCTATTCCGAAAGGAATTGCCAATGCAGTCCAGTTTGCACAACGCGATGTGTTTCCCAGCGGACACACGCAGCTTACATTAGTAACGCTCTATGTTGCGTTCACCAAAAAAATTAAAAGCAGATGGGTGATGCTGATTTTTGGATTGTTACTCATCGTTTCCACAGTCTATCTTCGCTACCATTATGTTGTTGATGTTGCCTGCGGAATACTGTTTTTCATCTTCACCATTTGGAGTGGAAAGAAAATAAATAGCTGGTGGAATTCTGTGCGTGCGGTAAAAGTTGAACTGAACTGAAAAATTTCTTGCCTTGCTCAGTAATTTTTTTTATCTTTATAGAGTAATAAAAAAAGCCACGCTACAGCGTGGTTTTTTAGTCTATAAAGTGGCATGGTGGCCATAGTTCAGTCGGTTAGAACGCCAGGTTGTGGCCCTGGAGGTCGTGGGTTCAAATCCCACTGGTCACCCGGTACAGTTAACAATGAACAATTAGCATAAGATTAATGAATTTCATTTTTGTCTCAATTATTTCTTTGGTTGAAATAAAAAAATAACAATATCCGTCTGCTAATTGCTAATTGTAAACTGTTAATTGTAAAAATGCACCCATCGTCTAGGGGTTAGGACACGAGCTTTTCAAGCTTGTAACACGGGTTCAATTCCCGTTGGGTGTACCAAATGGCACTGATCAAGATTTTTTTGGTCAGTGCTTTTTTGTTTTAGTGTATCGGTAGTGATGCCATGACTCTGGCGAAGCCATCCCTTTGGGAAGAATCATGGCATCACTTGTGTCTAAAATTATTTCATCAGCAACATCTGCAAACAACGCGCGGAACTATTTGATTATCAACATTTTCTTTAATGCTGTGAAAGAACCTGATTCGATGCGATAGAAATAAATACCGCTCGAAAGTTTGCCTGCATTCAATGACACTTGATATCTGCCCGCATTTTGATGCTCGTTCACTACGGTTACTACCTCTTGACCAAGAATATTGTAAATCTTCATTGTTACAAGGTTATCAAACGGAATTTGGTAATTGATCGTTGTGGATGGATTGAACGGATTCGGATAGTTTTGATCTAACGAATAAATTTTTACCACACCATCATCTTCACGCCTTACGGAAGTTAATACGCTATCATTGCTGAACCAAACGAGCGGTTCAGTTCTCGGCGTGCCATTTAATAATGAATCAACAATATCGGGGGTGCTTTGCCATGTATCGCCGGTTGCTTTATGAATAACAAATTTATAAATAATTTTCTTTACCGAAGTAATATTGAATGTGCCTTTATAGATACTATCAGTGCTATTACCAGCCAACACGTAAGCATTGCCGGACCAACCACTAAAGTCTCCACGAACAACAACTGAATCCTTCGCTTTATCAAACTTCGCAAATTTCAATTGTTTCTTCATGTTCACTTGGAATGTGATGAAGTTGTCGGAATACACTGTTGTGCTATCATTATTGAAATACACAATTTTTAGTATCCGCGGTGTGGAAGGAATTGTATCTTTTCGGTCATTACTCGATTCCCACTGATCGCCGGCAACATTTGGGCTGAGCTTAACAAATTTATACGTAATACTTTTTGGTGCATTAGGTACAGAAAATGTGCCAACATAAACGCTATCGCCATCTGGATCGGATAACTTTAAAGCATTGCCGCCCCAGCCATTAAAATCTCCACGAACGACAACCGTATCTTTTGCTTTGTCGAATCTTTTAATTTTCATCTGCGTGCTCATGTTCACTTGGAATGTAACTTGATCAACATATACTTTTCCAAGTTTAGTAACTTCCGTTGCTGTTAATGGATAATTCCACATTGAAACTTCAGCAATATCAATATCTCCATCATCACCATCATCATCACCGAACATTAACAAAAGACTATCAAGTGCAAATCTACCATCTACGGCAAGAGGTGTTCCAACTTTTAGAATTGTTCCATCTAAATAGGTGTCGTGTTGTACACCATTTTTTACGGTGATAACAAATCTATGCCAGTCGTTTATCGAAACTGCTGCTGTTGAATATCCAGTTGCCGTTGTTCCAACAAGTCCTGTCGTTTTCTTAATAAAACAATCTCCATCATCAGTATTGCTCGGATTGAGTTGGAAGAAAGTATACCATTTGGTAAGATCCGGAATTTTAAAGTCAATCAATATCGAGTATTCGTTAACACGATGAAGAGAATCTGCACCGCCGCCATTTGGCGCAAATCCGTGTGTTAATTTATAATGACTTCCTTTAAAAATTCTTACTGCGCCATTGCCGGCACTTGGACCAGGTACAACAGAATCTCTTCCTACAAGCACAAGGTCTTTTCCATAACCAGGTACTGCTGCGACTGTATTTAATGGATTGTCGAATGTCCATTTCCCTTGATTTGAAACAAATACTTTTCCAAGATTCGCAACTTCTGTTGCTGTTAATGTATTATCCCATATACTAACTTCTGCAATATCAATATCTCCATCATCACCATCATCATCACCAAACATTAACAAAAGACTGTCAAGCGCAAATCTGCCATCAATAGCAAGCGGGGTTCCAACTTTTAAAATTTTTCCATCTAAATAAATGTCATGTTGCACACCATTGTTTACAGTGATTACAAATCTATGCCAGTCGTTTGGTGTTACTGCTGCTGTTGAATATCCGGAGGCAGTTGTTCCAACAAGTCCTGTCGTTTTCTTAATAAAACAATCTCCATCATCAGTATTGCTCGGATTGAGCTGGAAGAAAGTATACCATTTGGTAAGATCCGGAATTTTAAAATCAATCATGATTGAATATTTGTTCACACGATGAAGTGAATCCGCACCAGCGCCATTTTGCGGAAATCCATGTGTTAATTTATAATGACTTCCCTTGAAAATTCTTACAGCGCCATTACCTGCACTTGGACCAGGCACAACAGAATCTTTTCCAACAAGAACAAGATCATTTCCAAAGCCCGGAACTGCGGCGGTTGTCTTTAATGGATTGTCGAATGTCCATTTTCCTTGTGATAAGGTTGTGGCAACTGTTTTTAAAGCAGCAACCTCACTTGAGGTTAATGCATAATTCCAGATACTAACTTCTGCAACGTCAATATCTCCGTCATCACCATCATTATCAGCAAACATCAACAATAAACTGTCGAGTGCAAATCTACCATCAACAGCAAGCGGGGTTCCAACTTTTAGAATTTGTCCGTCTAAATAGGTGTCATGTTGCACGCCATTTTTTATTGTAATGACAAATCTATGCCAGACGTTAGGTGTTACTGCTGCCGTTGAATATCCGGTTGCAGTTGTTCCAACAAGTCCTGTTGTTGATTTAATGAAACAATCACCATCGCTCGTATTGGTCGAATCGGTTTGAAAGAAAGTATACCATTTGGTAAGATCCGGAATTTTGAAATCTACCAATACCGAATATTCGTTCACACGATGAAGGGAATCCGCACCACCGCCATTTTTCGGAAATCCATGTGTCAATTTATAATAACTTCCTTTGAAAATTCTTACTGCACCATTACCTGCCCTTGGACCCGCAACGACAGAATCTTTTCCAACAAGCACAAGGTCTTTCCCCCCCAAAGATGCAGCAGTTGTATTTAAAGGATTGTCGAAAGTCCATTTTTTTTGAAGTTTTTGTCCGTATCCGTTTGTGGATACAAGAACTATTGCGGTAAGCAATAGTAAGTTTTTGCGAAACAAGTTTTTCATAATGTATTTCTCCTTTTGTTGGTTGGATGTGTTAGTTACTCATGTTACGCAGTTGTGAAATTCACCTAATAAAGTAAGTTCGTCATGCCCGAACGCTTTAGTCGGGCATCTATTAATGGATTCCCGCCTAAAACATGCGGGAATGACGGTGGATTTTTGATTTTTTGCGTAACATGAGTTAGTTATATTTTTTTTATTTCAACAGTATTGCTTTGTTTACATTGCGGTAGATTGATTTATCTTCTTTCTGCGCAGTGAAGAAATAATAATATACTCCTGAAGTTAATCCCGATCCGTTCCACTGGACTTCATACCGTCCGGTGTTCACCATGCCGTTTTGAAGAACTGAAATTTCTTTTCCCAGCACATCATAAATTTTAAGAGTAACAAAACTATTAACAGGAACTTGATATTTTATTGTTGTTGATGGATTAAACGGATTAGGATAATTTTGTTCTACACCATACGCTGTTGGAAGAGGTAATTCCTTCGCTACACCGGTGATACTGTTTGAACGATTAGACCAATCGCTCCATCGCAAGTTATGGTCACGGTATTTTACCCGGTAGTAAAACAATTTACCGGCTGCAAATCGTGTCTTTGGAATTTCAAGTTTGGTTAAATCTATACCTGCATTTTTATCTACCGCATTAAATTGTGCATCCGCACCATACACATCTTTCCAGTTCACCATCGTATCAACCGCGATTTGCGAAAAGGAAGTATCATAAGCTATCTGCATGCGTGTCGTCATTATTGAATCAGGACCGCTCATTGCAGATGAATTAAAAACAAGTTTATTTGATAGGATTGTTGGTGCCGATACAGACGGTATAGCCGGAGCCACTTGAGCAGCCTTCCGATACCACGTATCCAACAATTCATTATTATATACTTTATCTGAATTCCCAATACTGTACATTGACCCTACAAATGTTTTTTTCGCAACATCAATTTCAATAATTTGATAGAAAAAATGGTCGAGTGAAACATGGATAAACGGATAATCAAAATTTAAAAATGCACCCCACCGATCGGTATTGCCACCTGCGCCACCATTGCACACAATACGGAAGTCGCCTTCGTTTGTATTGGACTCAATCGTTCCTCGCTCAAACCCATGAGTATGACCATACGTCAATTGTACGACTTTGGAATATTTTTGAAAGACGGGCAATAACTCATCGCGTACATAATTTGGACCGGGATCGTAACCAATTCCTTCACCCCATAATTCAGTGTACGGCATGTGGTGATGTATACACAATACAAAATCAATTGTAGAATCGGCTTGAGCTTCCGCCAATTTAAGATCGAGCAATACTTTTTGCAAAGGACCAAGTGTAGAAGCAACGTCTGTGTTCAATCCGATAACTAATGTATTTGCAAAACGAGCACTCCAGAATCGTTCTGATGGTGGATTTGGAGAGGGTATTAAAGATATACTATCATATTTTACGTACGCATAGTAGTTTGGTCCGGCATCCCCATCTCTACCGTTATCCGGACGATCGTGGTTGCCTGGTACGGCGAGAACCGGAATTGATTTGGAAAAAACTGACATAGGGGCAAAAAATAATTTGGAATATTCATCAACATTTCTTCCGAAGATAACGAGATCACCGGAATGCAATACTGCATTAATTTGATTGTGCATATCGGCGCCATAAAGTTCCGTGATTTTATTTTTCGCCGCTCTCATCACATTCATAGTTTTTGATGTGTCGTAATTATGTGTGTCACTAAAAAGTAAAAATCTTAATTTTCCTGTATAGCCAGGTGCAGGCTGAGTTTTAAATTTAAATACCTCTGAAACATTAGCACCACTTTTTACTTTGTAGCTATACTCCATATTTGGTGTTAAACCGGTAAGCAACACTGTGTGCCATCGATATGTAGAGGAAACAATTTCACTGGTCCCAACTGTAACCGATCCGAAAGATGATGTAGTTCCATATTCAACGCTCGTCCCTGAAGATGAAGTATCATGCCAGCAAACATACACTGACGTTGGAGATGGTGTTTGCAAATACGGAGTAAGAGCTATTGGTTTTGGACCAACATTATGACCATATCCACCGAGAGTAACGATATCAGCTACTGATAGTGCGGAATTCCAAATTGCAACTTCAGCACATTCTATCTCACCGTCATCACCATCATTATCAGCAAACAAAAGCAAAAGACTATCAAGTGCAAATCTACCATCAACCGGCGATGTAGTTCCAATTTTTATTGCTTGTCCGTCTAAATAGTAATTATGCTGCGTGCCGTTTTTTATGGAAACAACAAGTCTGTACCATTCATTTGCGAGAACAGAATATGATGAATATCCAGTTGCTTGTGTTCCAATATTTCCTGTTGTATTTATAAAACAATCACCATCATTTGTATTGCTCACGTCAGTTTGGAAAAAAGTTTTCCATGTACCTATGCTTGGCACTTTAAAATCTATCAGTAAGGTGTATTCATTCACCAATTTGCCGGTACCGCCGCCGTTGGTAAACATTCCGTGTTTTATTTTATAATAACTTCCAATACCGATTTTTACTGCACCGTTACCTACTGCCGGTCCCGCCACAGTTTGATGAGTTCCAACTAATTCCAGACTTGCACCGGAATCTGCTTTTAATACATTATTAGCATCATCAAATTTCCACCAACCTTTTCTTGCAGGTATTTGACCGTAGAGAAGCGAGGTGCTGTACAATGATAGAATGATGATGAATACGAAATGTGTTTTTTTCAAAACAAACCTTTGCGAATTTTTTTTTGAACTCTGAATAAAATGTATCTACTCAGTCATGCCATGAGTGGCTAAGCCATCCCTTCGGGATTTGTCTAATGTTTTGGTGAATGTTGTGGGAATCCATCTTCCAAAGGAATCTGGCGAAGCCATTCGCCGTGGCGAACCTTTGGGACCTTCGGGACAAGTTTTATTCGCCGCGGCGAATCAAAAAATAACTCATGGCATGACTTTAAAGGCACGGTGAGTAGTTACGGAATTTTTATGGAGAACGCATAATTATATGTTCTAATATTACCGTTTTACGCACCAATGAACAATCGCACGTTCGTGGTATCTTAAAATAAAGTGGGTAGTGTAAAAAAATATAACAGCAGGCGAAAAAAGTGAGGAAATTAATTTTTAATCGTAGCAAAAAAAAACGGTCGCCCTTACTATAAAGGCGACCGCAATACCACCATACAAAAACTACATCTGTTATTTACAATAGTGCCATTTGGTACTATTTCACCAATTGCATTTTCTTTATTGATGTAAAATTTCCGGCTTGTAATTTGTAAAAATACATTCCGCTGGAAAGTTTACCTGCATCAAAGTTTGCTTGATAGTAACCGGCGTTTTTGTATTCGTTCACAACTGTTGCTACTTCCCTGCCGAGATTATCATACACAGTGAGATGCACAGTACCTGCATCCGGTATTCCATACGAGATTGTCGTTGTCGGATTGAATGGGTTCGGATAGTTTTGGTCCATTGAAAAATCTTTTGGCATCTCAACTACTGCAATATTTTTTCTTTGTACTTGCGAATAACGAATAGTGAATTACGATTTTAGGTGGTACGATTTTGTATTTGTAAATGCGCGTATACCTGCATGGGAGAGTGTAGAACCAATTCCTGATTTTTTTCTGCCGCTCCATGGAACCGCTGCACTTACCCTATCGCAACAGTTCCAATAGACTGTGCCCGTTTGTATTTGCGAAAGTATTTTTTCTGCACGTTCTTTTGTTGCAGTGTACACTCCCGCCGTTAAACCATATTCGGTATCTTGCATCAATTGTATCGCTTCATCATCATTTTTAACTTTCATAATTCCAATAATTGGTCCAAAACTTTCATCTCGCATAACGCTCATGCTGTGGTTAACGTTTACGAGAACGGTCGGTTCAAAGTAATAACCTTTTCTTTTTACAGGATGTCCGCCGGTCATTATTAAAGCACCTTTGTCTGTTGCATCTTTTATTTGCAATGCAATAAATTCTAACTGGGCTTTGCGTGTTAACGCGCCGATATATGTTCCTTCTTCAGTTGGTAAACCAATCTTATAACTTTTCACTTCTTTAACGAACTCTTCAACATACTTGTCGTAAATTTTTTCATGAACATAAATACGTTCCACTGAACAGCAGCTTTGTCCGTTGTTGTAAAAAGCACCATCTGCAGTTCCCGCGGCAGTTTTTGCAATGTCTTCCACATCATCCGCAATATATAACGGATCTTTACCACCAAGCTCCAGTTGACACGGGACCATTTTTACAGCTACTTTTTCATAAATGTATTTTCCTGTTTTACTCGATCCGGTAAAGTAATAACCATTAAACGACATGGTAAGAAGTTGTTCTCCAACTTCTTTTGCGCCGATTGCTGCTTGAAAAACATCGTCAGGAACTCCGGCTTGCTTCAACAGTTTTTCAATTTGTAATCCGGAAAGCGTGGAATATTCTGACGGCTTGTACATGCAACTGTTGCCTGCTAATAGTGCTGGTACAAAAACATTCACACCGACTAAATACGGATAATTCCAAGCTGAAATATTGCAAATTACTCCAAGCGGCTCATAAACAATTTTTTCGGTTAACTCTTCTATATCAGTCATGATTTCTTCACGAAGATACTTTAGCGCATTATTGGTGAGCCACGCTATTCGGTTACAAGCACCATTCACTTCGTTTCGCGATTGTTGCAGCGGTTTTCCTACTTCGGAAGTTAATATTGAGGCGCACTCTTCAATATTTTCTTTCAATAAGGCTGAAAAATTTTTAAGGATAGCGATGCGCTGATCTAAACTGGTTTGATGCCAAGAAACTTGTCCTTTTTTTAGAAGGTTGAATTTTAATTCAAGTGTTGATTGGTTATCTTCGTTAATGTTGAGGATGACCTCTTCGGTAGCAGGGTTTATGATTTGCATGAGATTTAGTTTTTTGCTGCTTCAATAAATTGTTGTCTTATGTTATTTGGTAACTACTCACCGTTATTGTTTATTCAAAAAATCCCCCTAACCCCCTTTTCAAGGGGGAATAAGAG
>CAYHZL010000129.1:0-10297 GCA_964361075.1 uncultured Chitinophagaceae bacterium
TTATCATTCGTACATAGTTTCCTTTTGAACTGCGGCTTTTTACCGAAATTCAAAAATAGTTCAATTTATCAGTGTTTATCAGTCAAATCCGTGTCATCTGTGTTCTATTTTTTCTAACCGTTGAGTAGTTATGAAAAACTTAACAGCTAAAAGCCAACATCTAACACCTAAAAAAAAATGAAATATTTTACTTACAAAAAAAATCAATTGTATTGCGAAGATGTTCTTGTGCGCGAGTTAGCCGAAGAATTCGGAACGCCGTTGTACATTTACAGTAAGAAACAAATGCTTGAAAATTTTCGCACGGTTGATTCAGCTTTTGCCGATGTTAACCATGTAACATGTTATGCGATGAAAGCAAATTCGAATCATGAATTGCTGAAACTTCTCGCAAAAGAAAATGCCGGTGTTGATGTTGTGTCTGGCGGGGAATTATATCTTGCGTTGAAAGCCGGGTTTCATCCTTCGAAAATTACTTTTGCCGGTGTTGGAAAACGCGACGACGAAATTGAATATGCGCTGAAGCAAAAAATTTTTTCGTTCAATGTCGAATCGCTGCAGGAAGTAGAAGTACTAAATTCCATCGCCGCCCGGCTGAACACCACCGCGCGCATCGCGCTGCGTATTAATCCTGATATTGATGCTTCAACTCATCCATATATTTCTACAGGATTAAAAACAAATAAATTCGGAATTGATATTAGTATTGCGATGCAAGCATTTCAACACGCGCACTCATTTGCAAATCTTGAAGTGGACGGAATTCACACGCACATCGGTTCGCAGATTACTAAAATTGAACCGTTTGTTCAGACTGCGAATACAGTACAATCGCTTGTCGAACAATTGCGAACAGCAGGCATCAATATCCGGCACATCGATTTTGGCGGCGGCTTCGGAATTACGTACAAAAATGCGCTGAAGAATTCGCTGTTGCCAATTGAAGAAACAACAACTGCCGATGAAGCGCCGTCACCGGATGTATTCGTTTCTGCCGTCCTTCCGATTTTAAAAGAAACGAATTGCAAATTATTTTTTGAGCCCGGTCGTTCCATTGTCGCTAATTCCGGAATTTTAATTACACGTGTGTTGTTCACAAAAGAAAACGGCGCAAAAAAATTTATTATTGTTGATGCTGCTATGACTGAATTATTGCGTCCGAGTTTGTATCAGGCGTATCATCAAATTGTTCCTTTGGAATTGCAAAGCACGGCACCGGAAAAAGTTGATGTTGTTGGACCAGTGTGCGAAACGGGAGATTTCATTGCTCGTGAACGCATGATGCAGCCTTTGCACCGTGGTGAATATCTTGCAGTGTTAGATGCCGGTGCGTACGGATTTGCGCTGTCATCAAATTACAATGCCCGCCCGCGCGTTGCAGAAGTGTTGGTGAATGGTGAGAAGGTGAGAGTGATTAGGGAAAGAGAAACTTTTGATACATTATGAAATAGCTAACAGCTGTAGGCTATCAGCTTAAAAGAAATATACAGTATGCAAAATTTTAAAAATTTACTTGTGTGGCAGAAAGCTCATCTTTTGGTTAAAGGAGTATATACAATTACAAATGATTTTCCCAAAGATGAATTGTATGGAATAACATCGCAACTAAGAAGATCTTCGGTATCAATTCCAACAAACATTGCCGAAGGAACCGGAAGAGGAAGCGATGCGGATTTCAAAAGATTTCTTCAGATAGCATTTGGTTCTGCCTCGGAAGTAGAATATTTGATTTTGTTATCACACGAATTGAAATATATTTCTGATTCGCAGACAAGACCAATAGAAAACCAAATTATAGAAGTAAAAAAAATGCTTTCGTCATTAATGAATAAAATAAAAACTACAAGCTGAAAGCTAATAGCTGACAACTACTGAGAGAAATCAATGAAAACGTATGATGTTATTGTAGCCGGAGCGACCGGCATGGTCGGAAGAAAAATGATGCAAGTTCTTGAAGAACGAAATTTTCCTGTTGCGCAATTAATTCCTCTGGCCTCGGAACGTTCTGCAGGACATGAAGTTGAATTCAAAGGAAAAAAATATACAGTAGAAGTGTTATCGCGTGCGACGTTGGAAAAATACAAAGCGCCGATCGCGTTGTTTTCTGCGGGCGGTTCGACAAGTAAAGAGTTTGCACCGATTGCCGTAGCAGCCGGCACATTGGTGATTGACAACAGCAGTGCGTGGAGAATGGATAACAATGTTCCGCTTGTTGTGCCGGAAGTAAATCGCGCCGATATTTTTAAACATAAAGGAATTATTGCGAATCCGAATTGTTCAACAATTCAAATGGTAGTTGTTTTAAAACCGTTGCATGATAAATATAAAATTAAACGAGTTGTTGTTTCCACATATCAATCGGTTACCGGCGCCGGACAAAAAGGATACGACCAATTGATGGATGAGTGGAATAAAGAAAAAGTGAAGTCGCCGAAATTTCCACACCAAATTTCATTTAACTGTATTCCGCACATTGATGATTTTATTGAAAACGGATACACGAAAGAAGAAATGAAAATGGTGAATGAAACAAAAAAGATTATGGGTGACGATTCTATTTCCCTCACCGCAACGTGCGTGCGTGTGCCAACTATTGGCGGACACAGCGAATCGGTCAATATCGAATTTGAAAAACCGTTCGATTTGAAAGATGTGTTTGAATTAATGCGAACGGCGCCGGGCATTATTCTTCAAGATGAGCCGCACAACAAATTATATCCGATGCCGATTTTTGCACACGACAAAGATGAAACATTTGTCGGACGGTTGCGCCGCGATGAATCCATTGCCAACGGTTTGAATATGTGGATTGTGTCGGATAATATCCGCAAAGGTGCAGCAACGAATGCCGTGCAAATTGCCGAAGAATATATCAAAGGAAAATAATTTCATGCAGCAATGGAAAACACTTTCACGCAGAGTAATTCTTAATCACAGCAAATATTTGTGCGTGGAAAACCATTCCATTGAATTGCCGGATGGAAAACGGATTGACGATTGGCCTTGGGTAATTTCACCGGATTATATTAATGCAATTGCGGTAACGGACGGACAAAAATTTCTTTGCTTCAAACAAGTAAAATATGCGGTGCAAGGTGTTTCGCTTGCACCGGTTGGCGGTTATCTCGAACCGAATGAAGATCCGTTGCTTGCCGCACAACGCGAATTGCGTGAAGAGACGGGATATGAAGCGCGTCAGTGGATTAATCTCGGAAGTTTTCCTGCTGATGGAAATCATTTTTGCGGAATGGCACATTTGTTTCTTGCACTTGGTGCAATAAAAGTAACAGAGCCGATAGTTGATGATTTGGAAGAGCAAATGTTAGTTGAACTTTCTTTTGCCGAAATTGAAGATGCGCTTGCGAAAAAAGAATTTAAAGTTCTCTCGTGGACAACGAATGTAGCACTCGCACTACAGTATCTAAAAAGAAAGCAATAAAACAGTAATGTACTAGTGCCATTTCTAAAAATTAAGGTAGTGTGTTTTTGTAACCCCCTCTCAATCTCCAATGCTGTCAACTTAAGGATTTGTCATTGCGAGGAATGAGTCACGCGCCAGCGTGACGAATGACGCGGCAATCTTTTCTTTAATGATTTTAAGATTGCTTCGGCAAAAAACGCCTCGCAATGACCGTACTGGTTGTTTTGTTTGACAAATGTGGCATTAGTAATTCCTTAAGTTGACAGCATTGCTCTCAATCTCCCCCTAAGGGGGAGAGGAATATTTCCATCCCCTTTTAGGGGAGGGAATTTTCTCCCCCTGCAAGGGGGAGAAGCAAAGAGGGGGTGATTTGAAGTAAAAACGAATTTTAAATTTGCCATGTTGAGTAGTTACGATCTGACAATTATTTTTGTTAATGATGAAAAAACTTTTTCTTCTATTTTTCATTTGTACACTTTCTTCCTTTCCGCAAGAACGCCAACATACACTGAGCGGCGCATTTCGTTATCACAAAAATTTCCATTCAAAATATTTAGAGAAGGAGAGAGATATCATTATCTATCTCCCGCCGCAGTATGGCACAACGACGCAACGATTTTCGGTGTTGTATATGCACGACGGACAAAATATTTTTAACGGAGCAACAAGTTTTATTCCGGGAATGGAATGGCGTGTTGATGAAGCGGCGCAGACTTTGATTGATTCAAATAGTATTGAGCCAATAATTATTGTCGGCGTGTATAATACAAGCGACCGCATGGCAGAATACACGCCGACACAATCTTTTGATTCAACCAGTAAAGCGTTCGGTCTTGGCGGAAACGGCGATGCGTACGGAAGAATGCTTGTTGAAGAATTAAAATCGTTTATTGATTCAACGTATCGTACTCTGCGCGATGCACAACACACGGCACTCGCCGGTTCTTCACTTGGCGCTCTGATTACGCTTCATCTTGGCTTGAAATATCCGAATATCTTCAGCAAGCTTGCTGTGGTTTCTCCTTCTGTGTGGTGGGATAAAGAAATGATTGTGAAGGAAGTGAACGCTTTACACGCACATCTTCCGCTTCAAATCTGGTTGGATGTGGGAACGAAGGAAGGTGATGACAAGACAGTTGACGATGCAATGAAATTGCGCGATGCTCTGCTCGCAAAGCAATGGGGATTGAATAAAGATTTATTTTTCTATATTGATGAAAGCGCTGAACACAACGAGCATGCGTGGAGCGTACGTATGCCAATGATTCTGAAATATTTATTTCCGAAAAAATAAACTGAGGTACATTATGTTTGACAATGTTTCGCGACGCGAATTTATTTCCGGCATCTCTGCAACTGCGCTTGCTACGGTGTATCCGAGCGACTTTCTTTCTGCTTTTGAAGATCGAACAAACTCATCAAAAGAACTTTCGCTGCTGAAGCCCAAAGCGCTGAAGCAAGGTGATACAATTGCCATCATTGCTCCTGCATCAGGCGTGTACGAACGTGAAGATGTGCAAATCGCGAAGGAACTGATCGAGTCATTGGGATTCAAAGCTGTACTCGGAAAAAATATTTTCAATGCGTACGGCTATCTTGCCGGAAGCGATGCCAATCGCGCGAGTGATGTGAATGAAATGTTTCGCAGAAAAGATATTGATGGAATAATTTGTCTGCGCGGCGGCTGGGGTTCGATGCGTATTCTTCCGATGCTCGATTATACAATGATTCGAGAGAATCCGAAAGTGTTCATGGGATACAGCGATATTACTTCGCTGTTACTGGCGTTGTATAAATATTCCGGACTTGTTACGTTTCACGGACCGGTTGCTGAATCGACATACAACGAGTACACAATGGAGTATTTGAAAAAAGCAATCTTTACTCCGCAAACAATCGGCGTGTTAAAAAATCCGCCGTTGAAATCTGATGAGCGGGTGAATCGGAACAATCGCATTATCAAATTAGGAAAAGGGAAAGCGAGCGGCATCTTGGTTGGAGGAAATTTATCGCTGCTCGTGTCAACACTTGGTACGCCGTTCGAAGTTGATATGAAAGGAAAAATTCTTTTCATTGAAGAAATTGGTGAAGAGCCGTACCGCGTTGATAGAATGCTTTCACACTTGTGGCTTGGCGGAAAATTGCAGGAACTTGCCGGACTTGTCTTTGGAAAATTTACAGATTGTGTTCCAAGCGAGTACAAACCGGGATTTATTAATACACTGAGCATCGAAGAAATTCTTCGCACACGTGTTGAACCGCTTGGTGTTCCTGCGTTGTACGGTTATTCGTTCGGTCATATCAAAGATAAAATTACTTTGCCGCTTGGTGTGAAAGCAACGATTGATGCCGACGCGCAATTATTGACGATTGATGAAAACGCAGTAGTATAGTTAATCCTTAAAAAATCTTATTTACAAACTGATGTTACGCAGAGAACTAAATTCATTAGTACGATGCTTCGACGCGGCGCAGAAACAGCGGTCATCCTGAGCAAATCCTTCGTTTTTTGAAGGATGCGTCGAAGGATGACTTAAATATTAAGGTTGCGCCTTGCTCAGCATGACTGATTTTCTGATTTTGCGTAACATCAGTTACAAAGTGATGCCATGAGTTTGTTTATCAAGAACGTGAAAATTTGAATTATTTCTGAATCATTGTATTACACTCATGGCATCACTCGCATTTTTTAAGGTTCAACTATATAGATGATGTCTTCTTTCGAAGCAGTAACAACATTTTTAACAGAGCGCGGTATTTCTTTTCGCACAGTGCACCATGCGCCGACTTTCACATCGGAAGAATCTGCGAAGGCGCGCGGAGAAGATATTCGGATTGGCGGTAAAGCAATAGTGATGAAAGTTGACGACGGATTTAAACTTTTTGTTGTCAGTGCGGGATTGAAAATAGATTCCAAAAAAATAAAATCGTATTTCGGTGCGAAGAGTATTCGCTTTGCAACAAAAGAAGAATTATTTGAAGTAACTGAATTAGTGCCGGGCAGTGTGCCTCCGTTTGGCAAACCAATTTTACCTTTCGATGTATTTGTAGATACGTCAATCAGAGAAAATGAAAAAATTGCATTCAACGCCGGATCGCTTACCGATTCGATTATTATGTCTACACAAGATTATTTTTCAGTCTGTAACGGAATAGAATTTTCTTTTTCACTACAATAGAATATTACATAAGGGCGGTTCTCAAAATCCAAAAGGAGCGTCATTCTGAGGAGCGAAGCGACGAAGAATCCAGTTTTTTATCCAAAAATCAAGGAATGGATTCTTCGCTTCGCTCAGAATGACATTGAACAACTAATTTTTAGAACTGCCCATAACCAAATAATTATACCATGGCTTCTTCAACAAAAAAAATATTTGTTCTCGATACCAATGTTGTGCTGCATGATAGTGCGTGCATTTATCAATTTAAGGAACACGACGTTATTATTCCGGTTACAGTGTTGGAAGAACTCGACGCATTCAAAAAAGGAAATGAGGCGCTTAATTTTCACGCGCGCGAATTTGCACGATCGGTTGATGCGTTGAGCGGCGATCATCTTTTTAACGGCGGCGTAAAAATCGGTGCCAAACTTGGAAAAATCAGCATCAAGTTAGAGCAGGCATTTCACAAAGATTTGTTGCTCAATTTTCCTCCGAACAAACCGGATCATCATATTCTTAACACTGCGTACTATGTTGCGAAAGAAAACAGCAAGAAGCAGGTCATTCTTATTTCAAAAGATGTCAATCTGAGAATGAAAGCAAAAGCGATTGGTTTGCCGGCGCAAGATTATAAAAATGATCAAGTAAAAGATATTTCGCAGCTCTACACCGGCCGGAGAATTGAAGAAAATATTGACGAAGAATTCATTCAGCGTTTGTACTCAGCGCCGTATGCACTGCCCGCGAGTGCATTGCGGTTTAAAAATAAATTGCTGCCGAACGAATATCTTATTCTTCGCAACGGAAAACAATCCGTGCTCGCAATGTTGAATTCGGAAACAAATTCCATAACACGGGTTGATAAAGTTGCGGCGTACGGAATTATGCCGCACAATGCTGAACAAATTTTTGCATTGAATGCGTTGATGAATCCGGAAATACAATTAGTAACAATTTCCGGAAAAGCGGGAACCGGAAAAACATTGCTCGCACTGGCGGCGGCGCTGGAGAAACGAAAAAATTATCGTCAAATATTTATGGCGCGCCCGGTTGTTCCGCTGAGCAATAAAGATATCGGCTATTTGCCGGGCGATATTCAATCAAAACTTGACCCGTACATGCAGCCGCTGTTTGATAACCTTGGTGTGATCAGAAATCAATTTCCGGAAAGTGATCCAAACAACTCGCGGATTAATGCTCTGTTGCAGGAAGAAAAATTAGTCATTGAAGCGCTCACGTACATTCGCGGAAGAAGTTTGGTAAAAATATTTTTTATTGTGGATGAAGCACAAAACTTGACGCCGCATGAAGTGAAAACAATTATTACACGCGCCGGTGAAGGGACAAAAATTGTTTTTACCGGTGATGTATTTCAAATTGATCATCCGTATTTAGATAGCCAATCAAATGGATTGAGTTACCTCATCGAAAAAATGCAGGGGCAAAAAATTTATGCTCACATCAATTTAGAAAAAGGCGAGCGTTCGAAATTAGCAGAGCTGGCAAGTAATTTATTGTAATACGTATCTACTCAGTCATGCCATGAGTGGCTAAGCCATCCCTTCGGGATTTGTCTATGGTTTTTCTGGAAACTGTATGTTTTATAATATTAAAGAAGAAACTCATGGCATGACTTTGAAGACACACTGAGTAGCGCGTTCAGTACGCCAGCGGCGAATTTTTTTCAAAAAGAGTAACTTACAATGTGAGTTACTTAGGAGTTACTATACTACACAATAGGAGATATGTTGATATGAAAACAAATTACCGACTGCATACACTATTTTTTCTTTTTGCGTTCATTATTCTTTCGTCGTTCGGAATTGCTCAGACTGTGACTGAGATTCAGGCGAACTACACAAAATACGAGTACCGCATTCCGATGCGAGATGGCGCAACATTGTTTACGTCAGTCTATGTTCCGAAAGATACGACACAGACATTTCCAATTATGTTGAATCGAACTCCGTACACTGTTGCACCGTACGGCGATGGATATAAAACATCCATTGGTCCTTCGGTTTCCATGATGAAGGAGAAATATATTTTCGCGTATCAAGATGTGCGCGGAAAATTTATGTCCGATGGCGAATATGTTGACGTGCGTCCACACATTCCGCAGAAAAAATCGAATAACGATGTGGATGAAAGCAGCGATACGTTTGATACAATTGATTGGCTGGTGAAAAATGTTCCGCGTAACAACGGTACAGTTGGTATGTGGGGAATTTCGTATCCGGGATTTTATGCAGCGCACGGATTAATCAATGCGCATCCTGCTCTCAAAGCCGTTTCGCCGCAGGCGCCGATTGGCGATTGGTTTATGGGGGACGATTTCCACCACAATGGTGCATTCTTTTTGATTGACGGATTTAATTTCTATCGTTCATTTGGCAAGCCGCGTCCGAAATTAACCACGACGTGGCCTCCGGGATTTGAATATCCGACACCTGATGCGTACAGATTTCTTCTTGAAGGCGGTTCTCTTGCTTCGCTAAAAAAAAATTACTACGGCGACACTGTTCAGTTTTGGAATGAACTGTTCAAACATCCGACCTACGATGAGTTTTGGAAAGCACGCAGTGTTCCGCAGCATTTAAAAAAAATAACTCCTGCTGTTATGACAGTCGGCGGATTGTTTGATGCGGAAGATTTGTATGGACCGTTGCACATGTACGATGCAATTGAAAAACAAAATCCGAAAACGTATAACATTCTTGTTCTCGGACCATGGTATCACGGCGGATGGGCGCGGGGTGAAGGAGACTACTTTGGAAATATCCGGTTTGGTGAAAAGACGAGTGTGTTTTATCAAGAGCATATTGAACTTCCGTTTTTCAATTATTATTTAAAGGGAAAAGGTGAACTGCATTTACCGGATGCGTATGTCTTCGAAACCGGATCGAACGAATGGAAACAATATGAAACATGGCCGCCGAAAAACATTGAACGAAAAAAAATATATTTTCAAGCGAACGGAAAGTTGTCAATGAATGCACCAACAGAAAACGATGCAGCCGCATACGACGAATATATCAGCAATCCGAATCGCCCTGTTCCATACATTGCCGATATTCGTAACAATCGTACCCGCGAATACATGATTGATGATCAGCGGTTTGTGTGGCAGCGTCCCGATGTGCTTTCGTATGAAACTGATCCGTTGGAACATAGCGTAACAACTGCCGGACCGATCACTGCAAATTTATTTGTTTCCACAACGGGAACGGATGCAGATTTTATCGTTAAAATTATTGATGTGTTTCCCGATTCAACGAAAGAAACTTCGCCGAATGCTGATGTGAAAATGGGCGGCTTTCAAATGTTAGTGCGTGCCGAAGTAATGCGCGCACGCTTCCGTACTAGTTTTGAAAAACCGACAGCGATGAAGCCAAACGAAATAACGAATGTAAAATTTCAATTGCAAGATGTGAATCATTGTTTCAAACGCGGACATAAAATTATGGTGCAAGTGCAGAGCAGTTGGTTTCCTTTGGTTGATCGCAATCCGCAGAAGTTTGTAAATCTGTATGAAGCGAAAGAATCGGATTTTCAAAAAGCGACGCATCGTATTTATCGCAATGCTAACAGCAGTTCATGTATTGAGATGGGTGTGTTGCACTAATGTAAAATTTTTTTAACTCCTCAGCGTTATTGTTTATTCAAAAAATCCCTCCGCCAAAAAGACGGCGGACTTACAGCCTAACCCCCTTTT
>CAYHZL010000130.1:0-10283 GCA_964361075.1 uncultured Chitinophagaceae bacterium
GATTTACAGTCTTCACGATGGTGTTTTAAAGGATTTGAGCAATCAAATTAAAAAATAAGTTTTTATGAAAATTATTGTTGGTATTACAGGTTCATCCGGTGCAATCTATGCTTTAGATTTTCTGAAAAAATCGAACGCTGAAAAATTTCTTGTCGTCAGCAAGTGGGGCAAAGTATTGCTGAAGGACGAATTGAAAATGGACGAAGCCGATTTGCATCCATACATCAAGCGGCAATTTGATGATAAAGATTTATCGGCGCCAATTGCATCAGGTTCAAATCATTTTGATGCGTATGTGATTCTTCCTTGCTCAACATCAACTCTCGGAAAAATTGCATCGGGCATTGGCGACACTCTAATTACACGAACGGCACAAGTTGCTTTGAAGGAACGATTCAAACTTATTCTTTGCGTTCGTGAAACGCCGATTTCTACATTGACGCTTGAACAGTGCGCCAAGCTGTCTTCGTATGGCGCGATCATCATGCCGATTTCCCCTCCGTTATACTTTGTTCCTGAAACAGTGAATGAATATGTCGGTGGTTTTACAGATAAGTTACTTGGCATTATTGGCGAACGACAATCCAAAGGTTGGCGTGCTGAAGAACTTGAATAAAAATTGGCAATTATGAATTATGAATTATGAATAACTAATGAACGTGATTAGTGATAAATTCTCAGCGTCTTTGCGCCTCTGCGTTACATCTTTTGTTTTTAACGCTGAGACGCGAAGTCGTAGAGTAATAAATAATTGCTAATGCATCTGAATTTACGACTGTACGGTTAAACGAAAAATATATGTTCAATAACTTACAAGATTTTCTTAAACATCTCGAAAAGAACGGCGAACTTCAGCGCGTAAAGGTTGAAGTTGATGCCAAATTAGAAATTACGGAAATTGCCGTGCGTGCTTTAAGAGAAGGAATGCCCGCGCTTCTTTTTGAAAATGTAAAAGGTTCAAAGTATCCGCTCGTCATCAATGCGTTAGCAAGTGAAAAAAGAATTGAACTTGCTCTCGGCAAACATCCCGACGAACTTGGTGAAGAACTGATTCGCTTTGCAGAAAAAGCAATGCCGCCATCGCCAAAATTATTATTCACCGAATCAGGCATGGTAAAACGTTTCTACAATTCACGTCCGAAACATGTAACGCTCGCTCGTTCACAAGCAATTGTTGAAAAACCAAATCTTAATGAACTGCCGATTCTCACATGCTGGCCCGGCGACGGCGGACGTTTTATTACTCTGCCTCAAGTTGTTACGTACGATCCGCGCAATGGAAAACGAAACATCGGTATGTATCGCATGCATGTGTTTGATGAACAAACAACCGGCATGCATTGGCAAATTCAGAAAGGCGGCGGGTTTCAATATTTTCAATCTGAAAAAATGAATATGCCTTTTGAAGTTGCCGTTGCGATTGGAACTGATCCTGCATTGTTGCTCGCCACCATCGCACCGCTTCCGGAAGGAATTGATGAAGCAATGTTTGCCGGATTTTTACGGAACAAGCCAACGGAATTTGTTGGCGGTCGTTCAAT
This sequence comes from uncultured Chitinophagaceae bacterium, assembly GCA_964361075.1. Classification (GTDB taxonomy): domain Bacteria; phylum Bacteroidota; class Ignavibacteria; order UBA10030; family UBA8401; genus CAYHZL01. The sequence continues at coordinate 1,542 of CAYHZL010000130.1, forward strand.
TTCAATTTCCGTTCCTGCCAACGCAGAATTTATTTTAGAAGGCGTTGTAGAACCACACATACGACAAATGGAAGGACCGTTCGGCGACCACTTCGGACATTATTCGAACGCTTCGGAATTTCCTGTCTTCAATATTCGCACAGTTACTCATCGCAAAAATCCGATTTATCCGGCAACGGTTGTCGGCATTCCGCCGATGGAAGATAAATTTTTGGGCGATGCAACGCAGCAAATTCTCAGTCCGCTTGCAAAACTTCTCCATTCTGAAATAAAAGGAATGTGGGCATACTACGAAGCCGGTTTCCATAACTTGCTTGTTGTTTCAATCGAAGAGCGCTACCAAAAAGAAGCGATGAAAACTGCGCTCGGGTTAATTGGAACACAGCAGCTCTCGCTCACAAAATGTTTGGTAACAGTGTCCGAACATGTCGATCCGAGAAATTTTAACGAAGTGCTTCACGCACTCAGAGAAAACTTTGATCCGCATTTTGATTTCATCATGATTCCGAAAGTGCCGCTCGATACACTCGATTTCACATCGTATAAAATGAATCTCGGCAGCAAAATGATTCTTGATGCCACAGAAAAACCGAAGAAAGAAAAATTCAAAATTAAAAATACAAAGAAACTCGACGCTGCTGTTCGTGAACTTCGTTCGTTCGATAGAAGAATTGTTGACATGAATTTGATTGAAGGAACAATGCTTCTTGTGAAAGTAAAAAAAGATGGACCGGCAGTAATTAAAAAGCTTGTGCACCATTCCGAATTAGAAGGCATTAAAATGATTGCGGCGGTGAGCGAAGATGTGGACATTCACAATCAGGAGAATTATATTTGGGGAGTCTTTACCAGATTCGATTGCGAACGCGATGTGCAGTTCACAGAACAAAAATTAATCGGCATCTCCCCTATTTATAATGGAATCATGGGTATTGATGCAACATGGAAAAAAGGATATCCGGTGCCGTTAGTGATGGACGATAAAATTGTAAAAAAAGTTGACGAACGTTGGGAAAGTTATTGGAGATAAATACGCTGACCCGCTAACAAACGTAAAGCAAGAGCCGATGCTTCCTTCGGGTTGTTTGTAGCAAACCGTGCGCGGGATAATCGGGTGGTCAGCTTTATTTCAGAATAAAATATTTTCTTACATTGCCACAGATAACACAGATTTTTAAATATGAATTTTATTAATAATCTGTGAATCTGTGGCTTATAACAATTATTTGCCAAACAAGAATAAACACAGTTGCAAGAAAAATGAACACAACTATTCATCTGAGAGATAAAAATCTTCATCCTATCTGGGATAAAATTCAAAACGGAACACGCCTTTCATTGCAAGACGGATTGACAATGTTCCAATCGAATGATATTATTTCCATCGGCAAGATGGCAAACGCAGTGCAGCAACAACGCAGCGGCGATGCCGTCTATTACGTATTGAACCAAAAAATCGAACCGACAAATATTTGCGTCCTTTCATGCAAGTTCTGCGATTTTGCAAAAAAGATCGGCACGCACGATGCGTATGAAATGACAATCAAAGAAATTCTTTCGAAACTCACTCCCGATATTCACGAGGTGCATATTACCGGCGGTTTGCATCCGAAGTGGGAATGGATCTATTATCTCGACATGGTTCGAGAAATAAAAAAGAATTTTTCGAATACGGATGTGAAAGCGTTCACTGCAGTTGAAATAGATTTCTTCCACAAAAAATTTAAAATGCCAATTGCAGAAGTGCTGCGTCAATTATATGATGCAGGACTTCGCACAATGCCCGGCGGCGGCGCCGAAGTTTTTTCGGAACGTGTTCGCAAATTATTATTCAATCAAAAAATTGGCGCGAAGACATGGTTTGAAGTTCATAAAACTGCGCATAAGATGGGAATTCCATCGAACGCAACATTACTCTACGGACATATTGAAACATACGAAGAGCGCGTAGTGCATTTGATGAAACTTCGCGAAGCGCAGGATGACACAAATGGATTCCTTTCATTTATTCCTCTCGCCTTTCAGCCAGGCGATACCGGCATTAAACCAAAAAATGATTTTACATCGGCAATTGAAGATTTAAAAACAATCGCCATCTCACGTTTAATGTTAGATAATTTTCCGCACATCAAAGCATACTGGGTTATGTTGACGGAAGAAGTTGCATCTGTTGCACTCAACTTCGGCGCGGATGATATGGACGGAACTGTTGGCGGCGAAAAAATTGCACACGATGCCGGCGCAATCAGTCCGATGACGATGGCAAAAGATCAACTCATCAAAATTATTAAAGATGCCGGTAAAATTCCGGTTGAACGCGATGTCTATTACAATCCGCTCAATGCCTCAACTGAAAATGTGATTGGAAAAATTCCGTATCTCAACTCCGTTCCCTTCTACGAAAACTTTGAAAAACATCAATTTAAAATTTTACCGATTGCACCGCGGCGCATGGGAGAGTTATCACGAAAAAATCAAATTGATGCGGGATTGTTTTCGTTAATGGATTATTTCGCACAACAAGATACGCTCGAGTTGCTTCATTATGGTATTGCAACACGCGATCAAGTAAAAAGTGTGATGCTCTTTTCAAAAGAGGGCTGGTTGGATTTGAACGATAAAATCATCGGCATCACCGACGACACCGCAACATCCGTCCGTTTACTGCAAGTGTTATTGGAAAAAAAATATGCTGTGAAAGCGCACCTTGTTCGCCTCCATTCCGGCGTGAACGATGTTTCTAAGTTTGATGCAGTTCTTTTAATTGGTGATGAAGCGCTGCGACATAATAAAATTGGGTTGGAAGGATTCGAATTAATTTTTGATTTAGCAAAGGAATGGTACGATTGGCAAAAATTACCATTTGTATTTGCTGTATGGGCATGCAAACAAAATCTGCCGACTGAAAAGAAAGACGAATTGAAAAAAATTATTCAACACTCGCTCGAACAAGGTGAATCAGAACTGGACCACATCGGCATCATACACGGACAACGCATTAGTTTATCGGCAAAAGAAACGACAGAATATTTAGAAGGATTTAACTACCGATTAGGTGAACGCGAAAAAGAAGCAATGATCGTGTTCAAAAATCTTATTGAACAAGTAACTGTTACTTCGTAAATTTCTTTTGAAATTTTTTTATTGTATAGACTTCTCATGGATAACACAACCGTAACAAAATTACAAGAGTTGATTCAACAAGGTGAAAAAATATTACCTGAAGGTGGATTAGAATTCTCCGGCTACAATGCAAAAATGCAAAGCCATTATCTTTTGTGGCGAAAAAATTGTTTAGATGTTGTGGCAAAGCTCGGCGAAAAAGGAACACCGCTTCGCACTGCAATTACCAATGATGAAAACGGCGCATATTTTTATCAGTCATCGGCACAAATTGTTCTTGATATTGTAAAGCAGGCATTGACTGTTGCAGAATCGGCGTCGAAGATTCAACCATCTCCGATTCCAGCTTCAACAGCCATGCGTCCTTCTATTGCTGCCGAACAAAAAAAAGTTGAACAAAAAATTGAGCAGGTTAAACCGGAACAATCCAAATCCGAGCCAACCCCTGCAATGCATCAAATAAAACCATCAGAAAAAATTATGACACCGATAGTGCAGCAATCAAATATTGCAGCAAGTAAAAAGGTGCTCGTTATTGCAGATGCAGACAATCCGTATTCTTCTCCGCTGAGCAGTTTATTACAAGAAATTGGAATCGAAGAAGCAACCTTTCAACGTTCTACAACATCAAGCAATGAGTTGCTCGGTTTTGTTGAACAGCATAACGAGAGCCGGTTTGCTTTTTTTCTTTTTTCGACAGAGAACAACCGCGACGCACTGTTTGAACTCGGATATTTAATCGGGAAACTTGGCGCTAACCGAGTATGTTGTATCCACAGCAAAGATGTTCAGATACCAAAAGATATTCCGGGCGTTACAGAAAAAGAAATAGTAGTAAAATTAGAAGAAGTGAGTTTAAGTGTGATAAGAGATTTAAAAGCAGCGGGCTACGCTGTATCGATTTAATCGAAAGAATTCCTCGATGCTTGCGTCGAGGTCAAAAACTTTTCACTGTCATTCCGGCGAATACCGGAATCCAGAAAAATGGATGCCAGCTTTCGCTGGCATGACAACAAGATACCTCGACGCTTGCATCGGGGTGATTCATTTGGAGTGGACATGATTCTCAGTTCGTTATATTCAAAGATTAGAAACGGTGAACGTATATCCAAAGAAGAAGGTTTATTTATTTTTCGTAATGCAGAACTTCTCGATGTAGCAGACCTCGCAAACGAAATTCGTTTTAAAAAAAATCCTGAATCGCAAGTAACGTTCGTGCTCGATAGTAATCCGAATTACACCAATGTGTGTACCATTGATTGTATCTTCTGTGCGTTTTATCGTCATCCGGGCGAGGAAGGTGTGTACACACACAGTGTTGACCACATGATTCAGAATTTCAAAGAGTCGGCAGCAAAAGGAATTACAACAATTTTATTGCAAGGCGGCGTAAATCCGGAATTACCATTCGACTATTACCTCGAACTTGTTTCCCGCACAAGAAAAGAAGTTCCTGAAATTCATCCACACTTCTATTCTACTTCAGAAATTCTCGGTATGACTGCGGTTTCAGGATTAAGTCTGACTGAAGTTTTAAAACGTTTGTGGGATGCAGGATTGCGTTCCATTCCCGGAGGCGGCGCAGAAATTCTTTCAGATCGCGTAAAGAAAAAAATTAGCTACAAAAAAGGGACATCGGAAGATTGGTTGAATGTTATGCGCGAAGCACATGCGCTTGGTTACAAAACCACCGCGACAATGATGTATGGTCACTTAGAAACTGATGAAGATATTCTCGTGCATCTCGAAAGCATCCGTCAATTACAGGATGAACGCAACGGATTCACCGCATTTGTTCCGTGGAGTTTTAAGCCGGGAAATACTCCGCTCGAAAAAATTATTCCTCACTACGCAACACCAACCCGCTACTTGCAGATGATTGCCTTCGCCCGTATGTATCTCGACAACTTCCCGCACATTCAAGCGTCATGGTTTTCGGAAGGAAAAAAAACGGGACAGATTGCACTGCATTTTGGCGCTGATGATTTTGGCGGAACATTGTTGGAAGAAAATGTTCATGCTGCCGCAAACTTTGTCAATAAGACAAATACGGAAGAATGTATTCAGATGATACACGAAGCAGGATTTGATGCTGCACAACGCGGAACTCTGTATGATATTAAAAAACTTTATCACAAAGTTAAAGCAGCGTAAAAAAATTATTTATTTAACAACCGCTTCAGAGCGGTTTTTTTATTTTACACTTCTACAGTTTTCAATCTGCTGGAAATATCTCTCAACGAAGTCCAGCTTTCCAATAATTCAGGAAGATATTCGGACGAGGTAACAAACGTCCACAGATATGCAACAATCGAATAAATGTGTCCCGTAGTAAAATCGTCTAGGTCAATAGAGATATACAGAACGACTAAAAATATAATAAGAAGAAAAAAACGCATTACGCCAAAATTAATCGCTCCCCAGTTTGCAATTTTCTGTTGTGAGTGCGCCATGCTGGAATAATACTCGCGTACTTTTTCCGGATCTTTCAACGAAAATATTTCAAACGCTTCTTCCCTGCTATCGTGAACATCTTTCTGCAAGAGAATTACTTTTTTATTATACACTTTCGTAATAACAAATAAAGGGAAGATGATACAAAAGCATGTCGCCGCAATTCGTAAATCAAAAAATGATAATGCGATAACAGCGCCAACAATTGAAATTGACTGATCAAGAATTTCCGGAACACGGTACTGGAAAAATGTTATGTACTCACGAGAAAGTTCCGCACGCGCGGCAGTTTTCGAAATTGAATGGCGGGATTTTTTTGCCTGCATCGCAACATCTGTTGCGATTTGAGTGAACATATTTAAATATATTTTCTGATCAAAGGATCGCCGCAGCGCACCAACACCCGAGTTAAGAAGAAAAATAAAAATCCAAATACCAAGAGGAATAATTAATCCGAGCGTGAGCCAATTCCTAGACTGACTCGTACTAAATTCAATAAGCGCATCAATAACATTGCCGAATAATGTCGGTTCAAATACCCATGCAACATTTTCAATCACTACTAACGCTATTGCAAGTGTAATACCTTTCTTAAAGCGTTTCGTGAGATCAATTAAATGCATGGTTATTTATTTAGCTGATAAAGATTGCTTCGTCAAAGAACGACTCGCAATGACTTTTAAGAACTACCTCAATAAAATCTATTTAGTACAAAACAATTTCAGGAATGTTCGGAATAATATTTTTTTCGTATGCAAGTTTGAAGAGCAGCTCTAACGCCGCTTTCCCATTCTCGCCCATATCAATGGTTAATTCACTGACGTACATCTTTACAAATTTTTCACCAAGCGCATAATCAATTCCTCGTCCCCATTTCATCGCATACGGAACTGCTTCAGCTTGGTGCGTATATCCATAACTAATACTTTCTTTCAAACCGAGAGAAAGTTTTCGCGCCATCTCTTCGCCGAGATCTCTACGCACAACATCAAGACCGAGCGGCAACGGCAAACCATTTGTTTTCTTTTCCCAGAACTCACCAAAATCCAAAATTTTGTTGAAACCTTCCGCCGCGTAAGTCAATTGTCCTTCATGGATAAGTAAGCCGGCATCAAATTCACCAGATGAAACTCTCTCCATTATTTGGTCGAATGGCACATCAACATGATGAATCCCTTCAGTGAAAATTCTGAAGAGAAGTGTCGCCGTTGTCATTTTCCCCGGTGTGGCAATTGTTTTTCCCTTCAGCTCTTCTAGCGATTTATATTTTTTTGATACGATCACAGGACCGTACCCTTCGCCCATACTTGCACCGGTAACCATAATCCAGTATTTATCTGCAACGTACGGAAAGGCATGCGCCGAAATTGCTGTAACTTCCAGTTCCGCATTCATTGCGCGTTCGTTCAACGATTGAATATCTTCGAGCATGTGCTCTATTTTGATTCCATCAAGTTTTACTTTTTCGCTCGCTAAACCATAAAACATAAATGCATCATCAGGATCGGGGCTGTGACCAACTTTTATTATTTTTTCAGACATGGATATAATTATTTTAGAGTGATTATTTGTAACAACTCAGCGAAAAATTATTTAGTAAATTCTAAACACATAGAAACATAGGACACATTCGCCGCGGCGAATGTGTCCTACTGTGCCTATTGTGGTTAAGTTTTTCTCGGCGATTTAGCAGGATATTGTTCTATACATTTAAAACACTGAGTGGTTACGATTATTTAATTCCAGTGTAAATTGTTGCGATGCCGAATGTCAATGATTCATGCTGCACGTGGGTGAAACCAATGTTTTGTAAAATGCGAAGAAATTCATCGCCTTCAGGAAATTTCATCACCGTGTCAGGCAAATATTGGTATGCCTCGTTGTTCTTCGACAATAGCTTCCCTATTACCGGAAGTATGTGTTTGAAATAAAAAAAATAGAATTGCTTAAAGGGAAAATGTTTTGGTTTTGAAAATTCCAGAACAACTAATTTTCCGCCGTTACGCAGTACGCGTTTCATTTCGGAAAGTCCAAGTTCAAGATGTTCAAAATTCCGAGCGCCGAATGCTACTATAGCAGCATCGAAAGTATCATTTTCAAAACGAAGTTTTTCTGCTTCACCTGTTTCCAGCGTTATTCGTGTCTGAATATTTTTCGATGCGATTTTTTTTCTGCCAATAGCAAGCATCGCTTCAGAGATATCAACACCTATCACTTCTTCAGGATGTAAACGCAATGTTGCAAGAGCAAAATCTGCCGTACCGGTGGCAACATCAAGAATTTTTTTGGGTTGAAGCGAAGAAAGATGCTGTATTGCAGAACGTCTCCAATAGAGGTCAATGCCACCACTTAGCAGGTGATTGAGCAGGTCATACCGATATGCAATTGAATCAAATAATGAACGAACGTACGCTTTTTCCATTACACCTAAAATTATTATTTAAAATATACGAAAACTGACAGTGAGTTCAAAACCATCGAGACTGTGTCAAAACCGTCATTCCGAACTTGTTTCGGAATCTAACATATTAATTTTGGAACAGATTCGAGGATGCTGATTCGCCGCGGCGAATCAGCATGACGAACTTACTTTTGACACAGTCTCCATCAGTTTATTCTTCACTCATCCCCTTTTTGGAACGTCCGGATTTGATTGCACCGTGTTTCTTTTTCGATTGTATTCTCTTTTGTGTTGATGTTCTGGTCGGCTTCGTTGCAACACGTACAATCTGACGAACGAGCGCCTTTCGTATTCGTTCAGTAAATTTTTCAATTGCTGATTGTTTATTTGCGTATTGACTGCGAGATTCCTGACAAACAATCTTGATATTCCCGGCAGTATCAATGCTTGAATGAAGTTTCCGCCGAACCAATTCTTTTTCTTCTTTCGAAAGACTTTGCGAAGTTTCAAGATTGAAAACTAATTCGACCTTCGTAGAAACTTTATTCACATTCTGCCCGCCGGGTCCGCCGCTCCGTGAAAAACGAAATTCAATTTCGTTCGGTGGTATGCTGACAGTAGAATTTATTTTAATCTCATCCATACCCTAAAAATAAAAATACCGCTGAAGTATCTCAGCGGTATGCAATGTGTTCTTCTATAGGACATTTCTAAAAACCTTCAAGGTTTATCTTGACCAAATTTTGTGATGTTAAAATTTTATG
>CAYHZL010000131.1:0-10138 GCA_964361075.1 uncultured Chitinophagaceae bacterium
AACATGCGGGAATGACGACGCAAGCGTCGGGGTATTAAACCCAATAGAGAATAAAATTTCCGTTTGGTCAATAATCCGCAATTATACTCTCAACATTTTGTTGTATATTTGTGCAGTCAAACCTTCACAACAAAATATCGTCCAACGATGAGTCTCTTAAAAAATATAGATGTCAGACATCTAACTCATAAATATTTTTTTTCTGAAACTTTGTTCTTACATTTACGTTACTCATTTCAGTTAGTTTATTTAAAATTGGAGAATGGTTGTATGAAAAAAGTCCGAATCTTGTTCACACTTCTCGCTGTGCTTTCTGTTTCACTCATCGCACAGGAAAAAGCCACAGTTACTTTACAACAAGCAATCATCACCGCATTAGAAAAAAATTTAGATATTATTATTTCGAATAATTCTTTGGAAGGACAGAAGACGAGAGTAACATCTTCGTATGGAACATTCCTTCCACGCCTTACAGCAAGTGCAGGATACAGTGGTAGTTCTACGTTAGGAACACCGAGTTCAAATTTCGGCACAAGCGCCTCGCTTGATGCAAGCGTAACGGTATTTGACGGATTTCAAAATACATCATCTATTTCCCAAGAGCAAAACAATAGAACATCATTTGAAAATAATGTGGTGCGCACTCGTCAGCGCATTGTATTTCAGACGCAGCAAAATTATCTTCAGGTGCTTCGTAATAAATCATTATTATCAGTAAGTGAAGAAAATTTAATTCGCAGCCGGCAGCAGCTTTCGCGTATCGTGGAATCAAATAAAGTCGGCGCTGTTGCCAAAGCGGACTTATACCGCCAACAAGTACAAACCGCTAACGATGAGCTTACAGTGATTCGTGCCCAGAACGCTTATGATAATGCAAAAACTGATTTGCAAGTATTTCTTGCGCTTGATGCGCTGAAGGATTATTATTTTGAAGATTCGGCAGTATTAAACGAAGTAGATGCGCTTGGAAAACAAAAAGCAACAAATGATTTTGCCGAAACGCAAAAATTATTTGAAGAGGCAATTGCTGCTCGTCCGGATTTTCAGTCTGCATTGCTAAAAAAAGAAAATGCGGGAAGTGATGTAACGATTGCCCGCAGTACATATTTTCCATCGCTCTCTGCTCGTGCGGGATATTCAACCGGCAGTACTACATATCAACCGGGTGGTGTTGCAGGTGGAAGCAGGTCGTTAAGTTACGGTGTAACACTTTCTCTTCCTCTGTTCGATGGCTTTCGGCGGGAATCGAACGTACAAATTGCTCAATTGAATTTACAGAATGAAGAAGAAAATGTAGCGTATGCAAAAAGACAAATTCAATCAGATATTAAAAAGGCAATGTTGAATTTAGAATCGGTACGGAAACAGGCAGAGGTAACGCAGCAGAATGTAATTTCTGCCGAAGAGGATCGCAAAATTGCAGAGGAGAGATACAATCTTGGCGCCGGTACGTTATTGGATTTACTTATTGCAAATTCAAATTATGTGAAAGCTGTCAGCGACAAGGTGAATGCATCATACGATTATGTGCTTGCGAAGCAACAAGTGAAGTTCGCAATCGGCAGTGAAAAATATTAATAACGCGGGCTAACTGATTCGGAGTATGGTATGGCAACAAATGGAAACGCAAAAAAGAAGAAAAAGAAAATATTTATTTTTTCCGGAATTGGTGTAGTTGTCATTACACTAGTGCTGGTATTGGTGTTGGGCAGCAAGAAGGAAAACATTATTACTGTGCAGACAGAAAAAATACATCGAACAGCTATTACGCAGATTGTAACTGCTTCCGGAAAAATTCAGCCGGAAACAATGGTAAAAATAAATGCCGAGGTGAGCGGAGAAATTACCGTCTTGCCGGTGAAAGAAGGACAGAAAGTACAACGCGGAGAATTATTAGTTCGCATTAAACCGAATCAGTATCAAGCACAAGTTGATAGAGCCGAAGCGTCGCTTGCATCTGCAAAAGCTTCGCTTGCATTGCAACGTGCAAATTTGGAAAAAGCTGAATCAGAATTTAAGCGTGCTAAAGAATTATACGAGAAAAAACTTTTATCCGATCAGGAATTTGTTTCTGCTAAAACTGCAAATCAAGTAGGGAAGTCGCAGTACGAATCTGCACAAGCCGGCGTTGCACAAGCGCAAGCATCACTTCGCGATGCAAAAGAAAGTTTGAATAAAACTTCGATATTTTCTCCGATGGAAGGAACGATCTCGCAATTAATTTCCGAACTTGGCGAGCGTGTGAGCGGAAGCGGATTTACACAAGGGACACAAATTATGACTGTTGCTGATCTTTCGATGATGGAAGCGCGAGTGGATGTTGGCGAGAATGATGTTGTGAATATTTCGATTGGCGATACCGCGCGCATTACGATTGATGCGTATCCTGACAAAAAATTTTCCGGCGTTGTCTATGAAATTGCAAACACGGCAAAGACCAAAGGATTGGGTCAGCAAGATGAAGTAACGAACTTCGAAGTAAAAATTAGAGTAACGAATAAAGATGTGCCGCTGCGTCCCGGAATGTCTATGACCGCTGATATTGAAACTGAGACAAAAGGCAATGTGCTTTCTGTGCCGATTCAAAGTGTAACAACGCGCATTCCAAAACCAAAGGAACCGGCAAAAGAGGAGAACAAAGGTAATAAGGATAGTAAGGACAGTATTGAACAATCAAAACCAGCAATGACGGGCAGCGAAAAACCAATTGAAGTTATATTTATTGCAGAAAACGGCAAAGCGAAAATGCTTCCGGTGAAACGCGGAATTAACAATGACAATGTTGTCGAAATGGTTTCCGGCGCAACAGAAAATATGGAAGTGATCAGCGGAAGTTTCAAAGCTATCAATCGTGATCTTGAAGATGGTGCAACAATAAAAATCGACAACACTGTGAAACATTTCGGTATGGCAAAGAAAGAAGAAGGAAAATAAGCTTTGCGACTTTCCCAAAAATATCTTTCACGCATATCATTATTCATTCTGTTTTCAGTTGTTACAGCATGGTCGCAGATTGACAGCACTGGAATAAAACTTCTCGAACAAAGAAAATATTCCGAAGCACAAGCATTTTTCGAATTGGCTGTAAAGAAAAATACAAAAGATGCGGAAGCATATTATCAGTTGTCGCGAACATTGTTGTTTCAAAGGAAAAATGATGACGCGCAAGATGCGATTGAAGAAGCAATTGATATCAATGAGCATGTCGCAAAATATCATTTCATGCGAGGACAAGTTCTTGGCGCAAAGGCAATGAATGCTAATATTTTTTCTCAGGGTATTCTTGCACCAAAAATAAAAAATGCCTTTTTGCGTGCGGTTGAACTTGATCCGTTGAATGTAGAAGCACGAAGCGGTTTGTATAACTACTATGTGCAAGCGCCGGGTATTATGGGTGGCAGCGATGAAAAAGCATTTGAGCAAGCCAATGAAATTGTGAAGTTGAATCCGTACCGCGGACATTTTTTCTTTGCAGATTATTATCAACGTAAAAAAGATTTTGATTCTGCGGAAAAAGAATTTAAAACTGCAATTGCTCTTGAACCTAAAAAAACGGCAGCGTATAAAAATCTCGGATATTTTTATGTTGGACAAAAGCGTTATGCCGATGCGGTTGAACAGTTTAAAAAATATGTTGAACTCGATCCGAACAATTCCGATTCTTATGATAGTTATGCTGATGCTTTAAAAGCTGCAGAGCAATACGATGAAGCGATTGCAAAATACCAATACGCACTGTTTGTTGATGGTAAATTTTCGGCGTCAATTTTTTCGATGGCGGAGTGCTATGAAAAAAAAGGGATGAAGCAGAAAGCAAAAGAAACTTACCAATGGTTTCTAACGCTGGAAACAAAAGGCAAACGTGCTGAGCAAGCGCAGCAGAAGGTCAAAGAACTTCAATAATTTTTTTTTGAGAGCGAGTAACGTTATGTCGGACATTGTCATCAATATCAAAAATATTACCAAAACATATATCATGGGCATGGAAGAAGTACACGCGTTGCGCGGACTTTCGCTTGAGATTTTTCGCGGTGAATATGTCGCGATCATGGGTCCTTCAGGTTCCGGAAAATCGACATTGATGAATATGATCGGATGTTTGGATACGCCGACATCAGGATTGTATGAATTTAACGGTGTCAATGTCAGCGATATGAATGATAACGAACTTGCCCGCATCCGCAACAAAGAAATTGGTTTCGTATTTCAAACATTTAATTTACTTGCGCGCTCGAACGCACTGCATAATGTTGAATTACCGTTGGTCTATGCCGGCATTCCAAAGGCGGAGCGCAAACGTTTGGCGGAAGAAGCATTAGCGCATGTGCAGCTTGCCGACCGCATGACACATAAACCAAATGAACTTTCCGGCGGGCAGCGGCAGCGCGTTGCTGTGGCGCGTGCGTTAGTTACGAAGCCGTCAATTATTCTTGCTGATGAACCGACAGGAAATCTTGATTCAAAAACCGGTACAGAAATTATGGGATTGATTGCAGAATTGCATCAACAAGGCAACACTATTATTCTTGTAACGCACGAAGAAGATATAGCTGAAAATGCACATCGCATTATTCGTCTTCGTGATGGAAAAATAGAACACGATGAACTTGTAACGAAGCATAAAAAAAATATTCCTACATCGGATGTCGCCGTCTAACGTCATCGCGAGGATCCGCCGCAGGCGGAGACGTGGCGATCTTGTTTTTCATATAATAAGATTGCTTCGACAAAAAACGTCTCGCAATGACTATTTGTTTTTCGAATACTGTAACAAACCGAACGCCAATGAGACTACTTGATTTTGCAAATGAATTAAAAGAAGGATTGGCAATTTCATTTCATGCAATCCGCGCCAACAAAATGCGTTCGGTGTTAACCACGTTGGGTATTGTCATTGGTATTGTTACCGTAACACTGATGGGAACGGCGATCGAAGGCTTGTCGCGTGCATTCAACGAAAGCATTTCAAAAATTGGAGCTGATGTTCTGTACGTACAAAAGTGGCCTTGGATGACCGGAGAAGATTGGTGGAAATACCGTAACCGAAAAGAAATTCGAATGAACCAGTATGAAGCGATTGAAAAATATGCGACACTCGTTCGCGCCGTAACTCCCAGCGCTTTTTCAAACGCCACCGTGAAATACAAAAGTAATAATTCTGAAAATATTACAGTGATTGGTGCGAACGAACAGTACATCGAAACAGCAGGAGTGAATGTCGAGAATGGAAGATTTCTCTCGCAGTCGGAAGCAAGCGGCGGTCAACCGGTTGTTGTACTTGGATATGATGTAGCGCAAAATCTTTTTCCTATCGAAACACCGATTGGTAAAAATGTAAAAGTAGGCGGTTACACATTTCGTGTTATCGGCGTACTTGAAAAGCAAGGTTCGATGATGGGAATGCAATTGGATAGTCGTGTGATCATTCCGATTCAAGCTTTTCTGCAGCGATATGGTGCGCGTTGGGGCATTAGTATTATTGTAAAAGCATCGGATATAAAAAATATTGAAGATACAAAAGAAGAACTTCGCGGCATCCTTCGCAAAGTAAGAAATGTGAAACCGGCGGTTGAAGATGACTTTGCAATCAATCAACAAGAAATGATTATCCAAACATTTAATGCAATTGGCGCTGTTGTTGCTGGAATCGGTTTATTTATTACGGCACTTTCCTTATTTGTCGGCGCAATCGGCATCATGAATATTATGTTTGTCTCGGTTACGGAACGCACAAAAGAAATTGGTATCCGCAAAGCAATCGGTGCGCGGCGTTCCACAATCCTGTTGCAATTTTTAATTGAATCGGTTACTCTTTCACTTATTGGCGGTGTCATCGGAATAATTATTTCTTATCCGTTAAGTCTGATTATAAACCAAGTCTTGCCGACATCAATGCCGATTTCAGTCGTCGCAATTGCAATTCTGATTTCAATTGTAGTTGGTGTTGTCTCCGGGTTTTTACCTGCGAACCGAGCATCGAAACTTGATCCGGTTGATGCATTACGGTATGAATAACTGATGTTACGCAGAATGTGTTTTTGGCAAGAATAATGCCATGACTCACTTGCGAAATGTGGAGAAATTTTATTGTTTAACGGTGTATCAACTCGTGAAAAAGTCATGGCATCATTAGGGTATCTCTAAAAACAGTGTCGTCATTGCGAGAGAGCGAAGCGACCGAAGTCCCAAGGGGATCCCTTCGGGACTTCGCCAAAGAACGGCTCGCAATGACAATTATTTTTATGTTTTTAGAGATGCCCATTAAAAAATTCCTTTGTGCGTAATTTCAGTGAATAAAATATGCTCACTCAATTTTTAGAAATATTTACGATGGCGATGAATGCCATTAAATCGAACAAACTTCGATCGATATTAACATTGCTCGGCATCGGTGTAGGAGTGTTTTCTATTATTGGGGTGATGACTGCAATGGGCGTGTTGCAAAATGCAATCGAAAGCGGATTGAGTGAACTCGGCACAAACACATTTCAGATTCAAAAATTTCCTATAAGTTTTGGTGGTCCTCATGATCGTGCTCGGTTTCGCAACAGAAAAAATATTACGTACGAACAAGGCGAACAGTTTGTTGACCGAATGATGTATGCAAAATATATTGGGCTTGAAGCATGGTTTGGTGTCAAAACTGTTATGTATCAAGGTGAAAAAACAAATCCAAATGTCGGACTTGTCGGCGAAACAGCAGATGGTTTTCCGACAAACAATTGGAATATTAGTGAAGGCAGAGCATTTAATAAACAAGAAGTGGAAGCGGGAAGATTTGTTGCTGTTCTTGGCGATGCTGTTGTTGAAAAATTATTTCCTCGCGGCGGGGCTGTGGGTTCAGAAATTAAAATTGATAATGTGAAGTTCAAAGTTCTTGGTGTTATTGAAAAGAAAGGTTCCGTACTTGGCGGCAATCAAGGAAACCATGTTGCTATCCCTATTACTACTGCGATGCAATTATATGGAAAAGATCGCTCGATCCATATTATGGTGCAAACGCAGGATAGAGAGTCGTATGATAATGCTATTGAATATTCAAAGGCATTGCTGCGTATCATTCGTCAGGTTCAGCCGGGACTTCCTGATGACTTCGAAATATTTTCTAATGAATCATTGATTGGCACGTTTAACGATTTAACATTTGCGATTAAAATGGGAACACTTGGTATTGCCTGCATTGCACTGCTCGCGGCTGGTGTTGGCATTATGAACATTATGCTTGTCTCTGTTACCGAACGGACGAAAGAAATTGGAATTCGAAAAGCGCTTGGTGCAACAAAAAATAATATCCTTATGCAGTTTTTGAGTGAATCGGTTGTGTTCAGTCAGATCGGCGGCGTGATTGGAATTATTACCGGTTCGATTTTAGGAAATGTTGTTTCTGTGTTGATGTCGGCTCCGCCGATATTGCCGTGGAATAATGCAGTCGCAATTATCCAAACGCCAATTATGAATTTTACCGCACTGCAAATGAATATTGTTGCGTTGTTATTTTGCTCTCTTATTGGAATTGTGTTTGGTGTGTATCCTGCATGGAAAGCGGCAAACCTCGATCCGATTGAATCGTTGCGGTACGAATAATTCTTCAGTACCACTTTTTTAATTCAGCGAGCGCTGTATCTGAAAATTTCGGAAGTCCGCCATACTGCGTACACAACGCATCATACTTTTCAAAAAAATCTCCCACTCCATTTTGAATACCATCAGTCAATGCCTGGCGCCCAAGCTTCGTGTCAATAGTGTATGCAATAAATAATCCCGCTGTTGCGCCATAATTTTTTTCGAACGAACCGGAAAGATTCGAGTTCATAATTAATTCGCGTGCGCGTTCGTACGAAAGAGATGGTGATGCGAGTTCAGTGAAGACATTGTCCAATGTTCCCATTGCGCGTTTTGTTTGTGCAAACCACGATGGCGAAGGCGCAGAGCCTTGCGATTGTTGCTGCATCGAAATGTAGTATGCAATTCCTTCGTTCAGCACTAACTCCGCCAAATGTGCAATGGGGTGATTACGTTGATTGAAATTTTTCCACACCGGAGATGTCTCTTGATAGACACCAAACACTGCGTGGAAACTTTCGTGGGCGAGCGTGCTGAGAAGTTCGATAAATTCGATTTGTGTATCAGGATGATATTGTACCATGCGCACAAGATTAACAACAATGACCTGCTCGCCTTCACCATCGCCGACAAAAACTGGAGTAGTGCCGCTCCACACAACACGACGAACGTACGCTGCCGCGTTTTCATTTCCCATGACAACAAAATAGACGGGAAGTGTTGCCGAAATTTTTGCATTCAATGGAAAAAAAGATTCAATGGTTGCAAGCACGCGTCTATCGAGTTGGCGTTTTTTTGCTTCCGCCAACAATAATTTTATCTGTGGAAGAAAGCGGCGCGTGTCTAATAATCCAAAGACATCATTATTGGTAGCGAAATTGTCTCGTAACAAATCAAGCTCGCGTTTGAGTGCGTCCGGTTTGTAATTCTGACGTGCTAACAATGCGCTTGTTGCTGCCGCGATTTGTGTGCCGCGTAATTCGGCGATGCGCTGCGTGTTGTGCTGCTGACCTTCACACATGCGGATGAAATCTTCTGCGGAAGAAAAATCAAGACGAAGCGCGATGTTGAAATGAGGATTGGTTTGCGCGGTAAGTGTTGAAATAAAAAAAAAGGAAGCAATGATAAAAGTAAATCTTTGCGTCTTTGTGCGTTCTTTGCATCCCGCGTTCTTTGGCGGGATGTCTTTGTGTTGAAATATTTTTTTTAGAATAATCATGGTTTGTATTCAGTGAACGCAGTTTTCATTCCGCGCACTGCTTGTCGAATGCGCTGCTCATTTTCAATTAAGCCGAACCGGACAAAACCTTCGCCTGCTTCGCCGAAGCCAATACCCGGCGAGACTGCTACCTTTGCTTCTCTCACAAGAAATTTTGCAAACTCAACGGAGCCCATCGCTCGGAACTCTTCCGGAATTTGTCCCCACACAAACATTGATGCTTTTGGTTTTTCAACATGCCATCCGATGCGATCAAGACTTTCAACCAATGCATTGCGGCGGTGCTGATACATTGCTCGAATTTCTTCGACACATTCTTGCGGACCATTCAATGCTGCAATTGCTGCAATTTGAATTGGCTGAAACATTCCATAGTCGAGATAACTTTTCATTTTAATCAGTGCGCCGACAATTTCTTTGTTGCCGACACAAAAGCCAACGCGCCAACCGGGCATGTTGTAACTTTTTGAAAGAGTGTAAAATTCTACTGCTGTTTTTTTTGCATCAGGTACTTGAAGGATGGACGGTGTTTGATATCCGTCGAAACATAAATCGCCGTATGCCAAATCGTGAATGATGTAGAGATCATGTTCCATTGCGAAGGCAACAACTTTTTCGAAGAAAGAAATATCAACTGTCGCGGTGGTTGGATTGTTGGGAAAGTTCAGCAATAAAAATTTTGGACGGGGCCATGTATTCATATATGTTTGAACAATGCGTTCAAAAAAATCTTCCATCGGTGTCATCGAAATGCTGTTGACTTGTGCGCCTGCAATAATAAATGCGTACGGGTGAATTGGGTATGCCGGTGTTGAACATAATATCGTATCACCCGGACCGGAAACAGCAAGCGCGAGGTGGGACAATCCTTCTTTCGAACCGATTGTCGCAACGGCTTCACTTTCCGGATCGAGCTTCACATTAAATTTTCTTTCATACCAATCGCATATAGCAACGCGCAGTTTGAAAATTCCTTTTGAAGCGGAATAGCGATGATTGTATCCTTTGTGCGATGCCTCGATGAGTTTATCAATAATGTGTTCCGGTGTTGGCTGGTCAGGATTGCCCATGCCGAGATCAATGATATCCTCGCCATTGTGCCGCGCAGTCATTTTCAATTCGTTTACAATTGCAAAGACGTACGGAGGAAGACGGTTAATGCGTGCGAAGTTGCTCATCATTATTTTTCAGTGAAATTGTAGGAACATTGTATCTATAAGATATAAATTTTCATGAGAATCGAAAATAAAAAAAAAGGCATCCAAATAATTTGGATACCTTTTTGAAAAAAAAAAATGAGCGAGATGTTTTATTTTTTCTTCTTCACTTCTTTTTTTACATCTTTTGTGGGTGGTG
>CAYHZL010000132.1:0-9877 GCA_964361075.1 uncultured Chitinophagaceae bacterium
CCTTCAAGGTTTAACTTGACCAAATTTTGTGATGTTAAAATTTTATGGTACATCGCAAAAACAAAAAACCTTGAAGGTTTCGTAACAAGTTTTTAGAGATGCCCTAAAGAAACAAATGACTATGGGCACTCCGCTTACATATACTGAAGAAGATACATTAGACGATATCGAAATCGAGCGCAGTGCACGAGCAATTCTTTTCAACGATAACGTGCATACGTTTGACGAAGTGATTCACCAAATTATTAAAGCAACCGGTTGCGATATTGATACATCCGAAGTTCTTACCATCGAAGTTCATACAAGGGGCAAGGCGTGTGTATTTGAAGGCGGCATGATCGAATGTTTGCGAGTTACAGGTGTGCTCGAAGAAATTAAATTGATGACACAAATAGAGGTGTAAAATGCAAGTTAAAGAAGCACAGGTTTTATATGATATACGCGGTAAGAAGACACACGTCGTACTTCCAATAAAAAAATACGAGGAAATTCTTGAACTTTTGGAAGATGCTTTGGACTCAAAGGCAATGGATGAAGTTGAGAACGAGAAAACTATCCCGTTGCCGGAAATGAAAAAACAATTACGCAAGAAAATTTGAATTGATGACACAAGTAGATGTATAATTAGGAGGAACAATGTCAACCGAAACTGCAAAAATTCTTGATTTAGCATTAAAAATGTCCGTTGAAGAACGTGCCGCGCTTGCCGAGCAATTGATTGTAAGCCTTGATGAAACATTCAAAGAAAAATTTGATCCGGAAGTGGAACTGGCGTGGCAAAAAGAAGTTAACCGAAGATTAGATGACATTGAAAGCGGTAAAGTAACAATGATGCCGTGGGAAGAAGCACGCGAAACACTTCGGAGTTTATCACGTGCTTCCCATTAAAATTCATCCGAAGCGTTATCCGAAGCAGTGGAAGCACGAATTTGGTATAGTGAACGATTAACAGTGCTTGGTGAATCATTCCTCAATGAAATTGAGAATGCGGTTGAGAAAATTCAACATACACCTTACTCTTGGTTAAATTATAAATTTGGAACAAAACGAATTCTTATTCATCGTTTCCCTTTTGCAATAATCTATCGTATTACAGAATCAGCTATACAGATTATTGCAATATCACATTTACGAAGAAAACCTTTTTATTGGAAAGATAGAAATTTTAAATGACATCACGCGAAATACGACAATCATTTTTAGATTTTTTTGCATCGAAGCAACACCATATTGTAGCAAGCGCACCGGTAATTCCGCACGGCGACCCGACATTGCTTTTCACAAATGCGGGAATGAATCAATTTAAAGAAGTGTTTCTCGGGCAAGGCAAACGCGATTACACGCGCGTCGCCGACACGCAAAAATGTATCCGCGTCAGCGGCAAGCATAACGATCTCGAAGAAGTTGGGCGCGATACATACCATCACACTTTTTTTGAAATGCTCGGCAACTGGTCGTTCGGCGACTATTATAAAAAAGAAGCAATTGCATGGGCATGGGAATTATTGACAGAAGTGTGGAAACTTCCGAAAGACCGTTTGTGGATTACGGTGTATAAAACGGATGACGAAGCAATGGAGATTTGGAAAACACTGACCGATGTGAGTCACGATCATATTTTGCGTTTCGGCGAAAAAGAAAATTTTTGGGAAATGGGTGAAGCCGGTCCCTGCGGACCATGTTCCGAAATTCATATTGACCTTACTCAACGCGGCGATGCACCGGCAGCAATGGTCAACGCCGGTTCACCGGAAGTGATTGAAATTTGGAATCTCGTTTTCATTCAAAATAACAGAAATGAAAAAGGTGAACTTGAAAATCTTCCGGCAAAACATGTAGATACCGGCATGGGTTTCGAGCGCGTGTGCGCTGTAATGAAATCAATGGAATCTAATTTCAAAAAGTTTCCGTCAAATTACGATTCCGATGTATTCATGCCGATCATCGCTGCTATTTCCGTGCTGTCGGGAAAAGAATACAAAGCAAGTCATTCCGAAAATGATGTTGCATTCCGTGTTATTGCCGACCACATTCGCGCGCTCTCTTTTGCTATTGCAGATGGTGCAACTCCGTCTAACGAAGGACGCGGATATGTGCTGCGCAGGATTCTTCGCCGCGCCGCTCGTTTTGGTCGCACACTGGGAATGCACGAACCATTTCAGTACAAGTTAGTGGAAATATTAGTCGGCACCATGTCGCACGTCTTCCCGGAAATTAAGGAACACCAAACACACATCGAGCGTGTTATTAAAAGTGAAGAAGAGGGATTCAACCAAACGCTCGATCGCGGCTTGGAAATTTTCGAACATGTAGTTGCCGATATGAAACGTTCGAAAATGTTTCCGGGTGAAACTGCATTTAAATTGTACGATACATTCGGCTTCCCGCTCGATTTGACACAATTATTGTGCGGCGAAAAAGGATTGACAGTTGATATCGCCACATTTGCTAATTTGATGGAAGAACAAAAAGAGCGCTCGCGCGAATCGAACACCGGCGTAAAGTTCGGCGGCGAAGTAAAATTTTCAGCAGACGAAATTATCGCGCACACAGATTTTCTTGGGTACACGCAATTGGAATGTGAAGCAAATGTGCTCGGTATTTCCGAAAGCAATATGAGTTCTGATAGTTACATCATTCTCGATAAAACTCCGTTCTATGCGGAATCGGGCGGACAACTTGGTGATACCGGCGAGCTATTGGTGAACAACGAAGTGTATCGTGTTGTAGACACGCATAAATTTCAAAGTATTTTTGGTCACCGCGTTTCGCAACGCGCTGAAGAGATTGTCGGAAAAAAAATTATTGCCAAAGTTGATACGACGCGCCGATTTTCCATCATGCGCCATCACACCGCAACACATTTAATGCATGCGGCACTTCGGCAAGTGCTCGGCACACATGTGCATCAAGCCGGCTCGCTTGTGTCGCCGGAACATTTGCGATTTGATTTTGCACACTTTACAAAAGTAAGTGAACAGGAATTGCACGACATCGAAAACATTGTGAACGAAAAAATCAAAGAGAATATTCCGCTTCAACATCACCGCAACATCCCTTTTGATGAAGCGAAAAAAATGGGCGCGCTGATGTTTTTCGGCGACAAGTACGGTGAGCGTGTGAATGTGGTACAGTACGGAGATTACAGCAAAGAGTTCTGCGGCGGTACACACGTTGCTAATACAAATGATATCGGCTTCTTTAAAATTCGTTCGGAAGGAAGCAACGCAAGCGGCGTGCGTCGTATAGAAGCATTGACCCATACGTATGCGGTGGAATATCTCGCGCTGCAAAACAAAACCTACCGCGAACGGATTGAGCATGCCTATCATGTGATTGATGAAATTCAGCAATTACAAAAACAATTGACTGTCTCTTCCCCGCTGGTAAAAGAAGATTTGCTTGCGCTTGATGTTGAACTACGCAAGCTGGAAGATATTCCGGAAATTCCTGCAGTAATTATTGTTGATGAAATCAAGAATGAATTTTTGCAACAGCACAATCGTTTTCGTGCATTGGAAAATTTTATTCTGCACGTCATCGAAAAGAAAAAAGTTTTCGAAAAAGAAGTTGCTCGTGCAAAACTGCAATCGGCGGCAGCAGATATGGACGTGTTTGTGCAGCAAGCAAATACATCGCTCGGATTCAAACTTGTAACGGCAAAAATTTCTGCCGGTGATATGGAAAGTCTTATCAACATCGGCGACGCACTTCGCACAAAATTAGGCAGCGGCATCGGTGTATTTGGAACATCATTTGACAATAAAGCTGCATTCGTCTGTGTTGTGAGCGATGATTTGATTAAAACAAAAAATCTTCAGGCAGGAAAAATTGTCGGCGTGCTTGCGAAGATTGTCGGCGGCGGCGGCGGCGGTAAACCGCACCTTGCTACAGCCGGCGGAAAAGATATTTCAAAAATTGATGAAGCATTGAACAGCGTTGCAGAAGTTGTAAAAGGAATGATGAATTAGAAATAATCGTACGAAGTTAAAACATTTATATTTCAACATTACATTTTTTTTATGCAAACAATCTACCAACAAATTCTCTCTGCTTCTGAACAACGCGGCGCCGGCTATTTTGTGCTTGTTGATCCGGATAAGATTAGCAATTCAGAACTTTCGGATTTTGCACACCGTGCAACAGAATCCGGTGTTGACGCACTTCTTGTCGGCGGAAGTTTGGTAACGGATGATTCGTTTCATTCATGCATCCATACTCTGAAGCAACACACAAATATTCCGGTTATTATTTTTCCGGGAAGTGTTCAGCAAATTTCTAAAGAAGCGGATGCAATTTTATTTTTATCATTGCTCAGCGGAAGAAACCCCGAGCATCTCATCGGCAATCAAGTAATAGCCGCCCCGATTATTAAAAAATATAATCTTGAAGCAATTTCGACGGCGTATATGTTGGTGGAATCCGGCAGCACAACTTCTGCAGAATTTATGAGCAACACAAAACCACTTCCGCGCAATAAAGTTGATATTGCAGTTGCACACGCACTCGCCGCCGAATATCTCGGATTCAAAATGATTTATCTTGAAGCGGGCAGTGGTGCGCAATATTCCGTTCCCGAAGAAATGATTTCTGCTGTTGCAAAATATTGTTCAGTGCCTCTTATTGTCGGCGGTGGAATTGTATCGCCGGATGAAGCACATAAAAAAGTAGGCGCCGGTGCTCGGTTTATTGTTACAGGAAATGTTTTTGAAAAAGATGGCAACGCTTCTCTCATGAAGGAATTCGCACGAGCGATTCATAAAACATAACCACAGAGTCACAAAGACACAGAGTTATATCATTTGTAACTTTTCACTTTTCATTTTTCACTTACAATGCCCCTTACACTCGTCTATCGCCAAAGTTTTATACTCGATTCACTGAAGGCAAGCGCTGAAACAAAACAGAAGATCGCAGAATCCTGCACTGCTGATATTTCGAAAGCGATTGATATCATTATCAACGCGTTCAACAACAAAAAGAAAATTTTATTGTGCGGCAATGGCGGCAGCGCGGCTGATGCACAACATCTTGCAACGGAATTTGTGATTCGCCTTTCCCCAAATATTAAACGTCCCGGACTTCCGGCAATTGCTCTCACAACTGATGCGTCAAATCTTACCGCCGGTGCAAACGATATCGGCTACGATAATGTGTTCGCACGTTCTGTTGAAGCACTGGGTAACGAAGGTGATGTGTTGATCGGAATTTCAACAAGCGGCAATTCTGCCAGCGTGAACAATGCATTTACAAAAGCACGCGAAATGAAAATGCACACCATCGGCTTTCTCGGAAAAGATGGCGGCAAAGCAAAAGGATTGGTTGATCTGGCAATTATTGTCCCTTCAAATGACACTCAACGAATTCAAGAAGGACATATTACTATCGGTCATATTATTTTTCAAGAAGTCGAACAAGAGATGTTCGGGTGACAACAAAAATATTTTAGTATAAAAGGAACATTGAAATGAAAATTCCCGGACTCGGTGGTAACATGCAAGGTATGTTGAAGCAAGTGCAAGAGATGCAAGAAAAAATGGCACAAGTGCAATCCGAATTAGAACACAAAACGGTAAGCGCAGAATCCGGCGGCGGCATGGTGAAAGTTACCGCAACAGGGAAACAAAAAATTTTACAAATCAAAATTGATAAAGAAGTAATTAATCCGGCGGATGCTGAGATGCTCGAAGATTTAGTTGTTGCCGCAGTGAACAGAGC
This sequence comes from uncultured Chitinophagaceae bacterium, assembly GCA_964361075.1. Taxonomy (GTDB): domain Bacteria; phylum Bacteroidota; class Ignavibacteria; order UBA10030; family UBA8401; genus CAYHZL01. The sequence goes on from CAYHZL010000132.1 coordinate 5,719, forward strand.
GCTCGACGAGTCAGCCAAACTTGCGCAGGCAGAACTTTCAAAAGTTACCAGCGGCATTTTGCCAAATATTCCAGGGTTAAATATTCCGGGATTGTAAATGCAATACACCTCTGCTTCGCTCGAAAAACTTATTGAAGAATTTTCGCAGCTTCCGAGTATCGGAAAAAAAACTGCACAGCGGCTTGCGCTGCACATTCTGAAAATGTCGCGCGGCGAAGTGAAAACATTTGCCGAGACGCTTATCGCAGTCAAAGAAAAAGTACACTATTGTACTATTTGCGCCAACATTACGGAAAGCGATCCGTGCAATATCTGCTCGAGCCCGCAGCGCAACCGCAAAATTATTTGCGTAGTGGAAGAACCGAGCGATGTGCTGGCGTTAGAAAAAACAAATGAGTATCGCGGATTATATCATGTGCTTGGCGGCGCACTCTCTCCTCTCGATGGCATCGGTCCCGAAGATTTGAAAGTAAAGGAATTGCTCGTACGTATTACCGATGAGCTTGAAGAAATTATTCTCGCAATGAATCCGAACGTGGAAGGTGAGACAACAACACTTTATCTTTCGCGTTTATTAAAACCAATGAATCTTAAAATCAGCCGCATCGCACGCGGATTACCGATTGGCAGTAATTTGGAATTTGCCGATGAAGCAACACTTACTCGCGCATTGGAGGGACGAGTTGCACTCTAAACGGATGATGTATGTGTTGATAGTATGTTCATCCATTCTATGGTTGTCGTGCGGCTTGTTCAAAACACGAGACCCGGAATTTCCAACAACCGGCAACGAAACCAATCCGCCGGCAAATACTCCTGATATGTTATTGCAAAATTTTTCTGCTGCGATTCAACAAAAAAATATTCAGGAATACCAAAAAGTTTTTTCCGATACATCAACTGGGACACAAACATTTTTATTCATCCCGACACAAACAGCAAACGCGCGGTACAATTCTTTTTTTTCTACTTGGACTAAAGAAGCTGAAGTAGAATGTATGCGCAACATATTCAGCAATATCGGCACAGCATCATCTCCTATGCTTTCTTTCACCAACACAAATATGATCCCGTATCAATCTGACTCGGTTTTCTTCTCGGCAAAGTACACACTATTTGTTTCTCATAAAAAGACACCTCTCACAACAACTTTTCACGGCAATGTGGAATTGTACATGGCGCAGAATAGAAATAAAACGTGGGTTGTGTATAAGTGGCGCGATATTGAGACTAATAAAGATTCAAGCTGGAGTGAATTAAAAGGTCAATTCGCAAAATGAATTTGCCAACATTTATAGTTTGTGTTATACTGTTTGTTGGATGTGTGAATCCCTTTGCTCCAAAACTTGACGAGTCACCCAACAATAGCACTTCCATCTTGAGTGATCAAAAAACGGTTGATGGAGTGCTGCAGAATTTTAAGCAAGCATATATATTTCGCGATACAACAATTTACGGACGGTTGTTTGCACAAAATTTTATTTTCGTATTTAAGGATTATGAAAAAGGCGTCGATGTGTTTTGGGGACGTGATGATGATGTGCGCACAACATACGGATTGTTTCAGAACGTTCAACGATTAGACTTAATATGGAATAGCACTGTTGCAACAAGCGGCGATAATATAAAATTGACAATAACGAAAAATTTTAATCTTACAGTTACTTTTTCTGCAAGTGATGTTGTACGCATTGACGGCTATGCGAATCTTACGCTGGAGCGAACCGATTCGACTACCGCATGGCTCATCACTCGCTGGCGTGATGAATCAAATTTTTAGTACGCAGCTTATAAAAAATTATTTGTAACTACTCAATAGTTTTCAAAAAATAGAACACAGATAACACAGAAATAACGGATTCGATCTGATAACAATGGAACTTTTGCATTTCGGTAAAAACGCCTCAATACAAAAGAAAACTATTTACGAATGACAAAAAGAAAATCGAATCTGTGTAAACCCGTTTCATCTGTATTTCGCCGCGGCGAATGTTCTATTAAAACCAGCATGTGCTGAGTAGCTACAATTATTTCTATAAAATAATACCATGAATAAACTTATTGTATCATATCAAGGTGAACCCGGTGCGTTTAGTGAGCAAGCCTGTTTGGCGTACTTCGGCACCAAGGCGACACCGGTTGCACGAGAATCATTCCGCAATATTTTTTCCGATGTTGATCGAAAAAAATCTGCGTATGCTGTCGTACCAATTGAGAATTCTCTCTTTGGTAGTGTGCATCAAAATTTTGACTTGCTGCAGGAATTTTCATTATCCATTGTCGGTGAAATTAAATTGCGTATTTCGATGAACTTAATGGCGCTTCCCGGCGTCCCGTTGAAAAATATTCGCCACGTGTATTCGCATCCGCAAGGATTGGGACAATCGGACGTGTACTTACAAAAGTTGAAAAATATTTCGTTGCATCCGTTTTATGATACAGCCGGCGCTGCAAAAATGATCGCAGAAGAACAACGCAAAGATGCCGCAGCAATTGCCAGTACACAGGCAGCAAAATTCTATCAACTTACAATTTTAAAAGCAGGGATTGAAACTGATCATCGAAATTTTACACGTTTCCTTATTATTGCAAAAAAACCGGTGCAGCAAAAACAGCAGGCAAAGACTTCACTTATCTTTGCAGTGAAAAATCAACCCGGTTCGCTTTTTAACGCGCTGGCGGTATTTGCTCTTCGCAATATTAATTTATTGAAAATTGAATCGCGTCCATTCGTGGGTAAACCGTGGGAATATTTATTTTTTGTTGATATTGAAGGCAGCGCACACGAAAAAAAATGTGCATACGCATTGCAGCATTTGCAAGAACTGACATCATATTACAAGAATCTCGGTTCGTACAAAATCGGAAAAGTTGTACACTAACTGATATTGCGCAGGCAATATTTTTTTTGAAAATACTTTTTTTACCAACCAAATGTAGGCGCGGATGTTCCAAAGGAATCCCTTTGGGAAAAATCCGTGCCTTGATTGTAAGTTTGGAACGATCTTTCGACCGTTCCTACACGAAATTTGCGTAACTTCAGACACAAATACATTTAGTATGAATATTACATATTTGCTCAGAGAAGGCGTTTCAGGATTTAAGCGTGCGCGGCTTTCCATGTTCGTTGCCATCTTCACGATTACTATCTCGCTGTTTTTACTCGGCTTGTTCGCAAGCGTGTATCGCAACGTGAACACCATTATTAATTCATTTCGTGAAAAAGTTGAAATGGAAGCTTTTCTTGCTGAACCAATCACAGACTCGCTTGCTCTCGATATTCAGTATCGTGTTTCTGAAGTGCAAGGCGTTGAATCCATTACCTATATTTCAAAGGAACAAGCCGCAAAAATTTTCCGGCAAGAATTTGGTGAAGACATCACGAAGGTTTTAGATTTCAATCCGCTCCCCCCTTCATTAAAAATTCATCTTCAGCACGACTATAAAAATTCCGACAGTGCGCGAGTGCTGTATGGAACATTGAAAGAGATGCATGGTATCGAAAATGTTATTTATAGAAAGGCATTGTTGGAAATTTTAGACAGACGTGCGCGCTTGTATGTGTTTGCAAGCGCTTCAATCGGAATTACATTTCTCATCATAGCGCTCTTTCTCGTGTACAATACCATTCGTCTTACTATTGATGCAAAACGAAAAATAATTACTACGATGAAACTTGTCGGTGCAACACACACGTTCATTCGTCTGCCGTTTCTTGTTGAAGGAATGGTGCAAGGATTGACCGGCGGATTAATTTCTTCTGCTCTGATTTATTCTCTCACAACCTATGTGGGAAAATTACTCGGCGCAGAGTTCGCTGATTTTGTTGCAATTCATCCGCTGTTATATGTTGCGATGTGTGCGTTAGGAATTGTGCTCGGGTTTATCGGAAGTTTCTTTTCAGTACGGAAATATATTTCGGAAAGTGCCAGCGTGCAATAACAACAAAGGCGAACTTTTCAATTCGCCTTTGCATTACACCATCAAGACTATGTAGTCGTCCTGTAAGAAGGTATTGTGTATTCAACTCCCGAAGGGATGGAACAATTGCTTTCCTTTGTAAACTTTACAAAAATTTTGCTTGACTTTAAAATAACCTTTTGCTAAAATACCGCCAGATTAAATTAGCGGGAGCAATTACAGAAACGGAGTTGTGTGG
>CAYHZL010000133.1:0-9864 GCA_964361075.1 uncultured Chitinophagaceae bacterium
ACTTACAGCCTAACCCCCTTTTTGCCGAGTGCATCCCTTCGGGACAAGGGGGAATCCTTGCTTTAAATCCCCCTTGAAAAGGGGGTGTCCCGATTTGCTTTTTAATCGGGACGGGGGATTCGTTTTTGTTCTTTGGAAATACTGAAATTACAAAAAACACGCTGAGGGGTTACAATAGTTTCTTCTGAAATTAGTTACGTTTTAAATTGTACTTCACTTGCTTTGTGATCTTTAATTTGTACAACCCGCCCGTTTGCTTTTCGTATCAAATCATAATTGTGTGTTGTCAACACAACGGTCATACCTTTCATATTAATATCCATCAGCAATTTTAGAATATCTAACGAAGTGGCAGGGTCGAGATTTCCTGTCGGTTCATCAGCGAGAAGTAAAAACGGCTCGTTTACCAAAGCGCGTGCGATGGCTACTCGCTGCTGCTCGCCGCCGGAAAGCTGATGCGGCATGTTGTAACGTTTGTGGCTCAGACCAACAAGTGCAAGAACCTTTGATACTTTTTTTCTGATATCAAACGATTTTGTACCGGTAACGTAGAGTGAGAATGCAACATTATCGTACACAGAACGATCTTCAAGTAATTTAAAATCTTGAAAAATAATTCCAAGTTTTCTGCGTAACAGAGGAATTTCTTTTTGTTTAATAGTGACGGAAGAAAATTCACCGATACGAACCTTTCCTTCCTGCGGTATTAAATCCATGTACATCAGACGTAACAGTGTGCTTTTGCCGCTGCCCGAAGCGCCGACGACTGCAACGAACTCGCCGGGTTTAATTTCAAGCGAAAGATTTTCCAATACACTTTGCTTGTCGAAACTAATACTCACATTTGAAATTGTTACCATAACTTATTTCTTCTTTCTGTTTTCAATGATTGAAGCAGCGGTAAGAATTGCCGAGATCATACTGCCGGTATTGGCAATTCCTTTTCCGGCAATGTTGAACGCCGTACCATGATCCGGCGATGTCCGAATAATTTTTAATCCCGCAGAATAATTTACTCCATCATCGAACCCAGTCATTTTTAACGGAATCAATCCTTGGTCGTGATACATTGCGAGCACAGCATCATATTTCTTTGGCGAGTAGGTTGCGAAAAAACCATCGGCAGGAAACGGACCGGATACATTGATTCCTTTTTCACGTGCTTTATTTATTGCCGGAATAATGATTTCTTTTTCTTCCGTGCCAAGCAATCCATTCTCGCCGGCATGAGGATTTAATCCGAGTACGGCGATGGAGGGTTTCGCAACAGCGAAATCATTTTTTAATGTGGTGCTGATAGTTTCCAGCTTTTCGATGATGCGTTCAAAAAAAATATTTTCAGCAACGTTGCGAAGCGGCAAGTGAATTGTTGCCAGACCAACACGCATTGTTTTGGAAAGCAGCATCATTGTAACGCGATCGGAACGACTGAGCAGGGCAAGCATTTCTGTTTGTCCCGGGAAATTATATCCGGCGAGACGCAGTGCTTCTTTTGAAACAGGCGCCGTTACCATGGCATCAACTTCATTTTCAAGACACAGTTTAACAGAACGTTCCAATGCAACACCAGCGCACACACCTGCATCGGGCGCTGTTTTACCGAGTTGAATATTTTTTTCTGTGGCAGCATGAACATTGAGAACGCGAATTGCACGCGGGGGAATTTTTGCTGTGAGTGAATCTGTACTGACTAATTCTACATCAAGAGAAAATTTTTTAGCGAAAAACTGAAATATTGTATGTGAGCCGATTAGTACCGGTTTAATTTTTTTTCGTACAGCGGTGTTCATAATGCTTTTTAAAACAATTTCAGGACCGATGCCGTTAAAATCTCCGATGGTAAGCGCAATTGTAGGGGTCATTATTTTTCCGAAAGTATCAGTTTATAGTTTCCTTGTTTCGTTGGGTCTTCAAAAACAAATTGTTTATTCAGTGATTTATATTTCCAAATTTCTTTTGGAGAGCCGGATGTTGCAAGCACACGTTCAGTCGAATTCGGTGCGCCGTATAAAATATATATTTTCCCGCGATCGGTGAGAGCGCCATTTTCATCACGCAACGTACGAAAAGCAACAAAGGCATAATCAACACGACGAAAATATTCTGCCAATTGTTCGTTGTATGCTGTTGTTGGTGTTGGGTCTCGTTGTTTCCAGAATTTTTCAAATTTTTCAATACGTGTTGCGCGGCTGCCGCTTTGCAAATTTGAAAAATCATCCGCTGTCGTGATGTAGCGCGTTACTGAAATGGCAAGATCTAAATTATTGAGCGAGACCGGCATAGTGAGCCACAGCAGTGAAAATGTTGTTGACAGTGTTGCAGTATCCGGAGCGGGTAGATATATCGTTAATAGATAACGCCCTTGCGGAACGTGTTCGCTTTGCACCGTGAAGTACGCAAGTGCATTGGATGAACTATGTTTACCATCAGCAACAATTTTATTGTTTTGCATTTCGCGAAATGATAGCACTGCATTCGAACGAACTGATACAGCAACCGTTGTATCAGCAAAAAGAATGTGCGTTTTTTCCGGACGCAGTTGTTGCAATGTGTAGCGAATTGTTGGTGGCTGAACAGTATTCTTCAACGAAAAGACGACGCCAAAATTTTTTGCGAATATTGCATTGCCTGCAAGATTCAACATTTCAAATTGTGTCGAATCGGAAAGTGATGCAATTGGTTGAACAAATGTAAAAGAGGATCGGATGTTTGAAGCTGACAGATACTTTTGAGTTTGCAACACCTGTTTATTTCGATAGGGCTGCTTCTGAGATTCTTTATCTTCGATTTGATAGATCGCAGTATATTTTCCTTTAGGAAGTGTGAACGACATGCAGCCCTGCGCATATTTCGCGCGAAGGTGAGCAATAGTGTTATCATCCGAATCGAATGTAAGCGAATTGAAATGCCGTGCGATTGATGTTTCCGTTGAGTCGAGTAATTCGATCACAACTTCGCCGTGTGCAGTATAATTTGTTTGATGGTTGCTTGTTGGTTTTGAAAAAATAAAATAATCATATCGGATGCGGTACAGAATATTTATCTGAACAGTATCAGAATCGGCGGCTGTGTAGTGTTCTTCGAAGCCGATGACGTCGGTCGGTATTTTTATTTTCGGTTCGTCTTCCTGTGCAAAAGTAAAACAAGGGAAAAGGATGAGGACAATCCAAAACAATGCGAGAAACTTTAGTGTGATGCCATTTCGAGGAATGGCAGATGCAAAACATATTGTTAGATATTTCATGGCACTATTCACTTTATACATATTTAATATCATGAAGAAAAAATCCATCTTGTTTCCCAATGATTTTGTTTGGATTTAAAATATTGTTCGGATCAAAAATATTTTTCACATCCTTAAAGATTGCGTAGATGTCTGTGCCGACTGCGCGTTCTAGAAAAGGAGTGCGTATATATCCATCGCCATGCTCGCCCGAGAGTGTTCCCCCTAATTGAATGGTTAAGTCAAAAACATCGCGCGCGGCACATTCAATTTTTTCTTGTCCTTCATGTGTTTCTATTGCAACGTATGTTGAACAATGAATGTTCCCAGTTCCTGCATGCCCATATAATCGAAAAGGAATATTGTAGGATGTAAGAATGCGTTGTACACCCGAAAGATATTTCGCCAACTGTGCAACAGGGACGGCGCCGTCTTCAATGATAGAAGTTTTACGCAGCACCGAAGGCATCGTATTTAATTTTGCAGCAACTTCTTCGCGCAACTCCCAAACAGCATTTTGTTCCTCGTGAGAAAAAAGCTGCCGGTGCCGCAACATCAAGTTTTTCTTTTTCAAAACAGCGAGAAGATTTTCAGCGGATGATTGAACTGTTTCCTTTGACTGCCCTTCAAATTGAATTGCAAGCATTGCTTGAAATTCGCCGCCGAGAAAGCTGTCAATCGTTTCGTTAATTCCTGTGCCAACTTCCGCATACGATTTATCGAGCAGTTCAATTGCGTCTGGAGAAAATTCAAGCGCAAGCAACGTTGCTTCAGCAGTTTTTTCGTAACTATCAAAGTAAGCGATGAATGTTGCACTTTCTGTCGGAACATCATACATATTAAACGTTGCTTCTGTAACAACAGCAAGCGTTCCTTCCGAACCACAAAGCAGACGCAACATATTTAGATTATCATTACGCAATGCTTCATAAATATTATAGCCGCTCGAAAACTTCACCGCCTTCGGAACATTCGCTTGGATTAAAAGTTGATTGTGCTTGAGAAGATTTTTTGTGCGTTCTACAATTGATGTGCCGAATGGAGAAAGAATATTATTGCTTTCATTGTTGAACAACTGCGCGGCATCGCCGTTGGAAAGAACAACAGTTGCGCTGCGGATTTCATTTTTAGTTGCGCCATATTTAATGCCGTGCGGTCCGGCAGCATTTGTCGCAATGTTGCCGCCAATGGTACATTTTTTCGCGCTCTGAGGATCAATGGGATAATATTTTTTGTGTGGTGCGAGCGTTTGATTGAGTGTTGCCGTAATGCAACCGGGTTGTGTAGTAATGGTTGAAAGATCATCGGCAATCTTCACAATGGCATTCATATATTTTGTGAAGTCGAGAATGATGCCCATGCCAAGCGCTTGCCCAACCAAACCAGTTGCGCCGCCACGAGGAATGAGAGCAATTCCTTCTTTATTACAGAAGCGAACAATGCGGGAAACATCTTCAGCATGTTTCGGTGCAACCACGCCAAGCGGCATTACTTTATACAAGCATGTGGCTGTGCTGTACGTAGTGCGCGTTTCGAAATCGAACCATGCATCGCCTTCAATTAGTAACGCTATCTTTTTTTTCTGATTGTCTGAAAGTGGAAACATTCTGTCATCAAGATAAAAAGATAGCGTCCGAATTGCAAGGAAGCTTGCGGTGTGCTGATTGAAAACGCTGTACTATTTTTTCTACAATTCCACTAACGCTGCTTGAATTACTTCTTCACTGCGCCGACGAATTGAAGTTAACACCGCATCGGTTGGCTGTGCGTCAAGTTTTAATGTGCAGCACGCCGTTTGTTGTCCTTCAAAAATTACATTTTCAATTTCCTGCACGTTGATGTTTGCAAATTTCAAATCATCAAGCACATTGGCGAGCACACCCGGTTTATCAAAATGGCGGACAATCATTTGGTACGTTGCAGCAGTTTTCTTTGCACGGTTTACCCAATTGCGTACTGTGCCGAGTTCTTTATATTGTTTGATAATTGCAACAACTTCATCTGCAACGGCATTTTGTGCCTGCTCTGTTGAAGCGCCGATGTGATGCGTTCCGTACACATTGGGCAGTGTTGCAAGTTTGTTGGTGAAGGGTGATGATTTATCTTCCGGCTCGCCTGAAAAGACATCCGCGCCGACTCTTATTTTTCCATCGCGTGCCGCTTCAAACAGTGCCTCTTCATCAACAATTTCCCAGCGCGATGTATTAAGGAAGATGGTGCGAGGTTTCATTGATTCGATAATTTTCCTGTTGATGATATTTTTTGTTTCCGGCTTCATTGCAAGGTGAACAGAAATAATATCGCATTGCGGAACAAGCTCTTCAATAAATTCTGCACACTCAACACCAAGTTGTTCTGCCTTTTCAGGCGTGAGCGAGCGCGACCATGCAATCACTTTTAAGCCCAACGCTTTTGCACGATGTATAACTTCTTTTCCAATTTGCCCGACACCGATAATGCCGATTGTTTTTCCGAAGAGACCATCAGCTTTGGAGTATTCACTTTTATTCCATTTGCCGTTACGCAGGTCAACGACATTCTCAACAACTCTGCGATCGAGTGCGAGAAGAAGCGCGATAGTGAGTTCTGCAACAGCGATGGAATTTTTTCCCGGACAGTTGGAAACATAAATGCCGCGTGCATTTGCAGCCTTCATATCAATATTATTTACACCGGCACCGGCACGAATAATAAGCGAGAGATTTTTTGCAGTGGAAATACAATCTGCATGAACCTCTGTTGAACGCACAATGATAATATTTGCATCGTCAACTGCTGCGGCAAGTTCATCTGCCTTTAGTTTGGGCTTGGACACAACTGAAAAACCGAGCGCTGTAAATGTATCAATGGTGAATTGCGGAAGAGAATCTGCGATAAGGACTTTCATATTTTTTCCTTTCCGTTTATTGTGGGATGGAAACTATATAAACGTACCGAGCATTTGGTTGAAATGCAAGACTCGTTAATTAGTTCTCGTTGAAAAAGTCATTGCGAGCGAATGTTTTTTATGAGCGAAGCAATCTTTCTTTCAAATTTTGTAACTACTCAGTGTATTTTTTGTCCCGAATGGATGCCTTCGGCATAATTTCAGTATTTCCAAAAAAACGAATCCCCCATCCCGATTAAAAAGCAAATCGGGACACCCCCTTTTTAAGGGGGATTTCCTCGCTCTTATTCCCCCTTGAAAAGGGGGTTAGGGGGATTTTTTGAATAAACAATTACGCTGTGTAGTTACCAAATTTTAAAGATTGCTTCGGCAAAAAACGCCTCGCAATGACTATCCGAAGAATATTTCAGTGGGAACTAATTACAGAAAAGAAAAGTAAATACTATTGTGTTGTTACAACTCAATCTGTTTTCCAACTTCTGCAACGTGAACCTTTGTGGCAGGAAAGTTATTTAAAATTGAATAACCGAGCGAATCAACCGCATTAGTATCTCCGTGCACAAGAATAACTTTTTCCGGTTGTAGCCGGCGTACAATTTCCAATAACCCTTCGCGCCTACTGTGCGCTGAGAAGCGGAATTTTTCAATTGCACAATGCACTTGTTGCGGTTCAGACATTTCTGTGAATTGAATTGTATCGCCCTGTTTTGCTCGTGCAATCTTGTAACCCGGCGTTTCTGTATCCATATAGCCGACTGTAAAAATTGCGCTCTTGTGCTGCGTAAGCCAGCGTTGTGCCAACTTAAACGATCGTGTTCCTTCAACAATCATCCCGCTTGATGCAAGTACAATACACGGCGTGTGAAAAAAATCCTCGATGTGTTCTACTTCAAATAAATTTTTCTGCGGTATGGATTCAACTTCAAATTCCTGATTGATACGAGGAACGACATACCGATTTTTATCATAGACTGCGGAAATTTTTTTCCCGATACCGCCTGTAAATATATCAACATGTGAAAGACGACCTTTCTCCATCATCAGCCAGAGGGTTGTCATCACTTCTTGCAATTTCCCAAGCGCGAAAACGGGAATGAGAATAGAACCACCTTGTTGAATAATTTTGTTGGCGATCGTTGTAAACCGTTCCGCTTCGCTCCACCATGGCGGCAGTGAAACGGAATCTGTTGCTCCATGTGTGCATTCAAGAATGAGTGTGTCAATTTTTTCTTGCGGAAGTTCGGCGGCGGTGAGCAATGCTTGTTTTTCTAAATTGATATCGCCGGTGAAAAATATTTTTTTTTCGTTTTGCTTCAACAAAATTCCGGCGGAACCGAGAATGTGTCCGGCATCGTGAAATGATGCAGTAATCGGATGGATGCTGTTGCTGCGATATCCTTCAAGAAGAAATTCTTCTTTGTATGCACGCCATTCTACACTTTGAATAAGCAAGTCAACTTCATCGTGCGTGTACGGACGAAATGCGGTTTCATCTTTTAATTGCTCTTGCAAAATAGAAACAGAATTGTGCAGTGTCAGTTCCGCAACAGCGCGTGTTTGCGGCGTGGTGAGAACACGAATGTACGGATGTTGTTGAACAAGATACGGAAGCGAATCAATGTGGTCTTGGTGCGCGTGGCTGATGAGAGCAACATCAACTTGACGTTGTTTAATGAGTGAAAATTGTGGAAGTGCGTCCATTCCTTTTTTACGCGGATGTGTGCCGCAATCCAAAATAATACCTGTGTTATCAATGTTCAGATAATAACAGGTTGCACCGATTTCTTCTGCGCCGCCAAGAGGAAGGAAGTAGCTCATGTTTTTTAGACGCTATATTTTTCAATAACGAACTGTGGAATTATTTCTGCGCGTCCGGTTTTCAAATTAACTAATGTGTAATCAAAAAATCCATCAGAAGAAAGTTTACCGGTTTCTTTTTTGATAATTTCGAAACCTACTTTTGCATTTGTGTTACCAACTTCTGCAATCCATGTGCGAACGATAATTGTTTCGCCAAGAAATAATGAACGCTTAAATTGAATTGAACAACTGCTGACTACCCAGCCTAATCCTTGCGCAACGAATTCTTCCATCGACATGTTGTAGCATCGTTTCATTTGATCGTACCGAGCCGCAAGTACATAATCGAGATAGCGCGAATTGTGAACATGATTATTCATATCAATATCATCCGGGCGAACGGTTAACTCTGATTCAAATTTTGAAAAGGGCATAAAAGTAATTGTAATATTGTATGTGAAGAACGTCTCAGAAAACTACGTCGCATTGAATCTCGATGCATTACTTTGTTGATTTACCTTGTTGTTTAAGAAGTTCAGCCTGTTTCTGTAAAAGAATCTGTTCTGTTGTTTTCCGTAGATCATCAATTATTAACTTGAACGACTTTTCTAGGTTATCGATCTTATCAAGCTTTATTTCTTCTGCACAGATTTCAGTCGCGTCTAAAACCACTCTCTGTATCATGTGGTGCATCAAACCAAAAGCGGATTCCAATGTTTCTGGTTTTAGTCCAGCATATCCCGTTGAGCCCGAATGGATGTGCCAACTGAGGAATGGAAAAAATTCAACATAAAGCTCTTTGTAATCCTGACCGAGCTTCTCAGCACGTTGAGCAATGTTCAGTCCAGACCAGTGGTCGGGCCATATTGGCTTGTTTTTCTTGTTTCTTCCCCAGTGTTGGATGATCAGTGATTCGATGGCAGCTTTTTTGGTTACACCATCAACAAAATTCCGTTGGTTTGTGCACTCTATCCTCGTGTTGTTATTCATGTTGCAATATGAAATCAAATTGATAGCGACACGATATTTCTCAACTTCAGGGAAGGCGTGGAATTTCTTAGCCAACTCACCAGTTGTGTCAGATTGTATAAGTTTTATGTCCAACAATAGTTCAAACAGTGATCGAGCACCTGCAGCAACCGCTTGGTAGTGTGGGAGTGAATTCAACTCTCCAAGCGCTTTGAGCCATCCGACAATTCTATAGTAAGTGCCTACGATGGCTGTTTGACGATCATCAAACTTTAATTGGCCAGTCAGAACAGGTTCTATGACTGATACAACGAAATGGCGTATAGAATCCGTGCCTTGAAAATAAGCTTCAACGATGGATGAGGTCGGAAGAGATTGATACGCTTTTTTTATTTCATCGGTTGTTGGCATTGGGTATTCGATTCATAGCACCGGTTTTCGCCTAACATGAAAATTCACGTAGTAGTAGTTTTCTTCGTGCTCTTTGTGGTGAAAAATTATTTTTCTTTCTTCCAACTTCTTAAAAACTCAACTAACAGCCGCACGCCAACACCAGAACCGCCTTTCGGAGTGTAATCCTGATTTGCTTCAAGAATAGCAGTGCCGGCAATATCGAGATGCACCCATTTATATTTTCCGATAAATTTTTTCAAGAAGAACGCTGCGGTAATGGCGCCGCCCCATCTGCCGCCGACATTTTTTACATCAGCAATATCACTTTTAATAAGCTGTTCGTATTCGTCATACATCGGCAATTGGCACACGCGCTCGTATGTTGTATCGCCGGCAACTTTCAACGCATCCATTGTTGTCTGATCGTTGCCCATCATACCTGTTGCAAAATGACCAAGCGCAACCACAACTGCACCAGTCAGTGTCGCGAGATCAATCACGACATCCGGTTTAAATTTTTCTGCGTACGAAAGCGCGTCCGCAAGAATCAATCGTCCTTTTTCATCGACTGCCATAAAGTCTTTGATTTGCT
>CAYHZL010000134.1:0-9724 GCA_964361075.1 uncultured Chitinophagaceae bacterium
GATTGCGCAACTCGATCTCAAAAGCTTCTTGATACACCGCTTCTAAAAAGCCGCTACCAAGTTCGGAATGTACATCCATCGCTGCGCCCATAATTTCAAATACTTCATTCTTATAGAACAACTCAATCATAGTAGTAATATTAGCGTTCCTTTGCGGTCTTCGCGGAATGAAATACTTGGCACTTTGTAATTACTCAAACGCTGCGCAGTTACTTCGTATCTAAGATCAACGGCAAACCATCTTTGCCTGCACCGATAACAACAATTTTTGCATTCGGCGACATGGCAAGTTTTTCAGTCGCTTCAATTCCTTTCCAACGCAGCAACTGTTCGGAAATTCCTTGCTGAACAATTTTTTGGAAATCAGAAATACCTTGCGCTTCAATGCGCTTACGATCTGCTTCCTGTTTTTCTTTCAACAAAATAAATTCCATCCGCTGACTTTCCTGCTCTGCCTGTAATTTGCTTTCGATGGAAGCCGAAAGTCCGGCAGGCAAACCAACACGCCGCAACGGAGCCGACTCGACAGTGATGCCGCGTCCTTCAATTGATGCAGTAATTTCTTTTAAGATCATCGAAGAAAGATGCTCGCGTTCCGATGTGTAGAGCGCTTTCGCTTCATAGCTTGCGGTAACGCCGCGCGTTACGGAACGAAACTGCGGCTCTATAATAATTGCTTCATAACTTTCGCCGACAGTTTTATAGACATCAGCCGCTTTATCGGGATTTAAGTGATACAAAACGCTCACTTCGAGTTGCACGGTTAATCCCTCTTTCGATGGGACTTCCATCAATTCTTTTACTTCCTGTGTTTTGATTGACATCTTCACAATTTTTGCAAGCGGATTAACAATATTAATTCCTGCTTTCAATGTCATATTGGAAACCGTACCGAAAAAATCTACCACACCAACATTGCCTGCGGGCACAACGGTAAAACATTGCGCCACTGCAACAAGGAAAGAACCTGCACCAACTAATTTCATTATCGGCGCAATCTGCTGCGCTTGAGAGGGGTTAGTGTTCCTTAAATTATACAAAACGAAAAATATTCCTGCACCGAATGCAAGAGAGAATAGAAATAGCATACTTCCTCCTATTAAATGTGTGATTGAATTGTGAGTGTATCAGTGAGAACTATTTAGCAAAAATGAGAGATAACATTATTATCAAAAACGAACTTTTGATAGATTGATTATTTCGACCAATTCTGCCTTTGTTTCAGTATTTCCGCCGAATGTAAATGTTGATGTTAGGTAAAACCAGTCTTCTCGTGAAAGTCCGAATAATTCTTTTGCAATTATTACTTCAAGTTCGGCTCGGATTGTAATATTTTCAGTTTTCTTTTCGCTTGTAAATCCAACTTCGTCAAATAAGCTCTGAAAAGTTTTTTTGTCTGAAAATGAAAGTAATAATTCGCAGGATTTATTTATAATATTTTTTTTCTGCTTTGCCGTTGGTATAGGAAGAGGCAATTCATTCAGGAAATTCATTGTCAAATTTGCTGATATTTTATTTCTGATGTAATAATTTAAAGTAAGAGAATTTAACAATGCCATTACATAAAGGTTATCGGCAGGATTAAGTTTGTTTTGAATTATTTTATCTTTCATTAATTCATAAGAATAATTTGCAAGATAATTCATTGAGTGGCCAACAAACACCTTGGGCGGAAGAATTGTACAAATTAAACTTCTTTCGTTTGTTGAACTTGCTATTGCGCGATAACATAAACGATACGTTTCATAATCAAGTGCAGGCTTGAATTTTTCAATAAGTCCATTCTCAATACCAAGAGCTCGCTTAATTCGAGATTTTTCTGTTTCAAGTAACTGTTCTTTTCCATCTTTTTCAAAAACTCTATATTTATGAACACCAAACTTTGAATGGAATTGATGTATCATTTTCCCTTCATACAGAACGAGGTATCTTTTCTTATCAAAATTTTCACTTGGTGAATCTGCGTGAAAAAGATGACTGTCATTTGTCATGTGAAATTCAGTTCGAAATTTGAATCCTTGTTCATGAAGCAATGTTTTATCATTTCGAATTTTTTCACACAGTTCAAAATCTCTTTCACTTCGGAATTCCATTATTGATAAGTTAATAGGGGAAAATCTCTTTAGTGTATTAAAGTCGTAAGAAATGAAAGATTTATCTAAAATTTCTTCTGGTGTTTGTAAATAAAACCGTGCTTTAAAGTTTTTATCTGGATCGGTATTATTTTTCTTTTCGCCAAATAATACAGTGAACTTAAATCTATTGTCCACATCAGGAAAAAACTTCATTGATATTTCTTCGTCATTTCGAATTTGAGTAAATCCTCGATTTTCAAATGAAGTCATTTCAAAAAGTTTGTTTTGCTCTATGAGTAATCTTCGCAGTTCGGAACAACCGGCATCTGTTTGTATTCCCGAAGGAACAAGAATATTTATGAAACCATCTTCCTGCAATAATTCAATATCGCGTTCAATAAATAATTTAAAGTAATTTGGATCGCCGATTCCTTGGTTGTGATATTGTTGTGAAAGATAGGAATTATATCTTTCGTAAAAATTTTGATAGACTTCCCAACGATTTTTAAATCCATCGTCAGTTTTTAATTTTCCCGAGAACCATTTCTCGAACTGTAAGACATTCATTTCACCTTTATCTTTTTGAGCAAATTCTTTTTTTATAGGTTTTATCGCTTCCCAAGGCGGATTACTGATAATACCGGAAAATCCTTGCACTTTCTGCGACAATGGATTTCCATGTTCATCGAACCAACAGAAGAAAAAAGAACAACAAATAAAAAGAGGATTTTCAATTTCAATTGGAATTTCTTTTTTTAAGCGTGTTCTAATTTTTTCTACAAACCCACTTGATTCTGTGAGTATCTCAGGGTTAGTCGTATTTTCGAGATACTTCTTTCGAATTGAATGTAGCGCAACAATGTCTTCTTTATGTTCTTCAGCAATAATTTTTATTTGAAGTTCAATTGGAACATCTGCAAGAGAATCACCGCAATGTAAATTAAAGCCAAGATTGGGAAGTATGCGATTGTTTTTGCTATTAAGTAGTTTGTAGTTATAGCTTTTAGGATTTAATTTTATTGCTTCTTTCCAAATATTTGTTTTAGCGGTTTCAATTGCCCTTTCATCTACATCGCAAGCAAAAATATGTCGTAAAATAATGTTTGACAAAAGTGCGTGTGGATTGTTAAAAAGATGTCTGTTCCTGAAATTATAAGTATCTATATATGCTTTGGGTTGATCCGCAAAATTTTCAATATGAAATGTTTTTATCCATTCTGTTGCTCTATCTATTTTTTGATATTCTACATAAATATGTCGCAACACTTTAATAAGAAAACTGCCGCTCCCTGATGAAGGATCAACGATAGTAATTTTATTAAAATCATCCATCAATGTGTCAGCAACTTCAAAATTCGTATTGTCTTTATTAACCGCAGCAACGATTTTTTCTGCGAGAGGTGTAAATAATGTTTGCACCAATTTTGCAGACATATAATCAGTGATGGTTGCAGGTGTATAATAAATACCGGAATCTTTTTTCTGTTCTGCGATAAATGTTTCATACGCTTTTCCAAAAATATCTTCATTGATATGTCGGTAGTTATAATGAAGCATTCCATGACCGAAAACTTTACTCCAAGCATCCAGTCCTAAAACGAGTTCAAAAACTTCCTGAAATAAATCTAAGTTTTTTTCATCTTTGTCTATAAAATCCCAGATTCTTTCACTAAACAATTCTGTGTCATAGAAATAATCAAAATATTCCTCGAGTTCTGGAAAAAAATATTTAAAAACCAAATTACTGCCTTTAACCTGCCACTTTTGTTTTTTCTCGTTATAAGATTCTTCCAAAAATTTAAATGGTATTAATCCATAGTCTTCTAATGTTTTAATAAAAATGATTTTGTTTAAAAGTAAGACGATGAGTTCTTCTTTTGTATGTTTGCCGTTACTAAGAAATTTTATTCTTTGAAATTCTTCATACCACTTTTTTAAATCCTTAAAAAACTTCGTATCAAGGTTATAACTTACTGAGCGGTCTTCAATTCTTGTTATTGTATCCCAAATATTTCCCGTATCAAGAAACTGAGAGAGTAAATCTGGAAATTTTAGTGTAGCAAACGGTTGAAAATCAATTATAGCAGTTCTGTTGAATAGAAAACAATCTCGAAGGTCAGTCAAAATAATATATTCATTCTTTTCACTTTTTAAATAACGCAATATTTGATTTTTGTGTAGTTCAAATTCTAATGGCTCAATGACTATTTTAGTTTTTGAACTATGGAGAGTGAATAATGGTTTTAACTCCAACAAAAGTGGATTTCCGTCTGATTCGCTTATAACAAAATCTACGAACCCTGAATTTTCACGGACTTCTGTATATGGACGTTTTTGAAGAATATCGAAAAATAAAGTTCTTAATAGTTCGTTTGCGGCTGTTTCAGGTTTTGATAATCTGCGCAAAGAATCAATATAATGCTTGATGGGTTCATATTTAAAACTGTCTTTTGGATTAAAGAATTCAGAAATATCAATTTCATTCTTTTCGATGAGTGTATTTAATTCGTCAATTATATTGTAAGGTTGCATTTAATAGTCTGTGTGTTTGAACAGCCAAATATAATGTTTTTTGACATCTTAATGTAAAAAAATAAATAATTGTTCAATACAAAAAAGAATGCTGCCTGCAAGAATAGTGTGGGCAGCAAATGAATTATGGGCATCTCTAAAAACCTAAAAAAATTGTCATTGCGAGCCGTTCTTTGGCGAAGTTCCAACGGAATGCCTTCGGCACAATCTCGTTTTTTCCTTTTTAATTGAAAGATTGTCCCAAGGGGATCCCTTTGGGATTTCGGTCGCTTCGCTCCCTCGCAATGACGACAATGTTTTTAGATATGCCCTTATGATTGTACAATACGAAACTTCTAGAAAAGTTTATTGAACACCCATCTCGTGGAGTAGAAATCCTGCCCCGCCGATTGTTTCCGTTACCCACAACACATATCGAATATCCACTGCGATAGAGCGGCTGTAATTCTGATTCCACGCATAATCGTTTACCGTTGCTTCAAACGTGCGGTCAAAATTCACACCAATCAGTTCGCCATACGCATTTAAAACGGGCGAGCCGGAATTTCCTCCGGTGGTATCACAATCGTATAAAATTGCAACAGGAACATCATTGAGTTTTGAATGTTTGTATCGTCGAAAATTTTTCTTTTTGTATTCTTCAAGTAACTGCTTCGGCGCGGCATACTCTGCATTGCCCGAATTATTTTTTTCAATCACGCCGCGCATTGTTGTAATCGGAGAAAAATATGTTGCGTCCGCAGGATTGTAACCGCGCACTCTGCCAAACGTCATGCGCAGTGTGCTGTTTGCATCAGGAATAAAATCTGTTTTCATCCATTCCTGTTTTACTTCAACAAGTTTTGCGGAATATTTGTTCAACACACCATCGCGCATGCGTGTTGTATTTCGCTGTGCATCAAGTTCAGGAAGAAGCGCGCGTGCAAATTCGAGAAGCGGGTCGTTTAATTTCTGAATTTCATCCGGTTTCATTTCCAATGCGCGGGCAGCAAAAGCGGTATCGAAAAATTTTGTCCGAACAAATGCCGAATCAACAAACCGTGTAATACTGCCAAGCGTGTCGGTTCCGTTGATAAGTGTATCGAGTGCAGCGATGCGTTTATTTTTTGGAAGACGCGCTGCATCAAACAAAATTTCGCGCAAAAAAAGTTTATCAATCGGCGCGTAGCAGTTGTGCAGCGAAAGAAGCGCATGTTGTTTCAGCGCAGCAAGATTGCGATTCATATACGCCGGCTCGCGTTCCAAATCCGGTTTTTGTTTTTGGTCGGCAAGTTTGAGAGTGCTCGTGGCAACCGACAGTGCAATCGCACTTCCGCTTATTTGTGAAAGAATATTTGCGCGTTGTGCATCGCTGCGAATTTCTTCATACACCGATTGAATTTCTTTCAACACATCACCATACTTTTTCGTACGCGCTGCATCGGAAGCAATAAACGCTTGCAGCCGTCGTTCGTCGTCGCGTTTGTTTTCTAACAGCGGAATATTTTGAAAACCTTTTAACTTGCCGCGATAATTTTTTTCAACATTTGCCAGACTTTTGATACGCGAAGTCAGCATGAGCGCAGCTTCAGGATTATTTTTTCCTGCGTTTTCCATTTGTGCAATCATCCATGCGTACCGCTGTTGAATGTACGGTAAGCGAATATCATTTTCGTACGCAAGGTAAAACGATGTTTGATGACGAAATGTTCGTCCGGGATAACCAAGAATAAAGACAAGATCATTTTCATCAACACCATTCGGATTTACTTTGAAAAATTTTTTCGGCGTGTAAGGAATGTTCTCGGATGAGTATTCTGCAAAAGAACCATCCTTCCCCACATACGCGCGAAGGAATGAAAAATCTCCCGTGTGCCGGGGCCATACCCAATTATCTTCTTCGCCGCCAAACTCGCCGATTGAACGAGGCGGCACATACACAAGCCGAATATCTTTTATCATTTTATATTGAAAAAGAATGTAGGTGCGTCCGGCAAACATTTCCGCAACTTCTGCGCGGATAGTTTTATTTTGTGTTTCGGTATTCGCAACAATTGCTTTTATTTTTTGCTCGATGAATTTTGTACGATCCATGGCGTCAACGGTATCGGTAATTCCAGCAAGCACTTCTTTCGAAACATCACGGTACGAATCAATCACTCTGCATGTTAATCCCTTTGCAGGAATTTCTTCCGCACGCGTACGAGCAAGCATACCATTGGTTACATAATCATGTTCCAGAGTGCTTGCCTGCTGCACTGCGCCAAACGCGCAATGATGGTTTGTAATAATCAAACCTTCCTGCGAAATAAACGAGCCGCTGCACCCGCCAACATTCACACTTGCTGTTACTAAACTGATACCGTCGGGATTATAAATTTCTTTCGCAGAAATTTTGAATCCTTTCGCTTTAAGATTCAACTTATGAATCTCGCTCAGCGGGTACATTCCCTCTTCAGCAACAACAGCAAAAGTATGAGCAAGAAAAATGGAGATGAGAAGAAATTGTTTCATAGTAGTTGTAATGTAAGAGGATGGGAGATAGACATAGTAGGTTATTGAAAAACCTTCTTTAAGACGTCATGCTGAAATGTTTTTATTCAGCATCTTTGAGAAGATTTACCACGGACTCACAGATGAAAACATTAGGGCAGTTCTAAAAATTCATTGTTTCACCGCCAAGGCGCAAAGAAAAAAACTATTAAAGCATAATAAATCATCCCCGCAGCAAGCTGCGGGGTATTTGTCATGCCAGCGTACGCTGGCATCCATTTTGTGGATTCCGGCTTCCGCCGGAATGACGACGCAAGCGTCGGGTATTAGACCCGATAGAGAATAAAATCAATACTTTGCGACTTCGCGTCTTTGCGAGAAATTTTTTTTTCAATTTATAGAACCGCCCATTACTTAGTCGAGCATTAAAAAGGCACCGTTTATTCAACTCCCGAAGGGTTTCTATTTTTTAAAGGGACAACTATTTATTTCCTTGAAGTATGTCGCGCACCATGGTTGTAACAGAACGAAAATCTATTTTACCGCTTCCCATTTTCGGCAGTTCTTCCATCACCACAAAATGTTTCGGTAATGCAATGTTGGGAAGATGTTCGCTCATTTGTTTCAGTGTTGCTCTCTCATCAATCTTTTGTGTTACCACAGCAACAACTTTTGAACCTTTGAGCGCATCGGGAAGTTCGACGACACAGCAGAGCACATCTTGCGGCAATAATTTTTCCAACACATCTTCAACTCTGATCAACGAGACCATTTCGCCGCCAACTTTAATGAAACGTTTCAATCTTCCGACGTGCCACAAATAACCATCGCTGTCCATCACTCCCATATCGCCTGTATCGTACCAACCGTGACGAATACTTAATGATGTTTGTTCGAAATCGTTAAAGTAACCTTTCATCACGTTCGGACCTTTCACAAGAATTTTTCCTGTTTCACCTATCTTGGAAGTTTCGCCTGTTTCATAATGTTCAAGACGCACTTGCACATCCGGTAACACTTTACCCACACTACCGGGGCGATTATTTTCCATCGTGTTTACCGTAATTGCAGGACTGGTTTCTGTTGTACCGTACGCTTCCAACAACACTTTGTTATGTTTATCGGTATATGCTTTGCGCAACGCATCAGGACATTTATCTGCGCCGGTTAACATAATTCGTACACTTGCAAAATCGCCCGGTGATGATTTGTGGTAATAGCCCCAGAAGAAACTTGGCGTACCTGTCATAATTGTTATTTTTTCTTCACGGGTAATATCGCATACATTTTTGAAATCGAGCGGATTGGCGTACGAAACCACTGTCATTCCGTACGTAAGACCAAGCCACATATTTGCTGTTTGTCCGAACACATGGAACAGCGGAAGATTGGCAAGCACAATATCATCGTTGGAGAAATAAAATACTTTGGCAACACTGGCAATATTAGTGCTGATATTTTTGTGAGTCAGTTGTACTGCTTTCGGATCTTTTTCGCTTCCGCTGGTGAAGAGAATAATGGCATTCTCGTCGTCGCTGCCTTGATGAATAGTTTTCATTAACAACGATGCCGGCAATTTTGATTTGAGTGCGGCTTTCAATTTATCAGCAATAGAAATACTCGCCATAATATCTTCGAGAAACACCATGCCGGGAACAACGCGGCAATTTATTTTTTCCAGCAATGCTTTTGAAGTAATAATTGTTTTGAATGCGCACTTCTCCTGCGCATACTCGCAATTCTGTGCGGCACCCGTAGAGTAATTAATCATCACGGGAGTTCTTCCGCTCATCAACGCACCAAGAACAGACAACATACATCCTGTTGATGTTGGAACCATAACGCCAAGAAAGCCGGGATCGTATGCCTTAAACTTTTCAGCTATAATTAAAGACGCAATCAGCGCTTTGCCGTATTCAGTACGACGATTCAACGTGCGATCGATGATCGCAAGTTTACTGCTGTATTTTTTGGCTGTATGCACAAACTGTTCGTGAAGTTGCATGGCTGCTCCTTTCAAAAAGAAAAATAATATTCCCTGCGAAGAAATTACTTTTTGTTGTCGTAAAATGCAAATAGTATTACAACGTGTAAGAATAAATTTCAGCTTGCATTAAATAGTAATCCTTTTATATTGAATACTGAACTTTATTACGAATTAACCGTTAAGAGCATAATTTTGTAAGATGAACTAAGGAAACTCTATGAAAAAAATTGAAGCAATTATTCGTCCCCACAAATTGGACGAAGTGCGCGATGCGCTGCAAGAAGCGGGCTACCGTGGTTTAACTGTTACGGAAGTAAAAGGGTACGGCAGACAAATGGGGCATAACGAAATATATCGCGGCTCGGAATACTCCATCAATTTTCTTCCCAAAGTAAAAATAGAAATTGTCTGTGCTGAAACAAAAGCTGATAAAGCGATCGATCTCATTCTCAAATTAGCAAAAACCGGTGAAGTCGGCGATGGAAAAATCTTCGTTTCAACTGTGGATGAAGTAATCCGTGTGCGCACAGAAGAAACCGGCGAAGAAGCATTGTAGGCGCTATTCACTCATCAATATTAATAATAAACATTTCTAAAAACATAGTCGTCATTGCGATCCGCCGAAGGCGGAGAAGCAATCTTTATTTCTGTATAATGG
>CAYHZL010000135.1:0-9648 GCA_964361075.1 uncultured Chitinophagaceae bacterium
GACTTATTTTTGAATGTCCTTCGACGCGCTTCGCTTGCTCAGGATGACTTATTTTGAACGTCCTTCGACGCGCTTCGCTTGCTCAGGATGACTTATTTTTGAATGTCCTTCGACGCGCTTCGCTTGCTCAGGATGACTTATTTTTGAACGTCCTTCGACGCGCTTCGCTTGCTCAGGATGACTTTTACTAAATCATTTCAGGATATTTAATTGTCTTTCGTTCACCCGTAAAACATTCTGCCAGCGATGCGGTTGTTTGCGAAAGCCCGACCATCAACGGACTTGTTGCATCATTAATACAAATATCTGTCGTCAACACAGAAAGCAATCGTGTTTTTAGTTCTGTTGTCAGTTCAGAATATTCCGGTGTGTCATTCACAATCTGCACAACAAGCCTGTCAACAAACGGGCGGTAGGGTTCCATAATATCATCCGCAAGGCAGAAGGCATTGTATTTATTGTGATGATGGATGCCGAGCGTGGGAAGCAAGCCCGAACCAGCCAGCGCACGCGCAACACCGGCGCGAAGAATTGCATAGCCGTAATTGAAAAGATTGTTCGGCGGAAGACCAAAACGATTGCGGGTAAATTTAACTTTCATTGCTTCGTTGCAAGCCTCACTCTTCGACTCGTCGCTTTGCTCCTCGCTCAGAGTGACTGGAGAGTTTGTAACAGAAGAAGACATGCTGGGCGAGTCTTGTTTTTTAAGGCGAGCCGAAGCACTATTTTGCGCCGGAGTCGAAGAATCCACAAAAAAGTTTGCCCAGTAATACCTGCTTGCCTTTGCTTCTTCGTTTGTCGTGTCGCCGCTCTTTACATTAGCTGCGCACCGTAGTAAAGTTTCATTAGGTTTACCGAGCTGTTGTAAGAGCGACGCCTGATTGATGATCTTCGCTTTAATTGTCTGCTGCCATAGTTGTTTTTTTATTGGTTCGGATGCGCCTATTTGATGCGAGAACAATTGGGATTGAATATCGTTGCTGTCAAGATTCAGCAGCATCGAAGTGGGTAAATGTTTTTCGTTACAAAAGACCGATGCAACATTATTTTCATTGAGATGGTGAATTGCCTGTAATGAAAACGTACACTCTTCATGTTCAAACACAATAAATCCGACATCTTCAATCGGTGTTTGTTTTTCTTCTCCCGTTTTTTTGTTCTTCAATACTAATTGATTCAGTTTTGTACTGACATGAAACGGGTTGCTGATGAAGAGTGTTCGCTTGATCATGTTGTTTTATAGATTACAACGCTTCAAGGGTTGTAATATGTAGATTCGTTTAATATTGACAGCACATTACACCTTTCGAATAAACCCTTGAAGCGTTTTTCTGCGAACCCTTCAAGCGTTAGTATCTCGTTTATTCAAAGTCAATCGTTCGTAAAAAATCTTTATCAACGTTCCGCTGATGAAACTCTTTATATTCTTTTACACCACTAAACAAACCGATTGTTTCTTTTCTTGACAGTACAGTTTTTTTATCCGAAAACAGCGCGTGATATGATGAATAGTTCCACTCATCCATTTTCTTTACAAAGCCATGATGCACCGGATTATTATGGATGTAATGAATAAGATTGAGCAGATAAGTATCTGATGTAACTTTATTTCTTTTAAAGTTGCTGATAAACAATCCGCCTTTTCGATTGTTCTGTTTGTTAAATGCCTGAGCGTACGAATTAAATAGGTGTGAGAATTGGAAACTATTTAATCGAAATACCCCTTGAAGCGTTTCAAACGCTTCAAGGGTTTTACCCTGTTTTGTATAAAACTGTTGCAGTTCATCTTTCGGTTTTATTTTTACAAGAAAATGAAAGTGGTTCGGCATAAGGCAGTAGGCGAGCGTATCAACGATTTCGGAGATGTAGAATGAATAGTGCTTTAGAAAGAAGCGATAATTTTCGTCTGCAACAAAAATATTCTCATCTCCGTTGGCGTGATTGTAAAGATGGTAAAAATGTTCCGGTTCTAACGGCGGTTGTTTGGTTGCCATTTTTAAGGGACCCTTGAAGGGTTTATTATATTGATATGACAAGTGTCATGAATTTAACAGATGTCTTTCGCGTTATTGAAATCGTTATTTTATTACAAACCCTTCAAGGGCTTGGCTGATGAAGAGTGTTCGTTTAAGCATGGGTTATTTTAATTTGATTTCACCTGTTTTTGTTACCTCTACTTTGATTGGTTTCAGCCCCTTCCACTTGTCAGAACTGGTAACATGTATTTCACCTTCATTACTCTTTACGACGCTATGTTTTCTGAATTCAATATCAAATGAAGTTGCGGAAATCATGGATACCTTATAGAGATTCTCTTGCAATTTATACGGCAGTTTTGATGTTATATACTTTTCTACATCAGACAAATCCATATTTAGAATAAAATAATCTCCTTTTCGCAGATTGTTTTGAGGTTTAAGCCTTTTAATAATTTGCAACAGTAAATCATAATATGTAATGTCTGGTAACGTCAAGTTGTTTTCTTCCCTTTCTTGATTTATATCTGTTTCTCCAATTCTATAAACACATTTTAATCGTTCATCGTCTGTGTATTTATGTGGATTTATTACAAAATAAAATGGAATTGCTTCAACATAATATTTATCTCGTTTGCTATCGTGTTGAATTATTGCGCTATCGGTATTGCCGAAGCGAAAATATGCGCCGTTGCGAATTGGGTATAAATCAATTCCATCATAGTGTGTTTGTATGTTTTTTACAGGCACAAATATTCCTTCAGCGTAGAATTCTTTTGGAAGTTTTTCGTTTGATTTTCCTATCTCAATATCAATTGTTTCAAGCCGCTTCTTAATGATTGTGCGTGTTGGTTCAGTGATTTTTTCAATATCACCAAACGTTAAATCTTCAATTCGTTTTCGTTGACGCTTTCCATCTTTTTTTTCTATAAATGTAGCTTTCTTAATTGGAATGCCATAATCACGTAAACCACGTCGTAATTTTTTATCAAAAAAGATTTGTGGTAAATTTTCTTCCACATCAAAAGTTTTGTCGTTAATTGCTTTAATTATTATTTCCGCTTGCTTACCATATTCATTTTTTAATGCTTCGGTTTCATCAACAATCTCATTTAGCCGGTTGATGACGGCAGCTTTTATGGCTTCATCGGTAATGAAGTTTACTTCATTCAACAGCAATAGATTTTTCTGACCTCTAACTAGTTTTCTATTCTCTGGTTCATCCTCTTCATTAAGTAAAACCTGACATTTTTTAATATCACCTTTACCTTTTGCATTTACATTTACCGAGAGTTTGTCGAGACTACCTAGAGGAATAGGTTCATTAGTATTAGGATTTGAAATGCGCTTTTCTGCTAACCTGTTTTCCACAGCCGTTTTTTCAATTTCGTCTTCAATTTTAGCAACATCTGAGAAGAGTAGCTTTGAAAGTGTTTTTTTCTTTTCTTCCTCAGCAAGTTTCACTGATTTTAATTGTCTCTTCTCAACTTGTTCTTCAAGAGGTACCCAATGTACATCCTTTGGGATATTATTTTTCCAATTTTCATTGCTAAGATCCGTAAAAGCTTTCCGCGAAGTAAATATATCTTGTTGTTTGAGTTTACCATAAGGATTTGCTTCGTTCAATTGTCCACGTACGGATTGAATCTTAATTCTTTCTTTTTTTCCTCTTAACTGTATAGTTTTTTTGTATTCTGTAATTTTTCTATTTCGTTGTTTATCAAATACAGCAATATTCATTATTGTTTGATTAAATTTTTCTTTGAATTCACTAATACCCCAAGGATGGTAGAATTTACCTTTTGTTTTTTCTTTCTTTCTGTGTTGCGCTAAATCCATGTAAATAGCACGATTTGTAAAAGCAATAATTATGGCATCTTCTGCGTGATGGAAATGATTAAGACGATTTTTATCTCCTAGATTCCATTCTTCTCTGAGCATAGAAGTGCTCGCACCTTTAACGGTTTCAACCTTATCATCACCGTAATATGATTTTAGATAAAGTGCGGCAAGTTTTGTGATATAGCTTGTATCTGTGAGTAAACTCTTAATAAAATCATCACTATCATTAATCTCTCCATTGATATTTTCTGCTATGAAACGTTGGTATTAGCTTTGATAATAATTTCTCTCGAAAGTTAATAAGTGTTTACTTTGAAGTTTTAAATCGCGTGAATTACCAGGATTCAATCCCTTTAAATCTTCGAGAATCTTATCTATTTGCTCTGTTAGACCTTCAGATTTTTTTTTCCAGCCTTCGACTCGCTGTAAAATTTTATAGTAACTCCAATCTTTTTTGTAGCCAGCAAGATTTTCGCACTCTTGTAATTCAAAAGGTGTGCGTTTATCCTTAAATTCATTGAAACTTGTTTCACATAGAGTAAGATTTGTAGCAGCATCACTCCAACTTCGGCTGCGCGGAATAATATGTTCAATTTGAAATTTGTTGTTCTCGAAAAGATCTGTTACACAGATTGTACTACCAGTATAAATGCAAATATGACAACCGTTGATTTCCTGCAATTCCTTCCAAAGTTTGTATTTAAGGATGTTCTCTTCGTTGTCAGAGTCCTTGTCAAGTTTATTTAATTCTGCTTTGATTCCATCTCGTTCTCTCTCTTGTTGTTTATTCCATTTTCTAATTGCGATGCGTTTGTTTTTATCATTTAGTTCACGGGTTAACTCAATACGAACTAAATCTGGTTTGCCGTATTGTTGTTCAATTGCTTTAATCGTGCCACGTAAAGAATACAACGCTTGCTTTACTATAGGATTTCGTAGAGTTTTAAATTTTGGTTCTGGCAATTCCTCTGTTGAAGGTTCAAGATGTTCGACTTTAGCCGGATGCCACAGTTTTCCCAATTGTCTATGACTTACGTTATAAGTTTTTTGTAAATAATTTTTAATGGTATCAACTACCGGTTCAGTTGACGTAAAATCTGGTTTAAGAGGATTATGTAAACGGAGTTTGGCTTGTTCTATTATTCTTTGAATACCATTCTCAAATTCTTTGTCTTGTATAAAACCTTTGTACTCTCGTAGGTAACTTGTTGCTTTTTTTCTTGTCCAATATTCAATTCTTTCGTCTGTTAATGCAGTTTTTGGCTGAGGTAATTTTTGATATTCTTTTTTAATTGACGTTAGAACAGAATTAAGTATATAGTTGTCCGCTTCATCAACCTTCTTTTGTGCAAGAAAATCTTTAATTGCCTGTGTATCGAAGTTTTCTTTTTCAATTACTTCTTTAATGTTAGCGAGAAAAATAGCATCACTATATATTACACCTTCCTCCATAAATGGAAGAAGTTTTTTAATTGCTTTAAGGCTTAAACTTCCGTAACCGTCTTTAAGATTAAGTTTTTTAACTTTTTCTTTGTTCTCTTCGTTGTCATCTAATCCAAAACTATCTTTGAGTTTTATCCAAAGAAGATCACCATCTTCATAGTAAGAGAAACAATGCCAAATTTCTTCTCTTATTTTTTCGAGGCATAATTGATTTTGTTCTTCTTTACTTAATTGATGCCACAGTTCAACACCTTTTGAATGAATGACATTCTTTCGTTCTTCTTTTGAAGATTTTGTTCTAAAATCAAAATCATGTTTTGTACTTTCGCCCCCTAATTGATTTACACAAACTTTAATAGTTTGCTCTTTTGTTTTTTGAGGAAATTCATCAAAGTTGTTCCACTTTGAAGCAAACAATTCGATTAGTTTTTTAGTTGAGTAGTTTCCAGCAAACGAACCGCTAATTTCTTGATTTTCCCATTCATTTACATCACCCTCAGCCGCACCAATAAGTTGGTCTTTAGTAATGCCTAATTCGATTAGAACTTTTTTGATTGCAATCTTCCCACCTTCATTGCATCCGTCGGTAAACAATTCAAGAAGTTTATTTCGCTCGTTATTGTTTAAAGTATCTCTTATACCGTTTCGTCTAATTTTAAGATTATTTATTTGCTGCAATGCTCTGAATTTTTCAAACAGTGGGTGAGAAATCAAGCAGCGTTGTTTCCCAACTTTTTGAAATTGCTCTTTACCGTTAGTAGTTATTATTTCGTTGGTTTCTTTATTCCTTAACCTAATATTGTTATTCTCAAAATTGCATAAAGCAACAAGATGTTTTTGAGATTTCAAAGGACGTTGGTAAAAAAGAATGCCTTTTCGTTCATCGCCAAGAAATTCTTTTAACGAGACTTCGACTAATTTTTTTTTTCTCTTTCGTATTTCACCGGAAAATATATTCAACCCAAGAGGTTCGGCGTGTCTATTCCATAATTCTTTAAATTCATCAACATACATTTTACGATCTGTCTTTGTTTCTTTCCTAATGCGCTTATCGTAGCTGTTCTTATGGTAAAGATAATTGCCAAGTGTAATATACTTACCTAATTCAATTTCATTTTTGGTTTTATCTATTGCAGCATAAAATTCTGTTTTCTTTTTTGGGTGTTGAACTTTTATCTTTTCATCATCTTCATCAATGATTATTAAATCATCACCAAAATCTCTGCGGAGTTTTTCAAGCTCATCTTTCCAGTTTTTTTTCTTATTGGCTTTCTTTATCTCTTTTTCTTGTATATCTGAGCCGGTTTCTTCAGCTTTGTTCTTTACTTTTCGACCACTCTTAAAACCACGGCGTTTTCCAATTTGATAAAGAATACGACCAAATTCGATCCGGGTTATTTTCTTATCATGGTTTAATGCCTCACTTCTTAGACGATAGGGGTCAAGTGAAATAAAAGCAAGCAAATGCTCTAATAATTCATCAAGCGTCTTAGGTTCGGTATTGAAGTCAACATTTATTGAGGATGGTTTTTTGTTTTCTAGTCCTAAAAGGAAAAGTAGTTTTGCGATTCGAGCATTAAGTTGAAAACTATCTTTATATTTATTCAACCTATGATTTTTTAATTGTTGGTCGCTTAATCCAAAACGTTCTTTTATTTCTATAATCACCTGCTTCGCACGATTATCATTTTCTATTCCATCTAAATATGGGAACATATTAAAGCGAGCCAACACTTCGGTCATTTTAGTAAGACGATAATCTTTATAAAACACTTGTCGTCTCATTTGTCGCGCTTTTCTTTTAGCGACATTTAAAGGTTCTTCATTGCTTCCATCTTTTTTTAGATTTACCCCTTGTTGGAAAGTAGTAACACCAGCTTTTATCTCTTTCATTTTAGGGCTATTATCTATTAAAGCCCATCCAATCGAATTTGTTCCTAAATCCAAGCCAAGAATTTTTGCCATAAAAATTTCTCCTAATGGTTGTTGACAATTGAAAAAATATTCTTTACGTTGACAGTAGATTTAATCTACCTTAAATCTCTTTTCACAATAAGGCTATATGCCGAAGTGAATAACTTGGCGCGGCTTCGGTCGCGCCTTTTTTTTTGTACACAAAGAAAACTCTATCAGAGAAAATTGTAACTGGGAAATTTGTTGAGACATGCATATTGCTTCCGCCTTTGGCAATAGATAGAAATATTTTTTTGCAAAGTCAACCCTTTTGGCTTTAATAAATGTTGAAGGGTTACTTTTTTTAATGTTCTATAAACTATTCATTTACCTTATGTGTATCTTCTGACATGCGCATGTATTTTCGACAGACAGTAATCGTTCTCGCACTTATTCTTGGGTTGTGTGGTTCTGCCACTGCTCAATACCGCTCAATGATGTTTGATCGCTTCACCATTGAGAACGGTCTCTCTAATAATTCTGTCAACAACATCTTACAAACACATGATGGATTTTTATGGATTGCGACAAAAGATGGTTTAAACCGGTACGACGGACAGTCGTTTAAGCATTATAAGCATAACCCTTCCAATAAAAATTCGCTTCCAGAAAATTATGTTAATTCATTATTGGAAAGTTCTGATGGAACGTTGTTGGTCGGTACGTGGGGAGGCGGATTGTGTGTGTACAGCTCTCATCAAGAAACATTTACTCGTATTGATGCCGTAGAAAAGGATGATGATTATATCCAGTGCTTGTTTGAAGACAGTAAAGGATATATTTGGTATGGAACAATCAACGGTGGATTGAACAAGTTAGATCTGAAAACACATAAAATTATTTCGTATCGGAAAAATTCTTCCCGCGCTCATCAATTTCCAACTGATAACATTACTTGTATTGTTGAAGATGATCGAGGCAATTTATGGTTAGGTACCGGAGATGCCGGACTATTGAAATTTGATCCTGCAACAGAAACAATTGAACAATTCTCCAATCAACCGAACAACAACAATACGGTTTCAGATAACAATATTCTTTCAATCTTTAACGATAGAAATTTGTATTTCTTGATTGGCACTCAATCAGGATTTGATCGTTTTGATCTTGCCACACATCAGTGGACTCATTTTCCTGATGTGCCAAAGGAACACCAACCATTTCTTAACTCACCGGTCAGTCAAGTACTCAAAGATAAACTTGGAAGACTGTGGGTAGGCACGTATGAATATCTCGGACTTTTTCTTTTTGAAGATGTTGGAAATTCCACTGTCCGTGTTTTACATCTTCGACGCGAAGATGATAATCTCACTTCAATTATTTCTGATCGCATTCGATGGATGTATGAAGATCACCAAAATAATATTTGGATTGGGACAGAAGACGGGCTTGCTAAACTTCCTGTAACACAACCGTTTTATCAATATAGACGTCTTCCGTTACGCACAACCAGTATTAGCGGAAGGGTTGTGAGTAGTATTTATGAAGACAATCATAATGTGTTGTTGGTAGGTTTAGGTGGTAGTGGATTTGACAGGATAGATCTTCGAACAAAAAAGATAACACATTTTGAACATGATGCCAACAATGCAAATACATTAAGAGGCAATGCTGTAACTACTCTCTATGTAGATCGCGGCGGTATAGTGTGGATTGGTACAATGAACGGCGGGTTAAGTAAGTATAATCCGAAAACAAAAATATTCAAACATTACATACACAACCCACGCGACAGTACAAGTCTTCGTTCCAATTGGGTGCAACAAATTTTAGAAACTCAAGATAGAAAGTTTCTTGTCGCTACTAATGATGGATTACAAATATTTGATCGAGTGCGTGAAACCTTTCAATTGTATAAACCTGCTGTTATCAACAATTCGGTTTCATTACCAACAACATTTTCGCCCAACGCATTATTTGAAGATCGCTCCGGAACTCTTTGGATTGGAACTTGGCTTGATGGTCTTTATCAATACAATCCGAAAACAAAAATTCTGAAGCATTATATGCCTGATGAAAAAAATCCGAACAGCATCAGTTCAAGTAAGGTAACCACCATTGTTGAAGACTCACACGGTTTTATTTGGATCGGAACGCATAGCGGCGGATTCAACAAATTTGACACAACAACAGAGAAGTTTCACCAATACTCAATATTGAATGGCCTTCCTAATGATGTTGTCTTTGGAATATTGGAAGATGATCATGGCTTTTTATGGATCAGCACAATGAAAGGTTTGGCAAAATTTAATCCGAAGACGGAAACATTTAGAGTGTACGATGAAGCGGATGGAATTGTACACAATCAGTTTAACTGGCGGGCAAGTTTTCAAAATAAAAATGGCATCATGTATTTCGGCGGCATCAATGGTTTTGTCACCTTCCATCCTGATTCCATCAGAATAGATTCTGTTGCGCCGCGCGTTACAATTAC
>CAYHZL010000136.1:0-9618 GCA_964361075.1 uncultured Chitinophagaceae bacterium
GTAAGTCCGCCGTCTTTTTGGCGGAGGGATTTTTTGAATCAACAATAACACTGAGTAGCGCGTTCAATGCACCTGCGGCGTATTTTTTTCAAAAAAAGTAACTCACGATTGCAATAATCAATATGACCAATACCGGTGTGAGTTACTTAGGAGTTACAACCTATTGTAATACTGATTCAACTCTTCGTACTTCCGGAACATCCCGCAATAAAGCTCGCTCAATACCTGCACGCAATGTTAACACCGACATCGGGCAATTCGCACACGCACCGATTAGTTTTACTTCAACAAAACCATATTCAGTAACACGCAGCAACTCAACATCACCTCCATCAATTTGGAGATACGGACGAACACGTTCGAGCGACTGTCTTACTCTTTCATACAAATCTTGCGTTGTAGTCATATTTTTTCAGAAGAAGAATGTTTATATCTCCCCAACTGTTACTGCACAATTAATTAGCTTTCACTGAAATACTCTTTGCGCGTCATTGCGAGGCGTTTTTTGCCGAAGCAATCTTAAAAATTTGAAGAAAAGATTGTGCCGAAGGCATTCCTTTGGAACTTCGCTCATAAAAAACACTCGCTCGCAATGACTTTTTCAGCGAGAACTAATTAGTTCTCACTGAAAAAGTCTGAAGATAGTGATGTCATCTTTTCCCAAAGGGATGGATTCCCACTTGTCTATTCAAGACTCTTCATATCTTACAGAAATAAAGATGACATCTCTTCGCTGTTTCATTTTTTCAGTGAGAATTAATTAGCTTAGAAAAATTTCTATGGGTTCGGCCTGCAGCGATGAAAGATTTTTAATACTGATTTGAGCTGCCAGAGTACGCGCAATCGCAGTAATAATTTTTGCCTGCGGACTGCTCGGTTCTGCATCAACAAGCGGCCGACCGTTATCGCCGCCAATACGAAGTTTTGTATCAATAGGAATTTCGCCGAGAAACGGTACTGCTAATTCTTTCGATGCACGTTTCCCGCCGCCGAAATCAAAAATATTTTCGCGTTCACCACAATGTGAACAAACGAAGTAACTCATATTTTCGATGATTCCGAAAATAGGAACATTCACTTTATTGAACATCATCAAACCTTTGCGCGCATCGGCAAGCGA
Organism: uncultured Chitinophagaceae bacterium; assembly: GCA_964361075.1. Classification (GTDB taxonomy): domain Bacteria; phylum Bacteroidota; class Ignavibacteria; order UBA10030; family UBA8401; genus CAYHZL01. Next base: position 1,121 of record CAYHZL010000136.1, read on the forward strand.
AATTTCTTGCGGTGTTGTAACAATTACTGCACCGGTCAACGGAATCTGTTGTACCAATGTCAGTTGAATATCGCCGGTACCCGGAGGCATATCAAAAAGCAGATAATCAAGATCACCCCATTCCACATCTGTCAAAAATTGTTTTACTGCACCGCTTGCCATCGGTCCCCGCCAGATCACTGCCTGCAGCGGGTCAATCAGAAAACCAATCGACATTACTTTCACGCCATATTTTTCCAACGGCAAAAGTTTTTGATTATGCATCATCGGTTTTTCTTTGATGTTGAACATCAACGGAATACTCGGACCGTAAATATCACAATCAACCAATCCGACTTTCGCTCCCTCTTTCGCCAACGCAACCGCAAGGTTTACAGCAACGGTAGATTTGCCAACACCGCCTTTTCCACTGGCGATCGCAATTGTATTTTTTACTCCGGGAAGAATTGGCGCTTTCGTTGCCAGCATTCGTGAAGCAACATTTGCCGTCATTGTTACGTGCACAGCGGAAACGTCGAGAGATTTTTTTACAGCAGCTTCGGCTTCGGCTTTCAGTTGATCTTTTACAGGACATGCCGGAGTTGTCAATTCAATTTTAAAACTAACTTCTTTGCCGGAGATAACGATATCTTTAACAAAATTCAGTGTTACAATATCTTTAAATAAATCCGGATCGCGCACAACACGTAGCGCTTCGAGAACATTTTCAGCAGTAAGAGGTTTCATATTTTTTCCATGTACATTGCATGTCGACAAATTTCAAATCTTCGTCGTCGTTTTTCATTGATTGATATTTTCATTTCTATGCCATTCTTGCACCCAGCCTACTTGTGTATAGACCGGAGGTACAGCAAGAAATCGTCCGCCAAAACCGATATTGCGCCACGTAACCATACTTATTGTTGTAGTTTTAACATTGCGCAAATTGTTTTCGTTCAGCGTAACGCCATATTTTTTTGCAAGCGTGCCAATGTATCCATCTAACACTTTTTGTAATTTTTCTTGCAGCAATTTTGCGCGCACCGTTTTTTTTACATCATCAGAATACAGACGCAAGGAGTCATCAATGATGCGGCGACCAATAATCTTAAAGAGCGTCTCTCCTTCACTAATACGCAACGGACCAACAAGCTGACCGGAATCTGCATGAGACGCATACATACCAAGCTGCGGATATTGTTTACTTTCAATATTAAAAAATCCAGATTCGCCCCCCTTTTCTTTCCACTCTTTTCTACGCGAATATTTTTTTGCAAGCGCCGCAATATCTTCGCCGGCAAGTATTCGTTTGCGTAAATCAACGGCAAGTTTAACATCGGCAAGAGTTGTATCCAAAAGAATTTCACGGATGTTGACTTCAACTTGTGCGCCGAATACTTCCTGATTTTTGTTGTACGCAGTCATTACTTCCTGATCGCTGACATGCAACGTATCTTTTATTTGTTTGAACATTAACATGGTGCGGCGATTATCCATCCATGTTGCAATATCGTGGCGAACATTTTCTGATTGTTGAAAATTCTTTTTGAACCCTTCGCGTGCGAGCAGTTCGTTCTGTACTATAATTCTAAAATTATTATTGAGTACGCCAAGAACAACATTCTTTTGCATGTTTGGAAAAACAACCATACTATTTTTCAAACCAATCAACACATCACCCAATGTCATGTCGCCGGATTGAATCGCTGCAAACGGAGCGGTGAGCAGTGGCGCGAAAATTTCTTCTAATTTTTCTACATCGGAAGAAAAAAGTATAAAATTTTTCTTGTACGTATGCGCTACAGTATCGCTCATTAAAATTTTGTATACACTATCCGCCACTATACGAAAGAGTGTTGAATCTACCTGTGCACGCTGCTGCCCTAAAAATTGAGCAAATACTTGTTTCGCAATTGAATCTTGTTTTTGATTCTGAATAATTCTTCGCACTGAAATAATCTGATTGGATCTCGATTCGTTGACATATTTTGGGTTGGAATATTTCCTCTTCAACTTCATCATCACCCAGCCATGCGGTTCTATGAGCATCGGTTGCGTTACACTATCCTTCATCATACCGAACACTGCATCTTCAATTCTTTTTTCAGTGCTTCCCAGCGTGATTGAAAGTGTATCAAGAAAAGTAAACAGCGAGCCATCAAACGACTGTAATGTTTTTTCCTTATTCTTACTTTTTGTAACGGCGCGAAAAAGTTTTTCGCCGTCTTCTTTTTTCAACACGCCCAATATATCAACATCAATTGTAAATGGGGCGCGTTGAAACGCACTGAGCATTTCGTTCATCGTTGGTTCACTGTTTTGCACCACTTCCCGTTTGTATAATTCATCGCGGACAAATGTTCTCTCTAATGTGTGTTGCATTTTTTGTGTAACCGAATCACTGCCAATATTTTGTTGGGTGGCTTCCAGCGCAAGTAATTTTTCAGCAGCCATCGAATACAGAAATTGGAGTTTCGTAGTTTCAATCCGCGATGCAACATCTTTTCCTTGCACCGGCATCAGCTCAAACCGTTCCAAAAAATCTTTTGCTGTGATGACACGTGCACCAACTGTCGCAACAGTATCGGCAGGTAGTTCGTTGCGTTGTGCATACAGCATGTGCCGGCAGCTGACAAGCAGCAACACAATACTAATGTGTTTCAGTGAAAAATTATTCGACATGTTTTCCTGTTAAAATGTAGAGTGCTTGTTTATATAATTCTGAAGTCTTTTGAAGAATCTCGTCGGGCATAATTGGACCAGGCGGTTTTTTATTAAACTGAATCGAAAGTAAATAATCGCGAACGAATTGCTTATCAAAACTTTCTTGGCTTCTTCCCACTTGATATTTTTGCGGAGACCAGAAGCGGGATGAATCCGGAGTCAGCAGTTCATCAATTAACACCAAACCACCATCAGCGTCAATACCAAATTCCATTTTCGTATCGGCGATAATAATTCCGCGCGCTTCGGCAATGGCGGCTGCCTTTTTGAATACTGCAATTGCCGTATCGCGCACGAGCATACTAAGTTCTTTCCCTTCGCGCTGCACCATTTCCTCGAACGAAATATTTTCATCATGCACACCAACATCAGCTTTCGTTGAAGGAGTAAAAATTATTGCAGGCAATTTTTCACTTTCACGCAATCCTGCGGGAAGTGTGATGCCGCAAATAGATTGTGTTTGTTGGTAATCTAACCAGCCCGAACCTGAAATATATCCACGTACAATACATTCAACCGAGAGCGGTTTCGTTTTTTGAACCAGCATGCTTCTGCCGCGCAATAGTTCTTTGTATGGCGTGCAGGATGCAGGAAACTCATCCACAGTACATGTTACAACATGATTGCGAATAATATCTTTTGTCTGTGCAAACCAAAATTCAGAAATTTGTGTGAGTATTTTTCCTTTCAAAGGAATTCCTTGCGGCATCACAACATCGAACGCAGAAAGCCGATCGGTTGCGACAAACAACAGATATTCTCCCACATCATAGACATCGCGCACTTTGCCGCGTTTAAGTAATGTGAGAGCAGGAAAATTTGTTTCGATGATAACATTCATAACTTTAGATAAAAGAAGTTTGTATTGCTAATGCACACGATAGTTTGCGCATGTATTCCTCTTTTGAAATTTCAATTGCACCAAGAGATTGCAAGTGCGGTGTGATATATTGCGTGTCTAACAAAACGAAATGTCGTTCTTGTAATCGTTTCGTGAGAGCAACAAGAGCAACCTTCGAAGCATCGGTCATTGTGCTGAACATTGATTCGCCAAAAAAAGCGCCGCCCAATGCAACACCGTACAAACCGCCGACAAGAGTATCGTTATGCCAAGTTTCAACCGAGTGTGCATACCCTAATTGATGAAGACGAACATAGCTCTGCACAATTGTTTCGGAAATCCATGTTACTTCTCTGTTCACTGCGCACTGTTCCAAGACAGACTTGAATGCACTGTTTATTCTTATTTCAAAAATATTTTTTTGAAGTGTGCGGCGCAGGCTGCGTGAAATGATGAGTGCATCGAGAGGAAATATTCCACGAGCATCAGGCGAGTACCAAAAAATTTCTCCATCTTTACCATCCGCCATCGGAAAATATCCGTTTCGATACGCATAGAGTAAAAAATCGCTATCGATATATTTTTGAACGACGTCAGCGGATGCAATATTCATACAACGCTCGCGCACTGAAAAAAACAGAATAAAAAAATTGATGCCGAGAACATACCCGGCATCAATGTATAACAGCGTCAATAAACGTATCTACTCAGTCATGCCATGAGTTTGTTTATGGTTTTTCTGAAAACTGTATGTTTGATAATATTAAAAAAGAAACTCATGGCATGACTTTGAAAACACGCTGAGTAGTTACCAATACACGATGTTAATTTTCATCTCCGAAAATCATTCCGACTGCGCGGCATGTTTTAACAATCTCGCCATCAACCGGAACTAACCGCTGTTGTGCAACTGCCTCTGCAATGGTTACGCTCGTAACACTCAATCCGCGTAAACTTACCATTCTGCCAAATTCTCCCTTGACAGCAAGCTCCACAGCTTTTGTTCCATAACGAGTTGCCAGCACTCTATCATACGCTGTCGGACTTCCGCCACGTTGCAAATGACCAAGCACAGTAACACGTGTTTCCAATCCCGTTTCTTTTTGAATTTGAAGCGAAACATGTTCACCAATTCCACCAAAACGAATCGGATCTGTACGCTTCACATCAGTTTCTTTTACAACAATTTCTTCATCAGCCGCTTTTGCACCTTCAGCAACGCAGATGATACTAAAACGATTGCCACGCGTGCTTCGTTCAATAACTCTGCTATACACAGTCTCCCATTTAAATGGAATTTCAGGAATCAAAACAATATCGGCACCACCGGCAAGACCGGCTTGCAATGCGATCCATCCTGCGTAGCGACCCATTACTTCAATCACCATCACGCGGTGATGTGATGAACCTGTGGTATGTAAACGGTCAATTGCTTCGGTTGCAATTGAAAGTGCGGTATCAAAACCAAATGTCTGGTCTGTCGAATCTAAATCGTTATCAATTGTCTTGGGAACGCCGATAATGTTCAATCCCATTTCACCAAGTTTTTTTGAAATGTGCATTGTGCCATCACCGCCGGTTGCAATCAAGCAATCAAGTCCCCAACCTTTGTAATGTTTAATTGCTTTTGCTGATGCGTCCACAATTTCAATTCCGTTAAGCCCTTCTACCGGATAATGAAACGGGTCGCCTTTATTAGAGGTGCCAAGAATAGTACCGCCAATTCCGATAATTCCTGAAATTTCAGAACGCGATAACTCGCGCATTTTACCTTCTATAAATCCTTCGAATCCATCTTCGATCCCGACAACAGTTAAGCCGTGATCATTCATTGCCGATTTTGAGACGCCTCGGATAACAGCATTTAGTCCGGGACAATCGCCTCCACCAGTCAATATTCCTATACGTTTTATCTTTTTTTCTGACATTGATTTTCCTTCAAAAGTGTGTAACTGCGTTCTAATGTAAGAAAAATTGCAGAATTCCGAAAGAAATTTTTTTGTAACTCCTCAGCGAAAATAACCCCACCTCCGAAGGAGTCCTTCGGACCTTTGTCCCTCCCCTTTTAGGGGAGGGAATATGTCCTCTCCCCCTAACAGCAATGCTGTCAACTTAAGAGAGGTATGGTAGGACAAACATTCTTGTTTGTCCAAATAAAAATAAATTGACAAACAAGAATGTTTGTCCTACTTTATTTCTCATAAAAGAATTCCTTAAGTTGACAGCATTGCCCCCTAACAGTGGGAGAGAAAGAGAGGGGGTCGTGTGTACAAAAGTGGAAAAGCTGAGCGAAGCCATCACTTCGTGAAAAGAGTGAGTGATTCGCCAGATCCCTTCGGGACGAGCGAGTGTTTTTTATGAGCGAAGCTCCAAAGGCATGCCTTTGGAACTTCGACAAAAAACGTCTCGCAATGACGCACAAAGAGTATTTCAGTGAGAACTAATTACTTTTTCACAACAATTTCCATCGCACCGGCAGCATCGCTCACCTTCACGCTCAATCGTTTTACAGCAGCATCATAATTCCAGCCGATAGTAGATTTCGTCAGCATCCTGTTCTCAGCTAACACGCGTCCTCCTTCTAAAACAGAAACCGGTTTCTTTGCAACATTGTTCACCACAAACAGTACCGAACGTGGCGATGGAATATATGTTCCTTCCGCTTTGGCTCGTTCAATTGTAATTTCGTGTTGGTCTTCTGAAGAATGTACTTCAACAGAACGGAATTCTCCTTGCTGATAGGAGAACGAAGCGCCGTCATCTTCGTAACATATTCCTTTTGCTTGTGATGAAGAATAAATTTCAAATGTCATCGGATCAATCGGTTCTTCATCTGTATATTGCACAATTTGCTGCATTGGAATAATTGCACCTGCTTTTATATGAATCGGCATATTGTCAATCGGCGCTTGCACTGTAATTGATTTTCCACCGGCGATTTTTTCCTTCGTCCAGAAATCGTACCACTCGCCTTCCGGCAAATAGAGTGAGCGTGATGTTGCGCCTTGTTCCAGAATTGGTGAAACAAGAATATTCTCTCCTACCATAAATTGTGTATCGTTGTTGTATGTTTCTTTGTCATTAGGAAATTCCAACATCAACGGACGCATAATCGGAATTCCGGTTGTTGATGCCTTGTAAAATTCCGTGTACAAAAACGGAAGCAGTTGATAGCGCAGTTCAATAAATTTCTTGTTGATTTTTTCGTACTCGTTTCCGTACGACCACGGCTCTTGCGGTTTTGTATCCCACGCAGTATGCGTTCTGCTTAAAGGAAGGAAAACACCATACTGCAGCCATCGTGTGTAGAGTTCACCCGATGGACTTCCGATAAATCCTCCGATATCTGAACCGACAAACGATTGTCCCGACAAACCAAAATTCAGACACATCGGAATTGTCAACGCAAGATGTTCCCAACTTGCAACATTATCACCTGTCCACGCCGCAGCGTATCGCTGGATACCGGCATACCCGGCGCGCGTCAGCACAAATGGTCGCTCATTCACGCGAAGTGTCTTTGCACCTTCGTACGTTGCGCGCGCCATTTGCATTCCGTACACATTGTGTGCCTCGGCATGTTCAATTGTTCTCCCATCTAAATTATGTTTGTTGGTAAGAGGCATTGAGCCGCGCGGTCCGCCGAACACCGATGGTTCATTCATATCATTCCAAAATCCTTTCACGCCGAGGCCAACCAAATCATCAAACTGCTCGCCCCACCATCGTCTAGTCCACGAGTTGATGAAATCAGGAAACGCACATTCGCCGGGCCACACCTTCCCGATAAAAATAGAACTATCCGCGCTTCGCACAAAATGATTGCCGCGCAATCCCCCGTTATATGTCATATAGCTGTCGTCGGATTTTATTCCGGGGTCAATAATTGTTACAACTTTGAATCCCTCTTTTTTCAAATCTTTTATCAACACAGATGGAAAAGGAAAATTCTTTTTGCTCCATGTGAACACGCGATATCCTTCCATGTAATCAATATCCAAATAGAGCACATCACACGGAATTCTTTTATTCCGAAACGTGTTTGCAATCTCTCTCACTTTCGAATCAGGAAAATAACTCCAGCGGCATTGCTGATATCCAATTGCCCACTTCGGCGGAAGATTCATTTTGCCGGTTAATTCTGTGTATTGCTGCACAACAGCTTTCGGGGTCGGACCGTTGAAAAAATAATAGTCCATCGTTCCGCCATCTGCGCCGAACGAATAATAATTTTCCGATTCTTTTCCCATATCAAACGATGAACGGAACGTGTTGTCGAAAAATATTCCGTAACTGCGTCCTTTGTTCATGCCGATAAAAAAAGGAATGGAATGATACAACGGATCTGTGCCGGCGTTGTATGCAGGAATATCATTATTCCAATTCACAAAAAAAGAACCGCGCTTCTGTAACTTTCCTGTTTTCTCGCCAAAACCAAAATAGAGTTCATCGCTCGGCATTTGTTTCCACACGCGCACTTGATTGCCGTCCCATCCCATTCCTTTCGATACATCGTCTTGGTTAATCATTTCACCCTGCGGCGTAAGGAATGAAATTCTGAACGGATTTTTTTGAATCTTCATTGTTACATTTTTTGTTGAAAGCGTAATCGAATTGGAATCATCCTTGAATTCATGTTTCGGCAACACCCACTCATTTTTCGATACTGCCCACGAAAAATTCTCCTTTCGATCTGTTTCCCGCAGCACACGAACGCGAATAATATCGTCCGAGAGCGGAGTAATTTGCACTTGTGCATCGCCGCACGTAACAACCACAAGCTGGTCTGAATTTGCCACGACTTGTGCATTGCCTATTGATTTCCATCCGGCGTGCGTTGTGAGTGATGAAATAAAAAGTAATACTGCAAATAAAAATGTCTTACGCATGAAAACCTCTTTGAAAGGATGAGGGATGAATTAGGAAGGCTTGCCCTGAGCCACGCCGAAGGGAT
>CAYHZL010000137.1:0-1733 GCA_964361075.1 uncultured Chitinophagaceae bacterium
TTTCACGTTCTTGATAAACAAACTCATGGCATCACTTTGTAAATAAGACTTTTTAGGGACAACTATTTATACAATTTGTTTTTTATAATGTACTCACTAACAGAATCAGGGACAAGGTAACGAATAGATTGGCGGTGCTGCACGCGCTCACGAATTAGAGATGAAGAAATTCCTATATCAGGAATAGTAACAAAATGCAGTTTTGAATCAGGTACTATTTGCTGGTGTGGCAAAGGATAGTCTGGACGATTGATAACAATTAATGAAGACAACGTTACAATTTTTTCCGGGTTTTTCCATGTGTGAAATCCGGCAAAATTATCCATTCCAATAATCAGGTATAATTCTGCATCTAAATATTTTTCTGAAAAATATTCTAAGGTTTTGTACGTGTAAGAAGTTTCTTGTTGTTGAATTTCAAAATCGGAAACTTCGAAATGATTATTGCCGGAAAGTTCGCGCCGTACCATTTCCAAACGATGTGTTGCAGATTCTTCTTCACCGAGTTGTTTGTGTGGTGAAATATAAGATGGAATAAAAATAATCTTATCCAATTTCATGTCGGAAAGAAGAACTTCCGCCGCAATAAGATGTCCGATGTGAGGCGGATTAAATGTTCCGCCAAAAATTCCGATTTTCATTGTACAACCTTTTCATACACACGTAACGTTTCATCTGCACATTGTTTCCACGAAAAAATTTTTGCGCGTTCATATCCTTTTTGTATCAGCGAATTTCTCACCGTTGGATTTTGCAGCACTCTCTCTAATATTTCTGCTAATTCGTTTTCGTCATTCGGAGTGAACAACATTCCTCCATCACCAACAACTTCAGGAATAGAAGTTGCACGAGCGCCAATAGCAGGCACGCCGGATGCCATTGCTTCTACCATCGAAAAACCAAAACCTTCATACAATGAAGGCAGCACAACCGCACTTGCAGTGTGGTACGCGCTCACTAATTCATCGGAATTAATTCTTCCAAGATTACGTACTGAATCATTCACATTTTTCTGGGTAATTAATTGCAACAAATGAGGATAATCATTAAGACTTTCTCCGGTGAAAACAAGTAGCAAATCGTTTTTCTTACTTACTTTTTCAAACGCTTTAATAAGTACTGGTATATTTTTATGCGGCTTCAGACTTCCTGTATATAAAATGTACGACTTGGAAATATTGTATTTTTTTTTAAATGCTTCTTTCTTTTCATCTCCAACTTTTTGAAAAAATAATGGATTGACGCCAAGATGAATCGTATGTATTTTATTTTCATCAATACGAAACCGCTCTAGTACATCGCGTTTAGTAAATTCCGAATTCACAATAATTGACGAAGAAGTGTGGCATGCATGTGTAAGCATAAGATATGCATACGACCGTTGTGCAATTGAAAAATATTCTTTCAATCGTAAATGAATAATGTCGTGAATTGTTACCACGCTTGGCATACGCAACTGAATCGGCAACGTATAATGCGGAACATGCAGCAAGTGCAAATGTTCTGCGTTAGCTTTTTGTGAGAGAGAAAATAATTCTTTGAGCGAGTACTTGGGAGAATTTTCCGAAACAAATGAACCAGAGAACGATTGATGAAGCAATGCTCTTTGTTCATCGGAAGCAAAATAAACATACTCATGCGCAGATTGCTTCTGAAATTCAACAAGCAAGTTCTGAATGTATGTTCCAATTCCAAAATCAGAATATTTTCGAATATCAATGCCGATGCGCATG
>CAYHZL010000137.1:1833-9613 GCA_964361075.1 uncultured Chitinophagaceae bacterium
GTATGTTCCAATTCCAAAATCAGAATATTTTCGAATATCAATGCCGATGCGCATGAAATAATATAGTAATAATTTTGCGTGCAATATATGAGTCTGTCTTACCGCGTAAAGCAGAACGAAAAAATTTTATCAATAAATATGTACGAAGAAAAATATTTTGTGCTAATGAATTGTGTTTTTTATAAAATAATATTTGTGAGCGTCTGTACTCATAGACAATAGGTGATACTACATTCCATTTCCAGCTTCTGCCCCCCAAATGAATGATCGAGCAATTTTGTTCGTAGTCAATTGAAAATCCTAATTGCATAACGCGTTTGCACAGGTCGGCATCTTCAAAATACATAAAATAATTTTCATCAAAACCTCCAACAACTTGAAATAGCTCTTTACGAATTGCCAACGCTGCGCCGGACACCCATTCAATGTTGGTCGGAATTTTTTTTGATTTCGATTGTCGGATTGTTCGCAGTTCCCCCACTATACTTGGAAAAATGCCGGTAGAAATTTGAAAAGTGTTATCGCTATTTTTTAGTGAGACGCCAACAATGCCGCACTTTGGAAACTCTTGAAAATGTTTTTGTACGGTATCGAAAACAGGTTCAGTAAAAATTGTATCGTTGTTCAGGAAAAATAAAATTTCGCCTTTTGCAATGTGCGCTCCCTGATTATTTGCTTGTCCAAACCCGACATTACTATTGTTCGTAATTACTGTAATAGTATTTCGAATTGATTGACAATATTCTATTGTTGAAGAATCTGTGGAAGCATTATCTATAAGAATTATTTCATAAGCACTGCGTTCAATTGTCTGAATAGACTCGACCGCTTGACGTGTTAGTTCTGCATGATTATGTTGAACAAGTATAATCGAAATCATGTTGACCTGTGAAATAATTCTATTGTATTCAGTCTAACAATTCGGCAATACACAAGAGAACACGTGTTTATTATTTTTTCAAAAATGTTTTCTCCGTTAAACAATTTTCCGCTCATCACAGCAATAATTTCTTTTTCATTGACACGTTGCTCAGACCTAATTACAAAACGCTTTTTTCGAATATCATTCACATGCGTTACAAACCATAGATGAGCTTTTAGAATAGCTCTGACGGAATAGCGCTTGCCGAAAATAGATATTACAATTTTCATCACAAGATTTATAATGAAAAAAGGAATAAGTTTTACTACTGTGCTCACGCTAAAAAACAATACGGAATTCAACAAACGATTGCGTTCTTGCAAAAACAAAATAAAATTATTGTTAGATTTTTTTGTTGTTCCTCCGCCAAAATGTTGCACAACAGAATCATTGGTGTGCACCACATTGTAACCGAGAAAACGAGCGCGCATGCTTACATACACATCCTCTGCATAAGCAAAATAGTCATCATCAAATGGCACTCCTAGAATATTCTTTTTGAAAATGAGCGAAGCGCCGCCGGCAAAAAAAATATCTTCAGGTGTACGAAACACTCTCATAATATTATGACCAAGAAAGTTGATAGAGCCATTGTACTCGTAATATTTTTGAGGAATACCTTCAGTAATGATGAGCGATGATGCAACAGCAACATTATCAGCGCTCACTGCATTGGCTAAACCAACAAGCCAACCAGCCTGTACTTTTGTATCATTATTCAACAACACAATTAAATCACCTGCCGCATGTTCAATTCCTCGATTATTTCCACCTGCAAATCCTTCATTTTTTTTTAGTGCAACAATTTTGACTTGCGGAAAATTAGCCAAAAGAAAATCAACACTTCCATCAACCGAAGCATTATCAACAATAATTATTTCGAATGGAGAATATGTTTGTTTGAATACACTCGTTAAACATTCTGCAAGAAAATGTTTTCCATTTAAATTAACTATGATAATAGAAATTAATTTTTGCGTTTTTTGCATTATTGATGAAAGAGTGACTGAAGATAAGAAAGAGAAACTGTTCTCGAGTTTTGAATGAGTTTGCGTTTTTTAAGAAGTCGTGGTAACTCAACACATATCCTGTAAAATGCCCAGAGCAATGCACGCATATCACCGTAACGAACTATTGTAAACCAGTTGCGTAGTCTGCTCGCGGAAATATAAAATATATTTCTCCAAAATATTTGGACAGGAATATTTTTAATAAGGTAATATAAATGATTGCGTGCGTGTAATCGAACAGCGATTGCAGACATTTTTTTTGCCGTAGCACCGCGCTTGTGATAACACACTGCAGTCGGAACATACAAACATTTATAACCAGTAATTTGGGAGCGAAAACTATGATCAGCATCTTCAAACCATGCAAAAAAATCTTCATCATATAATCCTACACGCTCGAACACTTCACGCCGATATATTCCGGCTCCTGCACAAACTCCAAACACATATTTTTTCTCATCAAACTGACCGTGGTCTTTTTCACCCGCTCCTCTTCCTATGATATTGCCTGCTCTCGTTAAAACATCACCGGTGGCATCAATTATCGTGCGATCAAAAAAATTCAACATCTTGCATGCTACAGATCCAAGTTCTGAATCAGATTCAATTGCATTAATTAATTTTTCAAGCCATCGAGAATCTAATTCAATATCATTGTTTAATAATGCAATAAATTTTTCCTGAGAATTTTGAATGCCATAATTGACGGCGGCGGCGAATCCTTTATTCTCCGAAAAACGATATACAGTTACTTCTATACCGCGAGCATTTATCAATGCAATTGATTCATCGGTGGAGCCATTATCCACAACAATGATTTCGTAATTGGTGTACGACTGTTGTTTGATTGAATTCAAACATACAGACAAATGTTCTGCACCATTATAATTTGGAATTACTATACTAACGACCGGCATACAATGGAATATCTTGTTTAAAAATTACAGAACGTATAAATGTTTGCAAAAACTGAATATGACGACGATAGCTGAACAGTTGAGATTTACGGGATTTTCCAAAATACAACGCCAATATAACCAGCTGTACTATAACAACAAAAAGAGAATTAGCGAAAAGAATTCCTTTCACTAACATTGCGACACACCAGTGTGAATGTTTTTCAATAAAGTGTATCAGACTTAAATTGAAACGTACAAACATCCATTCGTTACGAGCACCCACAAAACTTCTTCCGCCGATATGAAGAGCTTGCACGTTATGTAACATCATCAACTTCCATCCTGCCTGTCGCATACGATACGACCAATCTACATCTTCAAAAAAAAGTTTAAAAGAAGAATCCATCCCGCCAACATTTTCTATAACTTCGCGCCTCACAAGTGTAAACGCGCCGGGTATTTGCTCAACTTCTTGAGTGCTGTTGCTATTCAAAACTGATTCTAAATATTTATACACAAGATATTTATTTTTCATACAAAATGGAGTAAGGAGAGTATGAAAAAATATTACTTGAGCTACCGAAGGCTTGCGTCTGATATAGCCGTATTGAACGCTTCCATCAAGATTAATAAGTTCCGGCATCGCAGCGCCAACTTCTTTGTGCCCATCAAGATATTGAAGCAGTGATTGAATGGTTTTAGGTTTGAATACAATATCGGGATTGAGAACTAAGATATACTTACCTCGTGCAATAGAAATTCCTTGATTCACTCCACCGGCAAATCCAGAATTAACTGTATTTGCAATAACTTGTACCTGTTGAAATTTACCTGTTACCATTTCAACACTTCCATCGGAAGAAGCATTGTCAATTACAATAACTTCGCATGTTATTCCTTCATTTGTTTCAAAGAAAGAATGCAAACACTGTGAAAGATATTCCTTTGTATTCCAATTAATAATTATAACTGAAAGATCAATAAGGGGCATTACGAAAACCTCTCACAGTACAAATAATTTTATTTATAATTTTTTTAATAATGTCTTTGTCATACTCATCGAGCAACGACATGCGTACAATAATTGCAAGATATGCACCAGTATAACATGCGCCAGCTATTACCAACACAACACCGCGCTCGATACGAGACATATTAAACACTATAACATCTGAAATCCAATGGAGTGTTATTGCACAGAACAATGCAACAGTAATTGGTTTTACCAGCAGAGTAAAAATAGTTTTATTTTTTTCGCTAATGCTGCGATGAAAGATGATAAAGAAATATACAGAGCCAATAATAAAAGAAACTGTCGTACCGGCAGCAATTCCAACAGCTCCAAATATTGCAGCGCCGCTAAGTACAAGCACAATATTTATGATAGAAACTAAAATACCGTAGTTTCTATCCATATCTGTTCTTCCCAATCCTGCAGTCATCGAACTCGCAACGCCGGTTATGATATTAAAAAAATATCCTATCGAAAGTACACGGACAAATAATGCTGCAGTTGCAAATCCATCTCCTAACCATACAGCAATAATATTTTCTGCAAACACTCCGACAAAAACAAAGAAACAACTTGCTGCAAGAATGAGATATTTTGTACCGCGGAAATACAATGCAGACAGTTGCCGAATATTTTGTTGAGCATCAATGGCTGAAATAGCAGGAACAAGCGCGGTAAGCAGTACTCCGGTTATTGATCGCACGGCATTGGTTAACCGTGCACTGATATCATAATACGTTGCAGTGAGTGGACCGAAAAATTTTAAACTTAAAACTCTGTCTGTCTGAAATAATATTATTTGTGAGAACCTGCTGATTTGAATATTAGTACCGTACAATAAAAATATTTTACATTTTTCCCATCGTACATAACGAGGCGATAATTTTAAGAACGCCATCTCTCTTTTCGCATAGTATGTTAACATTACAACATTGATTAACGAGGCTGATAAATTTATTAAAATCAGTCCGCGAACACCTTCGCCATGATTTAAAACAATAACAGTACCGACGATAGTCCAAGTCTGCACTATCATTGTTGAACGGAAAAAAATATCCATTCTTTGCAAAGCAGAAATAATTGCAGTGATGGGAGAAGTAACTCCGACTAATACAAAAATGGTAACGCTAATCCGAAGAACAAATTGTGCATCGTTTAATGCTGCATGTGTTACACCCACCAATGAAAGTAATGTTGTATCAAATAGTAACACTACACCTGCAATAGCGATACTCAATACGGCATACATTACAATGCCGGTATTTACAATTTCGAGAACATCGCCATGCAGATGTTTGGTGTGGTATTCCGCAATATATTTAACGAATGCGGTACCTGTGCCCAGATCAAGCAAACCAATGTATGCCGTCAATGCGCCGATAACGACCCACACGCTGCCATATATTTCAGCGCCGAGAGAGTGAAGAATAAATGGAACAAGAACAATATTGGATGCAAAGATATATATAAATCCTAATGCATTCGTTACTGTGTTACGAATAATTTTCTTTGGCGTTTCGTTCATTAAAATTTAAGATGGAAAATTATGGTTCTGCTACTACATAAAGTCTGAAGAAAAATCGAGGAGCAACTATTCCGAGTTTTGTTAATATCTTTACTATGTACTGAACTATCGTACCGTTGAATAGTGCACTTGGCTTAATGGGATCCCCTGAGTTGACAACAACGTTCGAAAAATGCGGAGCTAAAAGAGCATGCAATGACTCTTTCGTGAAAAAATTTTTATGATCCAAATCTGCAAAATGTTCAAAGAGCAGCCCGCTGCGTTGAAGTTCAACGATATCTTCTGAGTTGGGAACAGTAAACAAAACATTTTTCCTTGCTACTCTCCTCGCTTCAGCAATAACCGCCGATGGATTTGTTAAATGCTCTAATACCTCAAACATAATCACTGTATCAAATGAAGCATCGGCAAAAGGAAGCACATCATGAACAAGCGCTGCATGTACACCACGTGAAATTGCTTTGTCAACATATTCTTTATTAACATCAACACCATACATATCATAGCCTGCTCGCGAAAGAACAACACAGTAATTTCCAATTGCGCAGCCAAAATCCAGAACTTTATTTCCCGCATATTTTTTTACGAACTGAATCAACTGTTCGCCGTAAACATTTTCATCAGCACTAGCATAAAATGTTTTTGTATCTCGAAATATTTTTTTTCGAATATCTTCGCCAATCATTATTTTACTCAAAAAGATTAATAATTATTTCACACTGAAATTTTACAAAAACAAATTTTTGTGCAAACGACTTTTTATTACATCCATAAAAAATTATACTTTACACACGGCAAATAATCTAAAATGAAAATGAGGACGAATAATTCCCAATTTCGTTAACACCTTCCCGATGAAGCGAACTGGTGTAAATCCGATTAATGCCAATGGATTTATTCCATCACCTTTTTTAACTGATACGGATGTAAAATATTTTGATAATACGTTGTGCAGAGATTCTTTCGTAAAGAAATTTTTGTGATCTAATTCTGCAAAATGTTCATAGAGCAAACCTTGTTGAATCAGTTCAATCACATTTTCAGAATTTGGTGTCGTGAGAAGAACGTTTTTCCGCGCAAGTCGTTTTGCTTCGTTCAGCAATGCATCAATATCTGCAACATGTTCTATTACTTCAAAACAAATCACGGTATCAAATGATTTATCAGGAAACGGTACTTTGCCTTCAATAATAACAGCATCCACTCCTCTGCTCTTTGCTATTTCAACATATTGTGAATTAACATCTCCACCTTTCACTACATAGCCACGATTTGAAAACGCAGTCGCGTAGTTTCCGGTTGCACACCCTAAGTCAAAAATTGATGTGCCGGCATTTTTAATTACAAACCGTATCAATTGTCTTGCAACCATTTCATCCGGCATCGAATGATAATATGTTGTTGTATCTCGAAAAACTGTATTTCGTATCTCTTCACCGATCATGGTAATCTTGTATCACTCGTTGGGAAAAATAATTTAAATCCGATCATATTTTTTGTCGTAATCAAAAATCGAATAACTAATATTGGTGCAAGAATAAAACGTGCATACAAACCAAAATATGTGTGATAATACAAAAGAATATTCTGATACATTATCAGCCGTAAGTGCGGTGGCGCTTGTCGGGTGCTTTGGCTTCCGTGATGAATACCGGCGGTTGTTGGAGTATAAACAATTTTCCAATTCTTCCGTTTAATTCTCTGACACAAATCAACGTCGTTGTATAGAATAGAAAAACGCTCATCAAGTATTGTATTGTCCAACGCTTTGCGTCGTATCAAAATGCACGTGGCATCCGATTGATCAACTTCTTGTTCGGTTGAAAAATCAAAATCGTGCATGTGGTAATTTTTATTAAGAATATGCAACGACAAATACATTGCAACAGCATTACCAACTGTAGGAAATCGTTGACAAGAAGGTTGTATGCTTCCGTTGGGTAACTGTAATTTGCAAGAAACAATGCCTACATCTTTTCGTGTCTCAAGTATTTCAATCATTGTTTCTATCGTATGCGGTAATATTTCCGTATCACTTCCTAACAAAAGAATATATTCTCCACTCGAAATGGTAAAACCAATATTATTGCCGCCGGCATATCCGGAATTAATAGAATTTTTTATCAGCGTAACTTGTGGAAATTCTTTCTCCACCATTTCTGCAGAAGCATCGTGCGACGCATTATCAACAACAATAATTTCAAACGGAACATCGGGAATATGTGCTTGCAAAGAACGTAAACAGGATTGAAGTAATTTTTTTGTATTCCATGATGTAATAATAATTGATAGTTTCATTGAATTATATTTTTAAGTAACTACTCAGTGTATTTTTTGTCTCGAAGGGATGCCTTCGACATAATTTCAGTATTTCCAAAAAAAACGAATCCCCCGTCCCGATTAAAAAACAAA
>CAYHZL010000138.1:0-9517 GCA_964361075.1 uncultured Chitinophagaceae bacterium
CTGAAATTATGCCGAAGGCATCCCTTCGGGACAAAAAATACGCTGAGTAGTTACACAAAAATATATATAGTGAAGAAAAAAATTGAACTTGATGCAGTTAAAATGATGCGATCTATTCGCGATGAATTAAGTGAACAGTATCTCCACAATTCTAAGTTGGAAGATATTGAACTTCAGCGTATTAGAAAAAAATATGGCATTGAAAACATTACTAAATAGTTCTCGCTGAAATACTCTTTGCGCGTCATTGCGAGGCGTTTTTTGCCGAAGCAATCTTATAAATTTGAAGAAAAGATTGCTTCGCTCATAAAAAACATTCGCTCGCAATGACTTTTTCAGCGAGAACTAAAAAAAGAACAACGACAAAAGGTACATTGAAAGGATTACTTATTACTAATGGAATTTTTAAACACAGTTTTTTATTTCCTTATTCTTATCGGCGTGTTGGTTTTTATTCATGAACTCGGACATTTTCTCGCTGCAAAAATGTTTGGCATGCGCGCAGAAGTGTTTGCGCTCGGCATGGGTAACCGGGTTCTCGGATGGAATACAGTAAACAACTTTACTTGGGGAAAATTAGATGAATCGGTGCAGCTTGGTAACAATACCGATTACCGTCTGTCCGCTTTTCCCGTCGGCGGTTATGTTAAAATTGCCGGCATGATTGATGAAAGTTTCGATACCGAGTTTATTAACAAATCCGCAGAGCCATGGGAGTTCCGTTCGAAACCTGTATGGCAGCGCATTGTTGTTATCAGTGCGGGCGTTATTATGAATATTTTTCTTGCCATCGCAATTTTTTGGGGAATCAATTACGTGCAAGGCGAATCGCTGATGCAAACAACGGAAGTTGGCGCGGTAATGAAAAACAGCGCTGCCGAAAAAATCGGTCTGCATGCCGGCGATAAAATTCTTTCTATCAACGGAAAAAAAATTGAACATTGGGAAATTATTCAATCAGCAATTTATCTCGATAATTTCGGAAAAGATTTGTCGTTTACAATTCAGCGCGCGAATGCCGAAACAACACTCTTCGCTTCGCACGCTTCACTTCCCGATATGTCCGAAGCAGGTTTTGGTCTGATTCCAAATTTCACTGAAGCAATTATTTCGGATGTGATGAAAAATAAGCCCGCAGAAAAAGCCGGCCTAAAACCGGGCGATGTGATTATTTCTTTGAATGCAACAAAAGTTTTCAATCAGGAACATGTCATCAAAATTGTAAAAGCAAATCCGTTGAAGCCACTCGCCATCGAATGGAAACATAACGGCGAATTAAAATCCGGAACTGTTACGCCATCTGCAGAAGGATTAATTGGAATTGCAATCGGCAGCCGTTACAACGGACCTACATTGATTGTGAAATATGGTTTGTTCGAATCGCTTCCGCACGGATTGAAACAAGTTGAGAGCATGACAAAACTGTACGCAGAAAATATTTGGCAAATGTTTACAGGAAAAGTTTCATTCACAAAATCTGTCGGCGGACCTGTGAAAATTGCACAAGCCGCCTCGCGTACAGCGGAAGTTGGTATTGTTAATTTTCTTGCATTTATGGCAGTATTAAGCATCAGTCTGGCTGTAATCAACATTCTTCCCTTCCCTGCATTGGATGGAGGACATTTAGTGATTCTTTTGTACGAGGCAATTTTCCGAAAGCCATTGCCGCAAAAATTTCAACAAGTGGTGCAGCAAATTGGCGTTGCACTCTTGCTGGGATTAATGGTGTTCGTGCTCTATAATGATATTTTTGGTTAATGGGCATCTCTAAAAACTCACGAATGAATAAAAATAGAACACTGATGACACAGATTAAACGGATTAATACGGATTTTATCAGTGAAAATCAGTCCCATCAGTGTTATCTCCCGAAGGGATGGCTTCGCTTACGTGTTCCATTAAATTAGTTTTTAGAGATGCCCTAATGATATTTTTGGTTGAGAATGCAATCAGTGATTCTCAACATTGTGTAATATTTTGAATTGTGTATCTTATTGTCAATGAAGATGTCAGACACCTTTTTAATTAAATTTCAGAAAAATAACAACTTTTTACTCATTTCATCGGCAAGGTGTCAGACATCTTCACTGATTCAAGACTTTTAAAGTTCGATAGATAGTTTATTCATTACAAAGGAGTGTTGCTATGAAAAAAATTCCATTACTAATAATGTTGGCTGCAATTGGATTGTTTGCATCGCGCACATTAGCACAATCTATTTCAGTAACACCAACCATCACCGAAGCGGATATTATCAACGCCACATCGCTGGTAGATCCGCTGGCAGAGAAAGTGAAAGATATTGCACCAACAACTTTTTCGCTTACTATTCTTAACCTCACATCACCACGCGTTCCTGTGATGGTGAATATGCTTATCAAAGCGTACGTTACACTTGATGAAGACCGAAAATACAGTAAGATAGTTGAAGCTCATACAACAAAACCGTTTACGATTCCGGAACAAGGTCGCTTGTTCACCAGCAAAGACGCACAAGATAATCCAAAATCGGATATTGATATCAAAGCAGATATAGATCCAGATATTAAGAAAAAATTGAAAGACAAAATTTCTGATCCTGCCAGCGGAGGTCGTGTACCATCAGGCACATACGAAGTTCATATCGAAGTAACAGTTGTAAAAGTTGGTAATAGAGATACAAGTGAAGCTCCTATTGTCATTGATAGAACTGTGCAGGTAACAAATCCAACAACTGCAATTTTAAATATGCCGTCGGAAAATGGTTTTCAATACCCGACACCATTTCCACAATTTCAATTTATCTATGATGTCAGCACGGTGGTAATTTCGGTCTATGAAAAACGTCCCGAACATCAATCTCTGGAAGATGCAATCTCCGCTTCTGATCCATTTTTAAAAATAAAAATCAGTAAACGTGAATCGGGAAACATGTCAACGTACACCTATCCACAATCAGCAGTCAGTACACCGGGCGTATCAATTTTAAAAGGACCACGACCATTGGAACAAGGTAAAGTGTATGTGATTGTGTTAGATGGTCTTGCTTCCGCATTTGGGTTTGAAGTTGATCCGCTTCGTACTATTCGCTCATTTTCTATTGCCGATCCGCAAGGACAAATGTTGGTAAACCTTTTGCAAACAACTTTTTCAGGCACTCCATTTGAAAACGCTATCAATGCAATTCAAAATCAAAATTTACACATCAACAGTTCGCGGCTTTCGCTGAATGGTATTCCTATTACGGTGCAGGAATTACAAGTCATTTTATCGCAGAATAAAAGTAAAGTAACGTCAATTCGTTTTGAAGATTAACCAACGATTTTTTTTGATTGTATCTGTGTCATTGAAAAAATTTTAAGTTCCTTATCGGAGAGCGTATGAAAAAAATTATTACACTTATTTTTACTGCTGCGGCGTTGGTGTTTGCCGGAAGTAATTCACCCGTTGCAACAATTCATAAACCGGTCGGTACGGTAGAATATAAATCTGGAGGAAAAGATTGGAGAAAAGCAGTTCCTGCAATACCGCTTTTTTCGGGCGACTTAATACGGACAAAAGAGAATTCGTTCGTTATCGTCAAGTTTATTGAAAACTCACTTCTTCGCGTGCAAGAAAAATCTGAAATTACCATTCGCGGCGACTTTGCACAGAACAAAGAGTTTTCAAAAAATGTATACTTGCAGCGCGGCGAACTTGGTTTTAAAGTGCAGAAACGTCCAAATGAAAAATTTGAATTCTCCACGCCAACATCTGTTGCATCTATTCGCGGCACAGAAGGATTACTGATTTCGAATCCGGACAGCGCCAGCGATATTTTGATTCTTGGTTCAGGCACGGTAGAATTTAAAAATAATATTTCAAATGTTACTGTTACGGTCGGTGCAGGACAAACAGCAAAATCGTACACCAACGGAACAATTAATGTCAAGACGTCAACCAGAGAACAAATCAATCAATTCTATAATTCTGTGTCTGGTGGCGGCGGAAGTGATACTACTGGCACGGGCGGCGGCGGACAACAAGGCGGCAGCAGCAGCGGCTCGTCAACATCGAGCGGCGGATTTTCGCTCAGCTTTAACGTTACTGCACCGTTGGTAAAGGAAAAAAATGATTTGGAAATTACTGTTGAAATTACACAGACATCTATTCCATTAGATACATTGAAAAATCTTATTGCTATGTTCTCGGTTTATTACAGAACGAAAAACGACCAACCATATAAACAAATTATTGGAACATTTGGAGGCAGCAAAACAAAGTTTAAAATTCCATCAGCCGATGTTATTGCTCCATCAATTGAAGCCTATGTTTCTATCCGAGTAAAAAATGGAACAATATTGACGTATCCACAAAGCAATCCGGAATCCAATCCGATTATCGTTCCAATTCAAGCCGGAGAAAAAAATCAGCTTAAAATAGAATTTACTGATCCATCCGGCAAACGTAAAACTATGGTGATTGAGTATTAGCAATTAGATACGGCTGGGCACTTCTAAAAATTAGTTATGAAACCTTCAAGGTTTTAGCCAAAGGCTGATGCGCTTCTGGTGCATTTGATTTTGCGATGCACCAGAATATTAAACATCATGAAATTTAGTCAAGATAAACCTTGAAGGTTTTTAGAGATGTCCTGTTATTCAAATAATTAGAGACCTGACAGTAATTGAAAATTGTCAGGTCTTTTTTTTAAACAGAAAACAACTTGCATAAGCGAGGTAGTTTCGATAAATTTCAAAAAAAAATGCTGGCAGTTATGCAATTTTTTCATTCAAAACTACTACTTGTAAATAACATGCACACTTCACCGGTACTGCGCACAGCAATAGTCCTTCTTGCTCTATCTTTTACTTTTACAACTCAATTGCTACATGCACAAGTTAATAATTATATCCGTTCCATTGTACCGGCACGTTCTACAGAAAGAACGGCGCTGCAAATTTCTGCTGAACTTACTAAAGTGAACGAGATAACACGTGCAACATTACACTATCGCCAGTTCGGTCAATCGGAGTTTCGCACAATTGAAATGCAGCTATTGCGCGATTCAGCAACGAGTAGTATTCCCGGAAGTGAAGTAGCGCCGCCTTTTATGGAAGTATTTGTTTCGATTGAGACACGAGCCGGTGTAATTGAAACATTTCCGTTTGAAAATCCACGCACATTGCCGACGCGTATAATTATTGACGCACGTTCTACGAAAGAGAACGAACTCATCATCATGAGTCCTGAAGAAGGCGATCGCGTTGCTCCTTCCGACATGTACATCTCGCTTTCATTTGTGTACGCAAGTGATGCAATTAATAAAAAGAAAACAAGAATATTTTTCGGCACGACTGATATTTCCAAATACGCTGTCTTAATGGGCGATATCATGGTCGTATCGCCGGATGCGCTTCCAAAAAATATTGCGATGGGACAGCATTCGTTGAAAGTACAAGTGTTCGATACAACCGGCGCACTGTACCATTCTACAAGCAGATCATTTTCTGTTGTTACGGAGAAACAAGCCGAAGAACAACAAACCGCATTTCAATATTATGGTAACGCACAAGCACAATCACGAAATGAAAACATTAAGGGAGCGCAACGAACATACAACCGGCTCGATTCACGCGCGTATGCGTCGTACGGAATTTTAAAAACGAATGCATTGCTCTCGCTGACATCGGAAGAACAGCCGGAGAATCAGCCGCAAAATCGTTACAACTTCGGATTGGATGCGCGGTATGCAAGAATCGGAATCGGTGATGCGTATCCCCGTATGCCTTCGCTTATTTTAGATGGAAGACGCGTGCGTGGTGTTACCGGCGATTTGCTGCTCGGCGCATTTAATGTGAACGCCTCATCAGGCGAAATTATTCGTGAAGTTCGAGATTCTGTTCCGCGTACATTGCGACGCACACTTACTGCCGTTCGCCCGAGTTTTGGCAAGGGAGAAAATTTTCAATGGGGCTTCACATACTTGAAAGCGAAAGATGAGTTCGATAAAAATCCCCCCGTTGTTGTAAAGCCGCAAGAAAATGTTGTATTGGGTTCTGATTTGTTAATCGCGTTCGATGACAGAAGAATCGAATTCGCATCGCAAGCATCATTCAGTTTAAACAATATTGATATTTCTGTTCCTGAATTTACCGTCGATAGTATTGATGCTGCCATCGCACGCAAAACAATTGCAAAATCCGACGGAGATAATTTGAAAAAATTTCTTCCGTATGTTACAAAACTTATTACGCTCAACGAAAATTTAGTGCCGATCAATCCTATCGGACTTACATCGCTCGTCTACGAAACTGCGTTCTCCGTTAATTACTTCGGAAATTATTTGAAGGGATCGTACATGTTTCATGGTAAAGATTATTCTTCGTCGGGTGCGACATCCATTCGAAAAGATATTAAAGGATATAATGTTACCGACCGTCTGCGCCTCTTTGGCAATACATTATTCCTGACCGGCACATTTGAGAATTTACAAAACAATACATCCGGCTACGAAATTTCGACAACAACATATAAAACAATGAACACGTCTGTTTCATTATTTCCATCGAGCACGCTGCCAAACATTACCATCGGCTATGTTGTAAATCAAAACACCAACACTGTCAACCCGTTGGATACTAATCAACAGCTTGCACAACGTGCCATTGATGAAGAAACAAAACGCTACTTTGTTCAAATGAGTTACGATTTTTCTCTTTGGGGCAGACACAATACAACATTGAGTGTTGACATTGCAAACAAAGATGATAGAACACCGAAAAATCAAGATATCAAAAGTATGAACGGCTTCTTGCTCATCAATACCACACACACGTTTCCATTAGAAAGCACTGTCGGATTATCGTTGAGCAAAAATACTATCCCGCAATTAAAAATAGATAGCTCAAGTGGAACTCCTCTGGCAAAATTAGTGCTCGAGCCACTTGATTATTCAACGATTACACTGAACGCGCGGTACAAACTTTACAAAGATATTCTCAAACTCTCTGCAACATTTGCCCCTACCTTTGGTGATTTTGAACGAACGATGATTGAATCATCATTGCAATATTCTTTTGCACAAAATCAGGCGCTTGTTTTACAAGCACAATTTATTGCAAACAAAGCATCGAAAATTTCAACACAAGAAAATACAAACGATTCATTCATCAGTTTGCTGTATCGAATCGATTTTTAATCTGCTCACAAAGTGTCCCAAAGGGATCCCTTCGGGAATGGCTTCGCTCACATGAAAAAAATTTCTGCCGCTCAACTTCGCACATGGGGTGCTTATGTTGTGCTCAGTTGCAGCATTGCGTTCCTGGTGCTCGTCTTTGTCCACGATGCTTTGTATCCGTTCGGTGTATTCGACCGGCTTTCGCTTTCCTACATTGATAAATTATTTATCCACCGCGGTCCTCTTCCCTATGCAAAAGATTCGCTCGATGTTATTATTGTAACAATTTCCGATAAGACCGAAGCAACAGTACCCGAACGTTTTCCTTTTCCCCGAAGCTACTACGCCAAAGCAATCCGCAATTTAAATAAAGCCGGTGTTCGCGCCATCGGATTAGACTTGACCTTTGAACAACCCGATACAAAAAATCCAAACAATGATGACGATTTATTTCGCACCATACAAGAATGCAAAAATGTTGTCGTGGCAGGAAAAACGGATATTAGTATAGACGAAGCAACTATTCACAGACAAGAAGAAAATTTCCATTCTATTTTTTATGCTGCCGATAGCTCTGTTGGAAGTGTGTTTGTGCCGAACGATGTGGATGGTATTTTTCGCCGCTACATGCCGTTCGCAAAAATGCCGGAACAAGAACGCTACATACCGTCATTTGCATTTGCTCTCTATAATAAATACATGCGCTATCCTTCAACCATGATAACGTTAATTGACGACACGAGTTTTGTTTTTCCAAACAATCACGTTCCGAAGTTTGATGACGTTTCTATGCTGGTGAATTATTATGGATTTGCTTCGAAAACTTTTCGACGTGTTGATCTTGCCGATGTCTTAGACGATCATTCATTCACAACAAAAGAAGAACAAGAACTCGGTATCGAATTGAATGTGTTCGACGATCCCGATATTGGGTTGCTGCACGACAATGTATTCAAAAATAAAATTGCACTTCTCGGTCCGTACTTTTCTGAATCCAAAGACTTATTTAATGTGCCGTTAACCGAAGAAGATGCAAGCGACAGAAACCAAATATACGGTGTGGAGTTGCACGCGAATGCATTGCAAACATTACTGCATCAGAATTACCTGCGAAAACTTTCACTGCCGGTGGAAAGCGCCTACATCATTGTTGTGTCGCTGCTTACTTTTATTGTCGTCTCCTCGCTGAAACAAATCAAAACACGGTTCGGGTTTCTGTTCGAAATTGCAGCGTTGCTGTTTTCGGGAGGAATAATATTTTCCATTATTACTCTTGCTGAATATTTTTTCACACATCGAAATATTGTCCTTCCGATTATCTCGCCAATTTTTGCTGTGGGTGGAAATTATCTCGGCAGTGCGGTCTATCAATATCTTGTCGAACGAAAACAAAAATCAATGATCAAAGGAATGTTCAGCCAGTATCTCAATCCGAATGTTGTCAACGAACTCATCGCGCATCCGGAAAAACTGCGGCTTGGCGGCGAGAAAAAAGAATTGACAGTATTCTTCAGCGATATTGCCGGCTTCACTTCATTTTCAGAACGTCTCGATCCGGAAGCGCTTGTGCTGCTGCTGAATGAATATCTCAGTGCGATGAGCGATATTATCGTACGCAATCGCGGCACATTAGATAAATACGAAGGCGATGCAATCATGGCATTCTGGGGAGCGCCGTTGGAACTTGCGAACGGCGCATTCGATGCGTGCACTGCGGCGGTTGAAATGCAGGAAAAGCTTTCTGAGATTCGCGCGCGATGGAAAAGCGAAGGAAAGCCCGATGTGTTTGTTCGTATGGGATTGAATACCGGCAGTATGGTCGTCGGTAATATGGGCGGCGCAGGAAAATTTGATTACACAGTGATCGGCGATAGCGTGAATCTTGGTTCGCGCTTAGAAGGAGCGAACAAACAGTACGGCACATACATTATGATGAGTGAGCGCACACAAGAATTAGTGAAGGATTCGTTTGTGTATCGTGAATTAGATTTGCTTGTGGTAAAAGGAAAAACGCAGCCGATAAAAGTTTTTGAATTGATTGGAAAATCCGACGGATCGATTCCCAAAGAGAAAACAGCGCTTCTCGAATACTACAACAAAGCGCTGCTCTTATATCGTGAGAGAAAGTTTGCAGAAGCGCTCGCAGAATTTTCGGAAGCATTAAAAATTGATCCGCTTGATGGTCCGAGCAATGTGTATCTCCAGCGCACGCGATATTTTTCTATCGCACCGCCCCCTGCAGAATGGAATGGCGTGTTTGAGTTGAAGACGAAATAGATTCTCACCGCTTTGTGGCTTTGTGGTAATTTTTTGTAACTGCTCAACGTTATTATTGATTCAACTAATCCCTCCGCCAAAAAGACGGCGGACTTACAGCCT
>CAYHZL010000139.1:0-9517 GCA_964361075.1 uncultured Chitinophagaceae bacterium
TTAAAGATTATTTTTTATTACAAAAATCTGCGTCTATATTGCGCTGAGGAGTTACAAAAGAACTTTCTAAAAAAACAGAAAACATCAATTGAAATAACATGTCAACTATGATAGAACTTGTAAAAGAAAAACGGGAACGCGCAATTGCTGTCGGTTTGGCAACCCGGCTCGTCCGCAGAAAACAAGCGGAAGAACATTTGGAGGAATTGGAATTGCTTGCCGATACTGCCGGCGCAAATGTCATAGCCAAGATTCTGCAAGAAAAAGATCGGATGGATTCCGCGTTGTATATCGGCAAAGGAAAAGTGGCAGAACTGAAGCAGCTTGTGGACGATGAAAAAGTTTCTCTCGTTCTTTTTGACGACGACCTTTCTCCCGTGCAAGTACGAAATTTAGAACGCGAGTTGGAATGCAAAGTGTTAGATCGCAGCGGGTTGATTCTCGATATTTTCGCAACGCGCGCAAAATCCAACGAAGCAAAGACACAAGTTGAACTTGCACAACTGCAATATCTTCTGCCGCGGCTCACGCGGCAATGGACGCACCTTTCAAAACAATTCGGCGGCATCGGCACCAAAGGTCCCGGTGAAACGCAAATTGAAACTGATCGCCGCATGATTCGCCAGCGTATTGCTCACTTAAAAGAGAAGCTGGCAAAAATAAGTTCACAACGAAAAACGCAGCGACAGGGCAGAAAAGAATTTCATACGCTCGCACTGGTCGGTTATACAAACGTTGGCAAGTCAACATTGTTGAATACACTTTCCGATTCAAACGTATTTGTCGAGAACCGGCTCTTCGCAACATTGGATGCAACAACGCGGCTCGTTGCACTGTCGCCAACAACACGCGTGCTCGTCACGGATACCGTCGGCTTCATTCGTAAATTGCCGCATCATCTTGTTGCATCATTTAAAAGCACACTCGAAGAAGTGATCGAAGCCGATGTTCTTCTTCACGTTGTCGATGTTTCAAATCCACACTTTGAAGAACACATTGAAGTGGTGCGCAACACACTTTCCGATCTCGGCACTGGGGATAAACCTGTTGTGTATGTGTTCAATAAAATTGATTCGCTCGAAGACCGGTCGTTCATCCGTGAAATTCAGGACAGCTATGCGCCGGCAATTTTTATTTCGGCACAACGGGGAATAAATATTCTCGGATTGCAAGAACACTTGCTTTCGATGATCCATTCAACATTGTACGATATTGAAATTACTATTCCGCACACGGAATACAAACTTCTTTCGCGTCTGTATGAACTGGCTGAAATCCTTGAAAAAAAATACGAAGATGATATGATCAACATTACAGCACGCATCAGCGAAAAAAATAAAAGCACTGTTGATGCGTTGCTCGCAACGCTGAAGTAATTCAACGCAATTTCATGCCTTGCATCTCTATTCCATAAGTAGTAAATTTTTCCAATCCACGACGACGTATCACCTTCTCTTAATGCCATACCCGCTATGGAAAATACATATTTAACAATAGAAAATATTCGCCACAATAGTTTGTTCAAATATATTAGCGATAGAGACCTTCAAAATATTATAAAGCTTCTCAAAGAAGAAAACTTCCCCGGCAACACTCTTATCTTTCAGGAAAATACGCGCGGCGAACGTGTCTATTTTATTTTGGAGGGCCGCGTAAAAATTTCCAAAATTACAAAGTACGGCGCCGAAACAGTACTTGCTGTTCTGAGCAAAGGAGATTTTTTTGGTGAGATGGAATTATTAGATGATCAACCCCGTTCCGCGCGCACTTCTACTCTTGACCCCACTGTTGTTGCCATGATTACAAAACAGGATTTCGACAGTCTGATTAAAACGAATCATATCGTTGCACTGAATATTTTAAAAGCAATGAGCAAACGGCTTCGTGTTGCAGATGGAACGATTGTGAACGAACTCGACCGCACTGTGGAAATTTCAAAACAGCACATCAACAAACTGAACATGTTGATTGATGCAGCAAAGACGGTGAACTCGACACTTGACCTCGACAAGCTGCTCGACATTATTCTTGAAACGTCAATCAAATCTATTAATGCAGACCGCGGCACATTGTATTTGCTGGATGAACTGAAAGGTGAAATTTGGTCGAAGGCATTGCGCGGTGCGGAAGTGATTGAGATTCGTCTGCCGGTTGGAAAAGGACTTGCGGGGTACGTTGCCAAAACCGGCGAGACAATTAATATACCCGACGCATATAACGATGCACGTTTCAATGCTGAAGTAGATAAAAAATCCGGGTACCACACCAACAATATGCTCTGCATGCCGATGAAAAATCGGGACGGAAAAATTATCGGCGTGTTTCAGATGCTGAATAAAAAAGGGGGACCGTTCACGTCATCTGATGAAGAATTTATTAATGCACTTTCGATGCACGCATCCATAGCAATTGAAAATGCGCGGATTGCGCAGGAGATGGTGAACAACGAACGACTTTCCGCCGTCGGAAAAATGGCGAGCACCATTATTCACGACATCAAAAATCCGATGAGCACATTGCGTGTGTATGCGCAAGTGATGAAGAAAAAATCGGGCAATGAAGAAGCAAGTAAACTTGCCGATGAAATGATTCATCAGGTTGACCGTTTCGTGAATATGACGCAGGAAATTTTAGATTTCAGCCGCGGCATCAGCTCAACGAACATCGAAGAAGTGGAATTTGCCGATGTGATGGAAGGTGTGCTGATGTTCATCGAAAAAGATTTAACGAAGCGGAATATTACGCTGCAAAAAAATCTAACGTTCTCCGGCAAAGTGAAACTTGACCAAGATAAAATGGTGCGTGTGTTTTACAACATCGCCAGCAACGCCGCCGATGCAATGCCGAACAGTGGCACATTGACCGTCTCGACAGAAAGTGCGGATGGCATGGTGAAAATTGATTTCACCGATACGGGAACCGGTATGCCGGAAGAAATGAAGAGAAAAATTTTTGAACCGTTTGTTACATACGGGAAAAAACATGGCACAGGTCTCGGCATGGCAATTGTAAAAAAAGTACTTGATGACCACAAAGGTAAAATTGAGATCGAAAGTGAAATGGGAAAAGGAACTTCGATTAAATTATTTTTACCGACCGCTTGAAAAATGAAACGCCCGCTTTATTTTTGCAAAAAATAAAGCGGGCGTTCGTCCCCTCTTACCTTGCTATTATTTTACTATTTCACCATCTGCATCTTCTTCACCGATGTAAAATTACCAGACTGTAGTTTGTAGATATAGATTCCGCTGGAAAGTTTGCCTGCATCAAAGTTTGCTTGATAGTAACCGGCGTTTTTGTATTCGTTCACAAGTGTTATAACTTCTCTGCCAAGATTATCATACACGACAAGATGCACAGTACCCGCATCCGGTATTCCGTACGAGATTGTAGTTGACGGATTAAACGGATTCGGGTAGTTTTGGTCCATTGAAAAATCTTTTGGCATCTCAACTACTGCAATATTTTTTCTTTGTGCTCCCGAATAACTAATTGAGACAGGCCTTGATGCCGGTGATTGCAATGTTGAAACATCTTTGGCAACAACGTAATATGTTGCGTACGGAGAAAATCTAGTTGTGCTTCCTATATACAAATCAACATCAATATATGATGAAGCTGATGCACTTGCAGTAGCAATGAGACCAAAATCTGAACCAAGATCACGATAAATATCATAGCCGGCAATATCCGGTTCAGAGTTGCGCGTCCAAGTTACTTGTGGATGGTTATTCGAAGGACCAACAGCTACGTTTTGCGGAATGTTTGGATACCAATCAAAGCGCGCACTCATTGCCCATGTAGAATTAACAGCTACAAGATGTCGTTCAGGAGCAACATATGCATCAACAGTACCCATTTGCCAACCCGTGCTTGTAATAGATTGAACTCCACCATTATTCCACAATTCGCTCCATCCATTTCCAGCGCTAAATTCATGTAACGAGGCATAATAGGGAGATGAATTTTTTAATATCATTAATTGATCAACATTTCCCGTTTCCTTGAACTTGTTTACTCTAAAAATGCTGCCGTCGTTAATTGGTCTTGTGCTTATCGTTCCATTACTGCTTGCCCACACAGTGGACCATACCGAGCCATTGAAGGATAAAATCTTTGCGATTGAATTTGATCTATTAATACATAACAATTCATCAACTCCATCTCCATTATAATCAAAAGCGTGGTATTCATCTGATGAACTTACCGACCACTGTCCATTTAAATTACCGTTACCACCGTTACCCCATACACCATTCCAAATAACTCCAGAAAAATACATTAATGCAGCATATCCATTGGGATTCACAAAAAATACTTCGTTCACAAACGAACCACTATAAAAATTTCCCGATACATATTGATCGTTTGGATCAATATGCCATCCTGAAATCCACCCATTCCCACTATTATCCCAAGGATGCGAAAAATAAAAATTGCTTCCATTCCATTCCATTCCGGTTTATTAATCATAGCCCATCCTCCTGAACGTACAAGAGATAAGACATACGATCTAGCACTGGGGTTTTTAATCACAACATAAGCATCGGTTGAACCAATGTGCCAACCGCTACTAGTATTATTTAAATACTGATTTCCATTATTACTAAATTGCGGCCACCATCCTAGTTGAAATGATGAATTTAAACGGTATGAATATGTTCCCACCCATCCGGTTGAAATATTAATGAATAACAAGTCATTATTATCAGAGCCTATAAACGCTATTGGTCTGTAAACATCAGCACTGCTTGGCACCCATCCACTAAAATTTCCGTTCCCGCCATTACTCCATTCACTTCTCCAATCTGGAGTTTGAGACAAAGTTAACCCATTAATAAAGAGTATAAATATAAAGACAAATAATTTTCTCATGATCTTTAACCTTTCACATTTGTTTACAAACTAATAGTTAATTAATTTGCAGTAGCAAACACAAAAGCATCTTCCGCCACAAGGCGGTCTATATGGACGCTTGAAATGTTTGTGTAATGCCCGTTTCCAATGCTGCAATCATTGGAGCGGGTTTTTTATTTGTGTGATTTTGATAGCCTCCTTTCTTTCAGTTGTGAGTGAAGCATAAAATCAGATGAACTGCAGTTATAACTTTACTATTATATAGTGTTCTTCATTTCTAATCACAGTGAAATATTTTGTTAGATAGTCAATTTGTCTAAGGAGACCGTTTCGAACAAATACTTCTTTCTCTGCAACAAGATATGTTGCTCCTTCATTTTTCTTTTGTTTTAGATAAAAAGAATCAATTTGCATCGGTGAACAAGTCCATCCTTTGCGTTCGCAATTGTATAGCACAACAGGATTGCCTTCTGATACAGTAATAATTAAATCACTCGGAGTGGTTGTCTCTTTCACTGCACCAGCTAATTGAAATAAGGGCGCGGCTGCGCGTTTTCCATCGAACAAATTTTGCAATCTCATTGTGCTTAATACCAATGTTAACAGTAAGCAAAAGCCAAGAAAATATTTTATGTTTTTTTTCTTACTTGTAAGTTCAATATGAGATTGAAAATAAACAGCAAATGTTTTACCTAAAAAAATAACTCCGGGAATCATCAGTGGAAGTTGGTAATATTCATGAACATTATTTCCTTTAGCTACGATTAGGATGTAAATAATAATTGCGATAAACCAAAAATCAAAAAGGAATTCCTGCTTTGAATTTCTTTTTACAAAAAAACCGGCAACAAATGGAATAAATGCGGCATACGTAAAATGTCTTTCAGCAACACTTTTAAAGAATACATCATTGTAAAATTTGAAGGAAGTTAATAATTCCATATTACCCCACTTATCAACGCCAACGTCCCAAATTCCGAAAGACAATCCTGTCATTGCTTTCAACTGATGCGAATGATAGTACCACAATCCGACTGAAGCAAAAACGAATAGTGCAAATATCCATATCAACGGTCGGGTAAATAACGCTTTTTGATATTTATTCCAGCATAAAAACAATAGTGGTAAACCAAGATATAACGCCGGTAGTTTTAAGAGAGCGGCAAGTGAAATGCTTATAACTGAGAAAAGGAAAAATAAAAATTTTTGAGTATCCAGCCATTTTGAAAAGAAATAAATACCAAACACTGAAAACATTAACATCATTTGTTCTGGCATAAACGCTCTGCCATAAAAAATGCTTAACGGCAGTATTGCATAAAAAAATGAAGACCACAATGCTGTCTGTTCATTCACAATCTTTTTAACCAAAAGAAAAATCCCAAGGACAGTTCCGATGGAACAGAATACTGAAAGCAATCTTCCAAACATCTCATGTATACCAAATAATTTGTAAAGGGAAGCAATTGTGTATGTATACAGTTGAAATTCTGACTCTACAAATCCGGCAGTATTTCCACGCCAATCTATTTTTGGATAAAAAATATTGTAATTTTCCGTTGCAAAATTTCGGGCAATTGCCGCTGTATCAGATTGCCTCCATGAATGCCAACCGGCAATTGGAAAAGCAATATGATATAATCGTGTTACCAAAGTTAATAGTAAAATGAACAGCAAGATTTTATTTTTCATATGTTTTAAGTGTTATCATAGTGTAGTTAAGAAATGATAAATATTATTTATGTTATTGAAACGAAAGCGGCGAAGCAATATCAATATTGTTAAATGCACTAAACAATTGATTCGTTGAAATAATAAACTCAACAGCTCTATTGTTAATGTTGTACGCCAAGTCTAATCGTGTGATTCCACTCCCTTGTTGTTTTTCATTTAAGATTCTTAAACCGATTCCGACTGATTTATAAACTTTTTCAGAAAATATTTTTTTATCTTGTTCACCAATAATACCAAAATCAGAAAATAACACTCCGCCAATATTAAAAATCCATATATGAATATTCGTAGCAAAACGATCTTCGATATTGAGAATTATCTTTTGATTCCCTGAATATGAAAAAGACGGCAATCCTCGTACACCAGAAGGTGAATCTAAAAAAGTTTGCTTACTAGAGTTCCATTTTAAACCGTAAATTCCATTTACTCTTGCAACAACAAGATTTTCAGCATTCAGCTTTGTGTATGCTTGTGTTGATAACGATAATGTGGCATCTTGAAAATTATTGTCGCGAACATATCCTTGTAATGATACAGAATTACTGAAATAAGTATTCCACATCATCGAAGAAATTTGAAGCTGTGATAATATGTAATAGAGCTTGTTTTTGAAAATATCTTTTCCCAGTACGAAAGATAGTGAATAGCCTAGCGGAATATCTTCATTTCTATCTATACTATTAATATTGTGGTCAATAATAAATGAACGATTCATAATTCCTAATGAAATATTCAATAAGTTGGTGTCATCAAAAATATTCTGAAATAAAGAATCTTGTTCGGATTTCTGAACCAAATAAGCCGAACCAAGTCGTATTTTATATTTCCAATTGATCGAATATTGTGCCCACACCTTTTGTGCATTTGTTCTAAAATATTTTTCAACCTCAACTGTACCTTTTGAATAAATACGTTTTTTCTCTACACCTTGATCAAGATATACTCCATCTGCCCATGAATCACTTTCCGTATAAAAAGGATCTTCAAGAAGAAGAGTTGCTATTCGCAAATCTTCTGAATTTTTGTATTGAATTACAATATTGTAATTTGGTACTAACAGACGCCTATCTCGAAAATACGCTTCTATTCCATGTGGATTCAATCTGTTTGATATATTGTTATATCCCAAACTTAAACTCTGTCCCAATCCAATAAAATTATCTTCACTCATTGATGTGCTAAAATTGTTAATTCCACCCTCGCGTTTAGCAGAAAAATTTAAATTAAGAGTCCACTTGTCATGTATAACAATATCTAAATCAATCAAAGAGTCATTGCGCAAATTTTTTTTTATTTCAATGTCACCAATAAATCCAAGTTTTCTCAAATTTCTTCCAGTTTCAAGAAGTAATGTATCGTTGAGAATTTCATTTTCTTGAAAAAGTAGTTCACGTCTGATGATATGTTCCTGTGTAAGAATATGTGATGAATTTGCAATGTTTTCTATCCACGAAAAACTTTGGGTCGTGTCAAAAATGTTGATACGTTGAAGGGATATAGTGCCTATTTTTTTTCCGTTTTCTGAACACAAAATCGGATAGTAAAAGCAAAGTAAGTAGGATATTAGTATTGTCTTTTTCATGAAAAATAGCTTACCATTTTTTCAAACTCACTCAAACCCATTCACCAATCATTTTTCTTACCGCACCAATCACTCAGTGAGAGGTACCAGTCATTGAGCATGCTGCACCAATGGCAACGAGAAGCGCACCATTAACTTAGACGGAGGCACCAGTCTTTCAGCCAGCCGTACCAATCGCTGAGATGGCCGTACCAGTCTCTCAGAACACCGCACCAAAGGTTTTTCTTGACGCACCAGTCGCAAAGATACGCGTACCAATAGATTTTCTCTGTTGCAAAATGCCATTTTTTGTGGTTTTTCCACTGTTTTTGGCTTTTCTACCCCAATATCAAGCCCACTATCAAGATTGAAAATCTTGATAGTGGGATGGTTTTTTTTCTATGGCGTTGGTGGTACAGGCGGTGTTGGCGGCATCGGTGGTGGTTCATTATTGTTTCCTTTGCCTGATGTTTGGTACCGTAATTTCTTGGCAAGCTCAAATTGTTTCAATACATTCGGTTCATTCTTAAACTCCACTGTAGCAATGCCATGTAACGAGTCAGCCGTCTGTCTTGCAGTCTCCATTGCATTCTTAAATGCTGCCGTTGCTTCCGGTGCCCCTTTCTTCTTTGCTAATTCCTGCGCCGTATCGGTTGCCTCTAATGCTTGTATTGCCGTTTGAAGTTCATCTATATCCGTTTGTATCAATCCGCCTTTTGCAATCAACACATCTTTGTAGGTGAGCCATTGCGCAAGCAAATCTTTTCCCCACGCTATTGTCAGCGGAGTAGAACTTGTTAATCTCTCGCCGATATGAAAATCTTTCAACAGCGGACTTCCGTCAGGAAAAGTATTCTTTGCACCTTGTTGTACCTTTTTAACAAGAGCACTCAATGCAGTGCGTTGTTGTTCTTCTTGTTGTGTAAGGTCGAGTTTATTCGTTCCTGTTTGTGTTGTGTCGCTTCGTTGTTTTTCCATTGCCGTAACGGTCGCAGCATATGCGGTTAATCGTTCCGGTGTTATGCCGCGTAGTTGCAGCCGAGCGGTGTATAAAGAACATAAATCATTCAGCACACGTTGCTCTTGTGCTAATCCTTCACTGGTTATTGAACTCATTGTAATCTTCCCTTCTATATATGGTAAGTAATGGATATAAGAATAACAGCACGGTGCTGTTAATTTTTTACTGAACTCTTGAATCGTGAGCGAAGCTGGCACATCGCTTCGTGAATGTATCACACTTCTATAGTTGAATAACTTTTCATACATTCTGCAAAAAGAAATACAATTACTTATCAGAATAAAAAATTTATAAAATTAGATTAGATTAGATTAGATTAGATTAGATTAGATTAGATTAGATTA
>CAYHZL010000140.1:0-9486 GCA_964361075.1 uncultured Chitinophagaceae bacterium
CTGTAAGTCCGCCGTCTTTTTGGCGGAGGGATTTTTTGAATCAACATTTACGCTGTGTAGTTACAAAAATATATTGCCCAAAATCTGTGATTCGCCGCGGCGAATGTGGCTTAATCTTTTAGGATGAGTAGTTACAAGGGATGAACATAAATTATTCAATGCACAACAATCAAAACAATAATGAGTAAAAATTTATATAAACAAGTGTCGGAATTTTTCAACAAACATCCACGCGATGGTTTTAAATCCAGAGAAGTGCGCCGCGCGATGAATATTCACGATGAAAACGAATTCCAAGCGCTGCGCGCCGTGCTGCACAGTATGGTAAGTTCCGATGAACTTGTGTGGGCGAAAAACCGCGGGTATCATCGTCCGCACACAACACATCTTGTTACCGGCACCATCGCATTATTCAAAGCGGGTCATGGGTATGTTACGGTTGCAGACGGTACAAAGGTTTTCATCGAAAAAAAATATTTGAGCACTGCGTTAGACAGCGACACGGTCGAGATTTCTCTCTTTGCTTTGAACAAGCAAAAAGAAGAAGAGCTGCAGGGCGAAGTGATACGTGTGATTTCCCGCGGACATACCGAATTTGTCGGCACACTTGAACGGAGCAAAAATTTTTATTTTGTGCTTCCCGACGACCCGAAGATGCAGAGAGATATTTATATTCCGCCGGAAGAACTGAATGGTGCACGTCCCGGCGATAAAGTGTTGGTTGCTCTTGATTCATGGGAAGATGAGCATCTGAATCCCGAAGGAAGTATCATCAACATTCTCGGCAAGGCGGGCGAAGTGCATGCTGAAATACATTCGGTCATTCAATCATTTCGTTTGCCGACAAAATTTCCCGAAGAAGTTGAACGATATGTAAAAGAACTTCCGGAAAAAATTTCTAAAAAAGAAATTCAACAGCGAAAAGATTTGCGCGATCTGGTAACATTCACCATCGATCCGTTTGATGCAAAAGATTTTGACGACGCACTTTCGATAGAAAAACTTGAAGGCGGAAATATCAAACTCGGCGTGCATATTGCCGACGTGAGTGCGTATGTAAAAGAAGGAACTCCGCTTGATGAAGAAGCATTTAAACGCGGCACCAGCGTGTATCTTGCGAATCAAGTCGTGCCGATGCTGCCGGAAAAACTTTCGAATAACCTGTGCAGTTTAGTGCCGAACAAAGACCGGCTGACATTTTCCTGTATCATGGTGATAACACCAAAAGGAAAAGTGAAGGAGTACGAAATTACGCGAAGCGTCATTCACTCGAAACGGCGATTCACGTACGAGGAAGTAGAACAAGTGCTCGATTCCGGTAAAGGTGATTTTACAGATGAAGTGAAATCGCTGTGGTCGGTTGCTTCA
This sequence comes from uncultured Chitinophagaceae bacterium, assembly GCA_964361075.1. GTDB lineage: Bacteria > Bacteroidota > Ignavibacteria > UBA10030 > UBA8401 > CAYHZL01. Next base: position 1,369 of record CAYHZL010000140.1, read on the forward strand.
ATGCTACGAAAGAAACGAATGAGCAACGGCAGTATTGATTTTGATTCCGCGGAAGCAAAGTTCCGGTACGATGCGCACGGGAAGCCGGTAGAAATTCTTACAAAGAAAAGATTAAAAAGTCACCAGTTGGTAGAAGAGTGTATGTTGTTGGCAAACCAGACCGTGGCACAGCATATTGGTTTTGTGAAAAAAGAGGAAGGGAAGCGTCCGTTTGTGTATCGCATTCACGATTCGCCGGATAAAGCAAAATTGGCAGATCTTTCAGTGTTCGTAAAAAAATTCGGACATTCATTAAACGTTGGCAGCGCAGTTTCGTCTAAAGAATTACAGAAACTGTTGAACGACATCAAAGGAACAAAAGAAGAAAACGTGATTAACGAAGTGGCGCTGCGGGCGATGGCAAAAGCAATTTATTCCGATAAAAATATTGGTCATTACGGTTTGGGTTTTGAATATTACTCACATTTTACATCGCCCATTCGCCGCTATCCCGATTTGCTGGTTCACCGTTTGCTCGACGAATATGCTCACGGCATTACACCGAAGCGGCAGGAATTTTTTGCCAACGCACTTCCGCTTATATGCAAACATTGTTCGGATCGTGAACGCGTTGCAACGGACGCAGAGCGTGCTTCAATAAAAGTAATGCAAGTTGAATACATGCGCGATCATATCGGCGATGAATTTGATGCTGTTATTTCCGGTGTAATGGCGTATGGTTTGTTTGTGGAAATTTCCGATATTCTTGTTGAAGGTATGGTGCATGTTCGCAATATTGATGATGATTACTATCTGTTCGACGAGAAACATTATTCATTAATCGGTGAACGAAATAAAAAAATATTCCGGCTCGGCGATAGTATTCGTGTAAAAGTTTTTAAAGTGAATACCGAACGGAGACAAATAGATTTTATGTATGTTCCAACGGAAGAAGTAGTGCTGAAAAAATCCGGCAAGAAGCGAAAAAAGAAATAGGAATTGTTTCCGAAAAACAATTGTTGAGATAGTAGTGCCACTTCAATCAAGCAACAATTTATTTTCGGAAATACTTTTTCTGCAAAGTTAATGACCCCACCCTAACCCTCCCCTTGTGCCGAAGGCATTCCTTTGGAACAGGTGAGGGAAAATGTTTTCTCCCCCTGCAAGGGGGAGATTGAGAGGGGGTCGCAACATATAACCAATGTAGTGCCGCTTTTAATAAAACCTGACAGAGATGCTATGAAAATAAAACATTTTATCATTATATGTTTGCTGATGGGATTGTTTCTTGTCGCGCATGGACAGGAAGGGAACTTCGGCAAGAATAAAGTGCAATATAAAAAATTTACATGGTCGTTTATTCAAACGGATCATTTCGATATTTATTTTTATGACGGCGGGATGCAGTTGGCAACGTTTACTGCCACGGCTGCCGAATCTGCGTACGCTTCCATCAGCAAAAATTTTCGCTATCAAATCAACAACCGTATTCCCATTATGGTGTATAACTCGCACAACGATTTTCAACAAACAAATGTTATCAGTGAATATTTGGATGAAGGTATCGGCGGTGTAACGGAATTATTTAAGAACCGTGTGGTGCTGCCGTTCGAAGGAAGCTACCGCATGTTCCGTCATGTTATCCATCACGAACTTGTGCACGCGGTTTTAAATGATATGTTTTACGGCGGCTCAATTCAATCTATCATTTCAAACAATATTCGTTTGCAATTGCCGATGTGGTTCAACGAAGGCATTGCCGAATATGAAGCGCTGAAATGGGATGTGAATTCCGATATGTTTATGCGCGATGCAACACTGCACACCTATCTTCCTCCGATTGAATATCTCGGCGGTTATTTCGCGTATCGCGGCGGACAATCGGTGTGGTATTACATTGCAAATAAATATGGCGAGCAAAAAATTGCTGAGATTTTAAATCGCGTGAAAGGTGCGCGCAGTGTTGATATGGGATTTAAAAGCACCATCGGTTTAAATATTCAGGAACTTTCCGAGCGCTGGCAGAAAGAACAAAAAGTATATTACTGGCCCGATATTGCAAAGCGGGAAGACCCGGCAGATTTTGCCACTCGCATAACGAACCACACCAAAGAACAAAACTTTTACAATACCAGTCCGGCAATTTCTTCGCAAGGCGATAAGATTGCATTCATTACCGACCGCGATGATTATTTTGACGTGTATGTTATTTCTACCATCGATAATAAGTTGACAAAAATTGTTGATGGACAGCGGACGAAAAATTTTGAAGAACTTCATTTGCTCACGCCCGGAATTAGCTGGTCGCCCGACGGCAAAAGAATTGCACTAGCGGCAAAAAGCGGCGAGCATGACGCTATTTATCTTATTGATATTGCCGGCGGTGATGAAGAAAAAATAGAGTTTGAATTGGACGGAATATTTTCTGTTGATTGGTCGAAAAAAGGAGACAAGATTGCATTTGTCGGCAATGAACTTCAGCAATCTGATATTTATGTGTACGATTTGAAAACAAAGTCTCTCACGAATACAACGAACGATATTTTTTCCGATTCAGATCCGACATGGGCTCCCGATGGTAAAACGATCTATTTCGTTTCTGATAGGCGCGACTATGTGCGTAAAGAAAAGCTTCCCGCAACATTTAAAATTTCGAAATATGATTATTCGAAACTCGATATCTATTCGCTCAATACCGAAACAAGTGAGATGAAACGCATTACCGATTATCCGAAGAGCGATGAAACATCGCCTGTCATTTCACCGGACGGCACAAAGATGCTGTATGTTTCCGATAGGAACGGCATTGGAAATATGTACGAGCGTAATTTGCTGAGCGGTGCAGACAGACCGATCACAAATTCAATTACCGGCGTGTATCAGCTTTCGCTTTCTGCGGATGGAAACAAACTTACATTTTCATCGTTGAACCAAGCCGGCTTCGATATTTTTCTTTTGAAAACTCCGTTCGATAAAAAATTAACTACGAATGAACTAGAACCGACCGAATATATAAAGCGGGCAACGCAGAGTACGCAGAAGAAAGATTCAATAGCGCTGACCGTTTTGGAATCGGCGAAAGATACAGCGAGTGTGTATGGCGATAACATCAGAGTAGATTTAAAAAGTTATGTGTTTGCCGAAGAGCCCGCAGTTGAAAAAGAGCAGCCACCCAAAGATAAATACAACGCGATCAGCGATAATGTTGATGAAGAAGGCAATTACAAAATCAATAAATATAAACTGAACTTTTCGCCGGACATTGTGTACGGCAACGCAGCGTTCAGCACATTTTATGGCGTGCAAGGCACAACGATGATGGCGTTCAGCGATATGCTTGGCGATCATCAAATTTTATTTTTAACAAATTTGTTGCTTGATCTGAAAAACAGCGATTACGTATTTGCCTATTACTATTTGCCAAACCTGATTGACTACGGTATTCAAGGGTACCACAGTGCTCGGTTTTTATATCTCTACGATCAGGATAATAATTTATCGCTCTATCGTTTTAGAACGTACGGCATTGGAGGATCGGCATCGTACCCGCTTGATAAGTTCAATCGCATTGAAGGCTCGCTGACATGGATGAACTTGCTGCGCGAAAATTTGGAATATACCACATCACCGAATCAAACGCGCTCGCTGATTCTTCCGTCATTGAGTTATGTTCACGACAATACGTTATGGGGATATACATCGCCGAATAATGGTTCGCGCTATACTGTGAATGCCATCATTAGTCCGAAGCTTGGCAGCAACGCGCTCGATTTTCAAACGTACACTTTTGATTACCGCGCGTACACAAAATTCTGGCGCGATTATGTTTTTGTTTCTCGTTTTGCCGGCGGCGGAAGTTTCGGAAAAAATGCACAGAAGTTTTTTATCGGCGGCACTGAAGGATGGATTAACAGAGAGTTTGAGAACAACGAATTGCCAATTCACGATGTTGAAGATTATGCATTTCTTTCACCGGTGCTTCCGTTGCGCGGCTACAATTACAATATTAAAAACGGAACAAAGTTCGGTTTGGTAAATTTGGAATTACGCTACCCGTTCATTCGTTATTTAGTAACAGGCGGCTTGCCGATTGCATTTCAGAATATTACCGGTGCAACATTTCTCGATATTGGTTCATCGTGGACAAAGGATAACACATACAAAGCGTTTACAAAAGATAAAAATGGAAATACCATTACACAAGATTTGTTGTTCGGCACCGGCTTTGGAGTACGTCTCTTTATTTTTGGTCTGCCGTTGAAGATTGATGTTGCGTGGTCGTACGATCTGAACGGCTTCTCTCTTCCGAAATATTACTTCTCACTCGGCGGAGATTTTTGAGTGGAGTAGGTGAGCAGGGAGTAGTTGAGTAATGAGAACAAATGCCCGAGTTTAGATTTTTGAAATCGGGTGTTTGTGTTTTTATACGTTGCGAAAAGGTTTCCTACCACAATGCTTGCGGTTAAACACCAGAAATAGTATTATAAGCCCCAAGAAAATCTTATTCTCAGCGTAATCAAAAGAAACGGGATAATTCATGCAAAAAAATTTAACTAACAATTTACATATAATTTTTTCGGAGATGTGGAATGGGTAAAAAAATATTTCGGTATTTTATCTACGCAATTAGCGGGATAGCATTGATTGCGGTACTCGCAATCTCGTATCTCTTTTTAGCGTTTCCTAATGTGAATGCTGCACCAGCGCTGACTGTTACACCAACACCGGAGCGGATTGAACGAGGAAAGTATCTTGCCAATCACGTAAGCGGATGTATTGATTGTCATTCGATACGTGACTTTAAAAAATTCTTAGGTCCTCTTGTTATCGACACAGAAGGCAAAGGTGGAGAAATATTCCCGGAGGAATTTGGTGTGCCCGGGACACTCTATTCTAAAAATATTACTCCTGCCGGCATTGGTACAATGACAGATGGAGAATTGTTCCGCGCAATTACAAGCGGCGTACGAAAAAATGGTGATCCATTATTTCCGTTGATGCCGTATCCGAATTTCAACAAGATGTCGGAAGAAGATCTCTATTCAATCATCGCGTACATTCGTACCTTGAAACCGATTGAGAATCATGTGCAGGATTCGCACATAAAATTTCCAATGAATTTAATTATACGCACAGTGCCGCAAAATTATACCAAGCAAAGCGCACCGGATACTTCTGATATTTTTGCATACGGAAAATATATGATAACCATTGCCAGTTGCGGAGAATGCCACACACAACAAGTGAAAGGCAATCCTGTAGAAGGGATGGAATTTGCCGGCGGTTTCGAATTTAAAACACCGATGGGTATGATTCGTTCGGCAAACATTACGCCGGATGAAGAAACTGGAATTGGTACCTGGACGAAAGAACAATTTATAGCGCGCTTCAAAATGTATGCTACGCCGGAAGCGAGCAACATTAACCAGGACACAATGAAATATGCGACTCTTATGCCGTGGACTTTCTTTGCCGGTATGACGGAAAAAGATCTCGGTGCAATCTATACACATCTGATCACGCTGAAACCGGTGCATCATAAAGTAACACGCTTCGAGCCGCCGGAAGCAAGCAGTAAATAAAAATTTAGCAATACGTATTTAAATGTTGAGAAAAAGTACACGCCCGATTTCAGCAATGAGATCGGGCGTTGGTGTTTTGTAGGTGCGGACGGAAGTCCGCACATTTATGGAACGCATGGGCATACGTTCCTACCAAACAAAAAAGCACGGATTGTTATCCGTGCCTAAATTCTTACTATTTTTCATTTTATCTGCTACGTTTGTTTTTATTCTTGATTTGCACTCAGCATTTGTTTCTTCCAATATAAATAAAACGGAATACCGGCAAGCACAAGTAACAGACCAACAATCGAATCTGCAGTTTGCTGCACAATGGTATTAATAACAAACCACGTCGCCACAACAATAAAAATGATTGGCACAAAAGGATAACCCGGCACTTTGTATGGGCGTTCGGCGTTTGGTTGTCTTATACGCAAAATAAAAACCGCACCTGCACCAAGTGCATAAAAAATCCATCCTGCAAAAATAACGTAAGTGAAAATCTGGTCGTACGTACCGGTGAGAGTGAGAATACATGCCCACACTCCTTGCACAATAAGCGATTTTGCCGGCGTGCGAAATTTTGGATGTACCGTTCCCATCCCTTTAAAAAACATTTTGTCTTTCGACATTGCAAAAAATACGCGCGCGGTTGTCATTGTTGTGGCATTCACTGTGCCGAATGTTGAAATCATCACCAATGCAGAAATAACCGCGCCGCCATAGCCGTGAAAAATATTTTCCATAACATCAGCGGCAACTAATTTTGAGGATGCAATTTGTTCAATCGGTAAGATGTATAAGTACGCGAGATTGGTAGCGACATAAATAATAATTACTGCTATCGTACCAAATACAAGTGCGAGAGGAATATTTTTCTTCGGCTCTTTTACTTCGCCGGCAAGAAATGTGAGACTGTTCCAGCCATCATACGACCACAAAGTTGCAATCATTGCAACACCGATTGCCGAAAGCAGTGCGCCCGATGACGGCATTCCCCAGAGCGGAAAGAAATGTGCGGTGCTTCCATGTCCGACTGCGAATGCAAGAATAATAATGCTGCCGATGGCGGCAACTTTCAAAAAAGTAAACACATTGCCGAGCATCTCACCAAATTGCACACCGAAATAATTAATAATAGTAACAAGCACTGTTGCCGAAATTGCAATAAGTGTAACGCCAATATTTTTTAAAGGATAAATATTTCCGAGAAGCGGAAGTTTCCATGCTTCAAGTGCAGGACTAAGATGCGGGAGGTCAACGAAGTATCCGAAGTAGCGAGCGAAAGCAACGGCAATGGCAGCGATTGAACCTGTTTGATAAACGATAAATGTTGTCCAGCCAAAAAGAAATGCAGTCAGCTTGCCGTATGTAACACGAAAAAAAACATACTGCCCGCCGGCTTCAGGAATCATGCCGGCAACTTCGGCATTGGTAAGCGCGCCGGCAAGCGTAAGCAAACCGGTAAGCACCCACACAAAAATCATTAAGCCCGGAATTTGTAATGTGGCGGCAACATTTTGCGGTGTGAGAAAAATTCCGGAACCAATCACTGAACCGATCACAACCATGATTGAAGAAAATAATCCTAATCGGCGGTTGAGTGTGGTTTCGGGTGCGGCTGTTGTAGATGTGTGCATAAGGTTGTATTTATTATTGCGAATGTGTGTAATAATTTTCTGTTGAGAAAATACAGATTCACCGATGAAGAAGCAATGCAGAGCTGCTTTCTCTTTAAAATATAAAACCCTGTTTGATGAACAGGGTTTTGTGAAAAAGGTGAAAAACAAAAATTATTTTTTCATTTCGTGTTTCATTTCTTTCTTTTCTTTTTTAGCCGCTTTCATTTTGTGTTTCATTTCTTTCTTTTCCTTCTTTGCCTCTTTCATTTCGTGCTTCATTTCTTTTTTCGCTTCTTTCATTTCTTCTTTCTTTGTTTCTTGCGCGAACGATGTGGTGGTAAGAACAAAGATCAAAGCAAGCATCAATACAAATACTTTTTTCATACAAACCTCCGTAAAAAGTTATGGGCAGTTCCAAAAATTAAGTTTTTTTCGCCACTAAGACACAAAGACACGAAGAAAACAAATAATAATAAACATTTTGCGTCTTTGCGAGAAATTTTTTTTTCAATTTATAGAACCGCCCTTATGATTAAAAAGAGAATTAAGGTATTAACAACAAAGGAACTATTTCAAAGTTATTAAAGGTGAAGAATAGACGCAAGTTAATTAATATTAACTGTCGGCAAAATTATGGAAAATGTAGTTCCATTGCCCACAACGCTATCCACCATAATCGTTCCGCCATGCGATTCAACGATCCATTTTGCAATGGAAAGCCCAAGTCCGGTGCCGCCCATTTCACGCGACCGTCCTTTGTCCACACGATAAAATCTGTCAAATATTTTTGCTTGTTCTTCTTTCGGTATTCCGATTCCGCTATCGCGCACAGTAATAATTGCCGAACCGTTTTCTTTGGTGAGTGCAAGAATAACGTTGCCGTTTTCAGGCGTATATTTGATTGCGTTATCAACAAGATTAAGAATTACCTGGCGCAATCGCACCTCGTCTCC
>CAYHZL010000141.1:0-9454 GCA_964361075.1 uncultured Chitinophagaceae bacterium
ACTTCGGTCGCTTCGCTCCCTCGCAATGACGACGATGTTTTTAGAGATGCCCATATAATATTACGAAGTAAATATTTTTGACCACTCGTACTTTTTGCGTTTTTTCCAATGTGCATTGTGGTACACATAACTGAAAATAAGCGGCACCACCGTTGTTGCTTCTGCATACACCATTTGTTCGAATACTGTATCCACTTTCCCCCACGAGCTGGCTTCTTTCAGTGTTGAACTTGAACACGCACCGTCACGCACATCAGCAACGGTAATTTGCACTGCGTACTTGTGCATCGGCACTTCCATACCTAAACATTCTGCACAAACAACCGTATCTTGAGCGAAATTCTTCGGCACACCGCCGCCAATCATAAACAATCCGGAAGTTTTAGCAGCCATTTTAATTTCCGTCAGTTCAAGAAAATCTTTTGCAGAATCAAGTGAAACGTACGGCATACCGGCGGCTCTCCGTTCGTACTGGTGCATCACCAATCCGAAACCTGCGCTCGAATCAGAAAATGCCGGACAGAAAATCGGCACATTGTGTTCGTACGCTAATTGCACAAGAGAATTTTTCTTCTTGCCATACTTCTGCAAATATTTTCCCATCTCTTTAATAATTTCGCGTGATGAGTACGGTCGCGGTTCAAGCGCATCAACTATTTTTTTGATGGTCGCATCGCAATGCTGCAATTCTTCTTCGTCAATGTACGTATCGTAAATTCTGTCAATGTAATTGTTCCGAAGATGTTTGTCATCAATAAACGGCGTCCCCTTGTAATGTTTAAAACCAAGACCTTCAAAAAAATCCATATCCACAATTGAAGCGCCGGTCGCAACAATCGCATCAACCATGTTGTAGCGTACCATATCCGCATAGACTTGCATACAACCGCCGGCGCTTGTGCTTCCGGCAAGAGTTAACATTGTTGTGCAGCCTTTATCTTCCAGCATTTTTTTGAAAATATCCGCCGCACGTGCTGTATCGCGCGAACTGAATGACATCTCTCGCATTGCGTTAATAATTTTTGTCGAATCAAATGCTGTCGCGTCAATTTGTGTTACCACATCTTTTAATAAAGCTTTTTTCTTCATTGCAGTTCCTTGTTTATTTTTGTTAATATATAAATTTTTTCTCTCGCCAAGACGCAAAGCCGCAAAAATTATTTTTAAATATTCTTAGCGTCTCTGCGCCTTTGCGAGAAATTTTTTACAAATATCTCAATTCAGGATGCAAATAATTTTGCACATACTCTTTTACAGATTCTTCCAACGTCCGGAAGTGTACCGGACATCCGGCTGCTTGCAATTTCGTCATTGTTGCCTGCGTGCGGTATTGATATGCGCTGCGAATGTTTTCCGGCATCTCAATATATTCGATGTTCTGTGTTCGATCTAATGCAGAAAAAATCGCTTTTGCCAAGTCATTCCATGAACGCGCTTTCCCTGCACCAAGATTAAAGATTCCGTTCACGTTGCTATTCTCCAACAGCCACCACAACACATCGGTACAATCCTTCACATACACAAAATCACGAACCTGTTCACCATCGGCATATTCGTTTCTGTATGATTTAAATAATTTTACTTTTCCCGTTTCAATAATTTGGTAGTATGCTTTCACTACCAAACTTTTCATGTCGCCTTTATGGTATTCATTCGGTCCGAACACATTGAAAAATTTTATCCCGCAAATTTTATCCAACAAATTATTCCGCATCGCCCATTCATCAAAAATTTGTTTTGAATAGCCATACGGATTGAGCGGTGCCAGCGACGTTGTAACGGCATCGTCATCAGAAAAACCTTTTTCACCATTGCCGTATGTTGCCGCGCTGCTTGCGTAAATAAAACGAACATTATTGTATGTTGCGTAATCCGCCAACGATTTTGTGTAGCGGTAATTGTTGAGCATCAGAAATTCAACATCTTTTTCAGTGGTTGAAGAACATGCGCCAAGATGAATGATGGCATCAATATCATTATTCGGAAAAAAATCAGATTCCAGCGCACTGAGAAAATTATCTTTGTGCATGTAATCTAAAAATTTTTTCCCAACAAGATTCTTCCATTTTTCTGTCGAGCCGAGTTCATCAACAACAAGAACATCCGTTCTTCCTTGCTGGTTTAATTTCGCCACCATTGCACTGCCGATAAATCCTGCACCACCCGTTACAACAATCATTTCCCAATCTCCGCATATTCTAAAATTGGGACATCAATGGATTTTGAAACTTTTCTCTTTTCTGAAATTATCGCCTCTGCATCGTGCTCAATATTTTTTATTACTTGCACATCATAATACTCTTCGCCGCAAAATTCACAAACTTCGGCTGGTACATTATTAAATAATAAAAAATGATCATCATGTTTATAAATATATTGAACATGTGTCTGCTTAAAATTTTTGTTGCCACAAAAACTACACACTGTATTCATTATTCACCTCTTTCGAAAATATTTTTAAACTTCGGTGGAGTTGGAACATACACAGTAATAATAACAAGTTTATCATACCGTTCGCCAACAACACAATGTATTGGTTTACCATTTTTTGAAAACCCAGCAACCAAACAACTTTCACCTCTACCGGTATCAGCATAGGATTCTAAAATACGACCATTGACAATTGTCTCCTCAAGTTCAACAAGCAAAATATTATCATTCTGTCTTTCAAAGTTTCCATGCTTGGTAATTACATAATTATTTGAAGATATTTTTTCTTTCACCTAATCAATATTCAGCATAGATTATTTTATTCCAATTCCTTGTTCTACTTCTTTGGAGGAAGTGAGTAATGCAAAATTTTCACCATCTGCTACTGTTGCAAGTAACATTCCATTCGATTCGACTCCCATCAATTTCGCAGGTGCTAAATTTGCAACAACGATAATTGTTTTCCCAATGAGTTGTTCGGGAGAGATTTTTTCAGCAATGCCGGCAACAATCTGACGTTGTTCAAAACCCAAATCAACGTGAAGCTTCAATAATTTTTTCGACTTCGGCACCGCTTCCGCCGAAATAATTTTCGCAACACGTAAATCTACTTTTTGAAAATCTTCATACTGAATTTGTGGTTTCAACGGCGCATAATTTTTAGATGGTGTTTCTTCCGGCTTCGCCTGTAACTCCGAGCCGTGTCCTAATGTATGCAATTCATTTTCTATAACACTATCCTCGATTTTCGTAAATAATATTTCCGGTGTTTGCAATTGATGACCTTCTGTTAACGTTAACTCACCGGCTCTATTCCATTCTTCTTTTTCTATTGGTGAAGCGATGTTGAGTATCGTCCAAATTTTTTCCGATGAAAACGGAACGAGCGGCGAAAACAGTACCGCAAGTCCGCGCACAACTTGCAAACTGAGATGCAGTGTGGTCGCACATTGTTCCGATGAATTTTTTATTGTTTTCCACGGCTCACTGTCATTAAAATATTTGTTGGCAACGCGCGCAACATTCATTGTTTCAGCTACAGCATCGCGAAATTTATATTTTTCAATCAACGTGCCAATGCGTTGCGGCGCTTGCTGCATAAATGCAATCAATTCGTTATCGCGTTCGTTCAATGTGCCAAGCGCAGGGACTTTACCTTCAAAATTTTTCATCGCAAAAGCAATAGTGCGATTAACGAAGTTACCGTAAATATCAGCAAGCTCGTTGTTCACTTTCGCTTGAAAATCTTTCCAGTAGAAATCCGAATCTTTCGTTTCAGGAAAATTTGTTGCCAATGTATAACGCAGATAATCCGCCGGAAACTTTTGCAAAATATCTTTTACATAAATTGCATGATTTCTACTTTTGGAAAATTTTCCACCTTCTAAATTCAAAAACTCATTCGCCGGAACATTATCCGGAAGAATGTAATCACCTTTCGCCATCAACAAGGCAGGAAACACAATCGTATGAAACACAATATTATCTTTGCCGATAAATGCAATATATTGCGTTGAAGAATCTTGCCAATACTCTTTCCACTTCTCCGGTTGATTTTTTTTCTGTGCCCATTCTTTGGTAGAAGAAATATATCCAAGCACCGCTTCAAACCACACATACAATACTTTGTGCTGCAAGTTATCCAACGGAACACGCACGCCCCAATCCAAATCGCGCGTTACAGCCCGATCTTGCAATCCTTCTTTCAACCAACTACGCGTTTGCTGTAAAACATTTTCTTTCCAATCCGCAGCATGGCTTTCAATATATGTTTCAAGCTGCTGCTGAAAATCGCCAAGCTTCAAATACCAATGTGTTGTTTTGCGAACCACGGGTGTCTTGCCCGACACCAAGCTTTTCGGATTTTTCAATTCCAACTGATTGTAGTACGAACCGCAATTATCGCACTGGTCGCCGCGCGCTTTATCATTCCCACAATGCGGACAAATTCCCTCGACGTACCGATCCGGCAAAAACATGTTTGCCGTTTCATCGAAAAATTGTTCTTCATTTTTTTCATGCAGGAATTTTTTACCAAGCAGATCGAGAAAAAATTCCTTCGCCGTCTCGTGGTGAATTGGAAGTGAAGTACGGGAATAATTATCGAAACTTAATCCGAATTTCTCGAACGCTTCTTTATTCATACCATGGAAGCGATCAACAACAGCTTGCGGCGCAATCTTTTCTTTTTCTGCAGTGATGGTAATCGGCACACCATGTTCATCGGAACCGCAAATAAACAGCACGTCGCGATGTTGCAAACGCTGGTAACGAACAAAAATATCCGCCGGTAAATACGCGCCGGCTAAGTGACCAAGATGAATCGGTCCATTGGCGTACGGCAACGCTGCTGTTACTAAAATTCTTTTAAACTTATTTTCCATTCAAGAGTGTGCGTTTAAGTTGAACAGTGAACGAAAGCATTACTAACGGAAGATACACATTTCTTTGCAGAAGTTCGAGAGTGCGTTCGATGTGTGCAATGCAGCCGGCAAGATCGGCGTTACCAAATTTTGCAACAAACCGTTCCAAGTCTTCTTTCTGATCTCGATTGATTGTTGCTTCAAGTCCGTATTCTTTCAACATCAGCGCATCGCGGAACCACACAAGCAAGAACATCAGCAGCCGTTCCGTCTTATCTCGATTTTTTGTTTCCATAAATTCCGCGATCTCATCAAAAAATTTTAATGCGGAATTGCCAAGCGCCATGCGTAACAATTGCACGGCATCGTTGCGTTGCTGCACAACATCATCCGAAAGTAATTCCAATGCACGGCGATAATTTCCGTTTGCAAGACGCGCAGTAATTTTTGCTTGTTCCGATGAAAGCTGTGCGCGTTCTAGTAACGCAAGAGCAATCTCAACATCATGCAGCGGCGCACAGTGAATTGCCTGACAACGCGAGAGAATAGTCTGTTTCACTTGCTCCTTGCGCGATGATGTCAAAAGAAAAATCGTTTCGTCGTTCGGTTCTTCTAATACTTTCAATAAAGAATTTGCTGACGCGTCGTTCATCATATCGGTATCAAAAATAATAAATATTTTTTTTCCCAATTCGACACTGGAAAGAGCCGCCTCTTTTTTAATTTCACGAATGCTTTTAATGCGGATGAATGATGCTTTGGGAATTTCGATATGAAAATATGGATTCAATGCTTTCTCAGAAATTTGTCGGCGCACTTCGTCTCTCACATCGTTATCCAATTTATCGTCATCATCGTTTTTCACAGTATCGCCGCCGGGCATCGGAAAAATTAATTTCAGATCAGGATGTTGCAGTGTTGACATTTTTTTGCATGATGGACACTCGCCGCAAGCAGCAATTGTTTGTTGCTGACATAACAACGTTGCAGCAAATTCAATCGCCAGTGCATCTTTCCCAACGCCTTCCTGTCCTAAAAAAATATATGCATGTGCAACACGATGATGTTCAATCGCGCGCTGCAGTATTTCTTTAATTTTTTCCTGACCAATGATTGATGTCCACATATTTTTTTAGAAAGCGTGTGCTATACCGAAGTGAAATACCGGTGCAACTTTTCTATCAAGAATCCACTGACGTTCCTTTGGCTCTTTCGGATCGTATAATTTAAAACCAATATCAAAACGGAGCGGACCAACAAATGTGTCGTATCGTAAACCGGCACCGATAGCAAGTGCGATGCTCGATGGTACAACATCGGGTGCAGTTTTCCACACATTGCCAAAATCTAAAAAGAAAACACTCCACATACTTTCCAGATCAACAATCCAAATTTTTCCCGCCTGCCGTAAAAACTGAATACGAGTTTCAACGCTGCCTTCAATCAATACATCTCCACCTTCTCTGGAAAGAGGAAACGCAGCTAAATCGCGCGAATCCCAACCACGTACACTCATGCTTCCTCCGGCAAAGAATCTACGCGTAAGAGGAACTTCTGTTTTGTTACGCGATTTATTATAAAGCTCTGCCCAGCCTCCGCGCAATTTAAATGCCCACACAACAGATTTATTTTCGTTTGCACTTATATAATGTTTAGCTAAAAAAGAAAGTTTGACATATTCCGAAAATGGAAGATCAATACCAAACGTACCGATGTAGCGCGGCATTAAGCCTGCTTCTTCCACTGAAACGGTATGGAAAAAACCTTCGCGTGGCGAAAATGGGTTATCCGTTTTATCTCGCTGAAATGTGAGCGTTATAATAGAGTTAAATACGCGTGTTGTATCACTCAAATGAATTTTACTCGAATCAATAGTTTCGATTGCCTGCCGCTCTAATGTCCAATCAGCAAAACCCAATATGTAATTTGAAAATTTATTGATAAGACCAAGTTTCGAACGCAAAACATTTAAATTATACGCCTCTTGTTTTTCCGCTTCAGCAGAAAGCGTAATACTTGCACTCAGTTTATTTGAATAAAAATATGGGAACGTTAACTGTGCTTGAATATCTGCTTTTGCAAACAGCGTTGGTTCTTTCAACCCTTTAGTAAATGCGCCAATCCAATTAAGTTCTTCAGGTTTTTGAAGGCGTGCACGGGTACGAAGAGAAAAAAATTGTGCATCACCAAAAAAATTTCTATGGCTATAACCAAGACCAATACCTGTGGTAAATAATTCGTTTTCGTTATTCACAATTATTTCAGGCGTTACTTCTTGAAGCGGCAACACTTTATATTCAATCAGGACTGGAATTGCCGGCGGTTGTACAGTAACAACCGGCTGCTGCATTGTAATTGTTGCATTCTCAAAAATACCTAACCGATTTAAATTTTGT
The DNA here is from genome assembly GCA_964361075.1 of uncultured Chitinophagaceae bacterium. Classification (GTDB taxonomy): domain Bacteria; phylum Bacteroidota; class Ignavibacteria; order UBA10030; family UBA8401; genus CAYHZL01. The sequence continues at coordinate 7,190 of CAYHZL010000141.1, forward strand.
TCGCTTTCAACTTTTTTTTCTTCATTGAACATTTCCCCTGTTTCAAATTCCAATTGCCGCAAAATAATATTATCACCTAATGCTTCCGGCGTTTGCTGCACATCAATTTTTCCAACAATATATTTCTTTCCGGGTGTGTATCGAAAAGTAAGAGCAACGTTATTGGTTGAAAGATATAACTGTTGAGTAATAGCATCGGCTTCAGCGAAAGAATATCCTGATGTTCGAAGTACTCGCAGCACTCGCACACGCTCACGCTCCACAGCATCACGCGTGTACGGTTCACCAATTTTCACAATTACATTAGTACGAATTTCCTGAGCAAGAAGTGAATCAACACTTTCGATGCCGTACATAAGCAATGAATCTACTACTGAACGTTTGTTTTCTTTGATCGAGATATTTATTGAAACCGAGAAGGTACGGTTCTCGAAGCGGAAAGCAGTATCGATAGCAGCATAAAAAAATCCTCTGTCGGCGAGATACTCTTTTAACCGATCAACATCGTGATCAAACACTATCGGATCAAAATAATTTCGCGGAGAGCCAAGTTTTTCCCACACATAGTCGTAAAAAAAAACGGACACGCTCCACGGAGATTCATACGTGCGCAATTCATTTCGCAATGCGGACACAGACGTTTCACCATCAATATGAATTTCAATGTTCTTTACTTCGAATTTATTTTTTTCCGAATAGGAGAGCTGCGAAAAAACAGAAGGTGCGTTCCATACTACAAACGACACCACATACCAGATTGTGCGGAAGGAAAACAAGCGCCGTAGTGTAGTAGAAAAGTGTTGCATGAATTATTTCAACAAAAAACCCAGCGAAACAGAAGCTGGGTTCTTTGTTATTTTCTTTTTCGAATAAAACAATAAGGGGTAGTCAGTTAGTTAGTACTCGTTTTCATCTTCATAGAAGAAATCATCTTCAGAAGGATAGTCCGGCCAAATTTCTTCGATACTTTCGTACGGCTCTTCACTATCTTCCAACTCTCTTAAATTTTCAAGCAATTCAACCGGAGCGCCTGTTCTGCTCGCATAATCAATTAATTCATCTTTCGTTGCGGGCCAGGGTGCATCTTCGAGAAACGCCGCCAATTCTAAAGTCCAAATCATAAATTACTAACCTACAATATAATGTTCGAATAAATATTTACTTTTTCTTTAAGTAACCTAATTGCGTTCTGATTTTATCGTAATCTACATCATCAACAAAAAATTCAACCGGATTTTTCTTTGCACGATTCTGCCGTACTTCATAATGCAAATGAGGACCTGTTGAGCGACCTGTGTTGCCTGAATAGGCTATCAACATACCGCGTTTCACATGTTGACCGGCATGAACCACTGTTTTCGAAAGATGAGCATACCACGAAGTGTAACCGAAGCCATGATTTATTCCAACCGAATTGCCGTACGCACTTCCCGTTGCGCCGGAAAATTCTACGACGCCATTGCCTGTTGCATAGACAGGTGTTCCGACATCGTTGTGAATATCAACGCCTTCGTGCATTTTGTTCATACCAAGAAAAGGATCTCTCCGTACACCAAAACCATGATATGAAAATTCACCGTTCATTGGTTTAATTGCAGGAATACTAGCAAACAATTCTTTGTTGGATTGAGATTTATTGTAAATCTCTTTATAACTTTCTCGTTGGAAAGCAATTTCTCTATCTAATTTATCCATTACCGTACGGGATAACGAAAGCAACTCATTAGCATCTTTTGCAATAACACCTGCGTAGGAAACTTCTGCTGCACCACCTGTTCCCAACTTGAGAATATCAGTATCTACTTTGGGCAAATTTACTGCTGTGCGTAATTGATTATCTCGCGTCGCCAAGACTTCCATCGACGAAGCAATCGTTGCCATTTTTATATTCAACGACTTAATTTCTGATTTTAAAACTTGGTTTTCGAGAGCGTATTGAGAAAGAGATGTTCGTTCAAATCCAAGAGGGTCGCCCATGAAATGATTCACACCGGCGATTACAAAAAGTCCGAAACAGGCTGCACCAAGAATAGAAGCACCAAATTTTAACCTAAACCCATTCGCCTCTCTATACGAAACTGTTTCTTCCGAATAGAAAAATAACTTTTTCTTTTTAGACATTTTCACTCGTTGAGTTTAGTGAATATTTTTTAGTGAAATAATATGGCAAAAAATAGAAAAATAATGTTGGTTTGTCAAGAAATTTTAAATAGTTCTCACTGAAATACTCTTTGCGCGTCATTGCGAGGCGTTTTTTGCCGAAGT
>CAYHZL010000142.1:0-9365 GCA_964361075.1 uncultured Chitinophagaceae bacterium
GTTCCAAAAGATTGCTTCGTCTCCGCCTGCGGCGGATCCTCGCAATGACGGTAAAAGCCTTTTTAGAGCGGACTCATTTATTTATGACGCAACGACTCATTTTGCAATCTCGTTCGGTTACCTTTTTTATGGTCATCGAAATAATTTTACACTGTTAGTCAAAAAAAAAAGGTCTATCAGATACTCTGATAGACCTTTGTAGTAAAAGATCGTGCTTCAAAAGAAAATGATCAGTTGAATAAATATCGTATACCAATTTGCATTTGCCATCGCGATGCCAGACCAAGATCATCAACAAACGTTGATTTCAATGCACTGTTAAACTTGAAGAGTGGTACTTTGGTAACAGGATCTAATCCTGTGAATTCTAAGGGCGATGTTGCAGAAGAACTTGCAACTTTGCGTACACCCCAATCCGAATTAATCAAATTACCCAAATTCAAAATATCTGCATTTATTTGGAACGCATGTTTTTGTGTTCCCACCATGAATGATATTTCGTGCATAATCTTCAGGTCAATGTTGCTGAACCATGGATTTAATGCACCAAACCGTTCAGCAATTTTTCCACGATTTGCTTTTAAATAATCATCCTGTTCAATAAACGCATTTAAAGCCGCCCATTGAGCATTTGCACTACCGCCTGACGGATCAAAATTGATTTCGCTTTGATTTTTTGGAATGTAGATCAGGTCATTACTATAACCATCACCGTTCAAGTCACCAGCATAGGTATAAGAATATCTATTTCCACCGGCACCGGTAAATCGGTTTCCTTCTGCAATTTCGAAGAACATACCAATTGTTGTTTTGTTATTTTCTGTCCAATCATATCTGTACGAAGCAACACCCGAAATTCTGTTCCGCACACCGAATTCAGAGTAGCTTAATTCCGGTTTGTTCGGATTTCCCTGTACGGGATTTCCCTGCCACAACACGCTGGCAATTTCTGTTGATTTCATATTGCTCTTCGCTTCCAAGTATGTATACGAGATAGATGTAAACAAACCATTCTCAAACGCTTTGCGAAGTTGTGCTGTGAGACTATAGTTATATCCTTCACTGGTGTTATCGATTGTATATACTCCTGCACCACCGTCGGGGTTCAATTCATTCGATCCTGCACCACCATAATAGGGTCTACCGTCCGGTAAATAACGAGTTGGCTTTTTAAGATCAGAATTGCGAACATATACGGCATTGATATCTTTTCCATACAACATTTCCAATGTTCCGAAAATATCATAAGGTAATTTTTTATCTACTGCAAGATTCGTCGTCCATACTTGAGGCATTTTGAAATCAGGAACCATCGTATTCAGATCAAAAGATTGCTGAAGAATCGCATCATCCGAGGTTTTAACTTGCGGGGCACCTGTATTGTACGGTCCCCAAATATTTGGATTAGCACCCGGGTTTGATATAACGTTGCCGATCCATACAAATGGAACACGACCAGTAAAAATTCCTGTTCCGCCTCTTAGTTGAGTCTCTTTCTTTCCATCAACATTCCAATTAAACCCAATGCGCGGGCTAAACAGAGGTTTGGCATCTGGAAGTTTACTTTGGTCAAGTTTTTCGGGATTTCCATTTTCATCAAGCAGCATCTTTAATGAATCCGTTGAGAATGGGTTTGCTACCATTTTGGTTAAATAGAATGGGATATCAACACGAATACCATAGGTTACATTAAATTCCGGCGAGATCAAAAATTCATCTTGTGCATAGATCGCTAACTGAGCAACATTAACTTTTTCGCCTTTGTATGGTCCTGTTCCAATAAAGGACTTAAAGTTTGCTTTATTAGTACTGTCGGGATGTGTTGCATCAAAGAATTGTTGAAGCGACGAAAATGTAGCGGTACCTGGGAACCATCCATAGGGGAGAAAAAAGAGACCGTGTCGAAAAATATTAAACGAGTTGAAAAATGAGAACGATTCGTAGTTCACACCAGCGGTAAATACATGGTTATCTAAATAGTAACTCAAGTTATTGGTAAATTGCAATACATCCTGATCAAGAATGTTATGAATTGAAAATGGTTCGTGTCCTGCAGTAGTATAGGTTATCCCTTTTTCGGCAATCTGAATTGTTGGGAATGGAGCACTGAACGGATCGCGTGAGTCTCTGAATCGATTGTAACTTGCGAAGAATCTATTCGAGATATTATCGAAACGGCTGTTCACTTCCAAAGCATACGAATTTAATTTATTGTTGATTTTATATCCGGAATTTCTAAAGGGAAGTGTATTTTCGTTTGGTCCACGTCCGGTGTTATTTGGGCTTAAAACAAATGGGTGGGGACCAAGGTCACGTCGTGCATCCAATCGATTATATCGGAACATCACTTTATGATTATCGTTAATAAGCCAATCAAGTTTTAATAACAACTTTTCACTCTGTGTTTCGTGAGTATAATTTTCATAAGGACCTGTCTCATACCCATATACATTTTTAAGTCGATTACGAATAGAATCCAATGCCGATGCTCTAACGCGTGAGATGCCAAACCCGTCCACTCCACGATTTGCAACAAAGTCTGATCCCGGATCTTCACGGCGATCGATCTCAGCATTCAAGAAGAAAAATAGTTCATTTCGAATAATCGGTCCGCTTACTGAAACACCAGACTGATTATACGACAGTTTCGGATTGGCGACAACTTTTTGTCCACGCACACTGTTGCCGAGTAAACTTTCATTACGCATGTAACTGTAGACTGAACCTTTGACTTCGTTCGTGCCGCTTTTTGTTACTGTGTTAATTCCCGCTCCTGTAAATCCACCTTCACGCACATCAAACGGTGCAATTGAAATTTGTACTTGATCTACTGCATCATACGAAAAAGGCTCTGCGTTTGCCTGTCCACCGGGTGAAGGATCATCCAATCCATAAGGATTATTAAAATACGATCCATCTAAAGAAATATTATTGTACAACCAATTTTTTCCACCGAAGCTGTAATTTCCGTCGCTGCGGGGATCCAGACGAGTCAGATCGCGAACGCTTCGTTTGAGGGTGGGAAGTTCCTGCACCATCTGCGGACTAACATTCGTCGCCGCTCCTTCACGAGCACTGTTGATCACTTCATTTTGTTCGGCTGTAACGAGAACTGTTGCGCCTGCAACGGCTTCTTCAGCCAATGCAAAGTCTACTCTGGACTCCTGACCAAGATTTAAATAAACATTTTTTATCTGCTGAGTTTTATAGCCGATGTATGAAACGGTAATGGTGTAAGGACCGCCGATATGCATGTTGGAAACATTGTATTGTCCATTACTGCGCGTATTGGCACCGTACTTCGCGTTCGTCTGTTCGAACACTATCACAACATTGGCACCCGGCATTACTTCTCCCTTATCACTTTTTACAATACCGGTCAATGCTGAAGTGGTAACACCTTGTGCAAGAAGCACAACCGTATTAACCAAAAGAAAGCAAAACAATAATATGACTGTGGAAGTAAATCGTAGCGGATTGTTCATTATCGTCTTTCTCCTTATTAAAATTTGTTGAAAACTTACTTATTGATTGCGTGAGAATCTTATGAATAATATCACGAGAAGTCAAGCGAAATATATTCGGTGTATTTGCATTTTTAATGCAGCAGAGTTGAGTAATAAATTAAAAGCAACGTTAAAAGTTTTCCAGTCTAATGATCTTTGTGGGCGTTCATTGGGTAGTTGTTGTACATGGGCATCTCTAAAAACTCACGAATGAATAAAAATAGAACACTGATGACACGGATTAATACGGATTTTATCAGTGAAAATCAGTCCCATCAGTGTTATCCGTGTTCTATTAAATTAGTTTTTAGAGATACCCTAATATAAAAGCTTTTTGTATGCTTCTAAATTAGTCATGACCAAAAAACAAAACTACTTTCCGTTCACTTTCCCTTCCAACGCCATTTTTTCAATGCTCGGTACGTAATCCATAACAAACACTTCTTCGAGCCGAACAAAATCAACCATCGGAGTAATTTCAATTTTCTTAAACAAACTTCCCGGCATTTCCGAAACATTGCTGACAATACCAATTTTAAGTTGAGGAGGGAATGCATTGCTGTATTCCGATGTAATAATTGCATCGCCAACTTTAACATCCATTGATTTGACAACATGTTTCATCAATAATGTTTTTCCATCCCACGCAACAATGCCGTCAACACGGCTTCGCTGCACTTTCGCGCTCACACGGAAATCTACATTCAACATCATTTGACCGATGGAATAATTTCCGCTGACTGCAACGACTCTTCCTACAACACCTTCGCCGGTAATAATGGGGTTGCCGATTTGCACACCATCATGTTCGCCACTATTGAGCGTAATAGTATTGCGCAACAGGTTTAAATTTTTTGCAACAACTTTGCTTGTAGTAAGTTTTGCTTGAGTGGTTTCCCGCAATGCCAGCAACGAATGTAATCGCAAGTTTTCAAGTTTTGCTTCGCGCAACTGGCTGACTTCATCAGAAAGATTGACGTTTAATTTGCGAAGCGCTTCGTTTTCACTTTGCAACGAAATGAGATTGGGAATAAATGAAAAAGTTTGTTGTATAAATCCGACAGTGCCGACTGTGAGCGAGCGAATGCGGCGCACTTGTGCGTTATCGTTCAACGCCATCAACGTGATAGAAAGAACAACAAGCAGTGCAAAGATGAAGTATTCTTTGAATTGAAAAAAGATTTGGTATAAACGGTGCATGGTCGGTCATCAAAAAAAAACCTAACAGGTTTCATACACCTGTTAGTGGGAATCCTCCGAAGGAGTCTGGCGAAGCCATCCCTTCGGGACTTCGGACATCCCTTCGGGAGCAATGCTGTCAGGTTAAGAACGATTTAGTAGGACAGACATTTGACGAAGTCATTCCTTCGGAACTTGTCTGTCCATAATTATTTTACAATGACAAGCAGGAATGCTTGTCCCACCCTATTCTTTAGGGCATCTCTAAAAACCTAAAAAAAATTGTCATTGCGAGCCGTTCTTTGGCGAAGCAATCTCGTTTTTTCTTGTTAATTGAAAGATTGCTTCGATCGCTTCGCTCCCTCGCAATGACGACAATGTTTTTAGAGATGCCCTTTAGAAATTTTTCTGTAACTACTCAGCGTAGCAAATTATAAATTCGTTCGCCGCGGCGAATCACCCCCTCTTTGCTTCTCCCCATTTTCCCGAAGGGATGCCTTCGGCACTGTGGGAGAAAATTCCCTCCCCTAAAAGGGGAGGGATAAAGGGTGGGGTTGTTTTAGCTGAACAATTACTTTTTTCCTTAACCTGACAGCATTGCCTTCGGGAGTTGAGCACAAAAAAATTTAGTATCGTCTGCTCTTGATAAGAACTTTTGAGTATTGATTTAAATTTTCCAACACTTTTCCTGTGCCGCGCACAACGGCAGTTAACGGGTCTTCAGCAACGTGAATAGGCAGACTTGTTTCTAAACGTAAACGCTCATCAAGTCCGCGCAACAACGCGCCGCCGCCCGTCAACATAATCCCTCTGTCCAAAATATCGGAGGCAAGTTCCGGCGGAGTGCGTTCGAGCGTGAGCTTTACACCATCAACAATTGCCTGCACATTTTCATTCAGCGCTTCACGAATTTCCACTGAACTTGCTTCCGTTGTTTTCGGAATGCCGTTCACCAAATCGCGACCTTTTACTTGAATCGTGATTTCTTCTTTCAGCGGCATCACCGAACCGACTTCACATTTGATTGCTTCAGCAGTTCGTTCGCCAATAAGAATATTGTGATTCTTTTTGAAGAATTGAATAATGGCATTGTTCATCTCATCGCCGGCAATGCGGATTGATTCTTCATTCACAATTCCCGAAAGAGCGATGACAGCAATTTCTGTTGTGCCGCCGCCGATATCAACAACCATATTTCCGACCGGCGCTTCAACATCTAAACCAATGCCGATCGCAGCCGCCATCGGCTCGGCGATGAGATGCACTTCTTTTGCGCCGGCATGTTCGGCAGAATCGCGCACTGCACGTTTTTCAACTTCTGTAACACCGCTCGGAACACAGACAACAATTCTTCGGCTCGGAATCCAGTTCGCGTGAATTTTTTTGATGAACTCGCGCAGCATGCCTTCTGCAATTTCAAAATCTGCAATCACGCCGTCTTTCATCGGACGAATAGTGCGAATGTCGCGATGTGTTCTGCCCAACATTTCGCGCGCTTCATGTCCGATAGCGACAATTTTTTTTGTGTTGCGATCGAACGCAACAATGGATGGTTCGTTGAGGACAATGCCTTTGCCTTTCATGAAGATAAGCGTATTGGCTGTGCCGAGATCAATAGCGAGGTCTGCGGAAAAAAGAGAGAAGATGCTCATAAAAGTAAAAATAAAAAATGAATAAATCATCCCCGCAGCAAGCTGCGGGGTATTTGTCATGCCAGCGTACGCTGGCATCCATTTTGTGGATTCCGGCTTCCGCCGGAATGACGACGCAAGTCCCGAAGGGATCACTTTGTGACGTCGGGGTATTAGACCCGATATAAAATAAAAAAAAAAAATAGTATCGATCAATGTTTAAAATGGCGAATACCGGTAAACACCATGGCAATATCGTTTGCATCAGCGGCGGCAATAACTTCTTCATCGCGCACCGAGCCGCCGGGTTGAATGACTGCGGTTGCACCGGCTTTTGCTGCCTCCAGCAAACCATCTGCAAAAGGAAAAAATGCATCGGAGGCAACAACGCTCTTTTGCAATGAAATATTTCCTTCAGCCGCTTTCCATACTGCAAGTTTTGATGAATCGAGGCGCGACATTTGTCCCGCGCCAACGCCGAGTGTTCTATCCGATGCTGCGTACACAATGGCGTTCGATTTTACATGCTTTACAACTTTCCAACCGAACATCAGCGCGTTCATTTCATTTTCGGATGGTGCGCGTTTCGTAACAACTTTCACATCGGCAGCAGAAATTTTTTTTGCGTCAATGGTTTGCACAAGAAGTCCGCCGGCAACAGCTTTAATATCAAGTTGAAGGAAAGAAGAAGCGTTCAATAATTGCAAAAGGCGTCTCTCTTTTTTCTTCATCAAAAATTCTGCAACGCCATTTTCAAACGAAGGCGCAATAATAATTTCTGTAAAAATTTCGTTCATCGCTTCTGCCGCTTGCATATCAAGCGAACGATTGACTGCGATGATTCCTCCGAACGGTGCTTTCATATCGGTAGCAAATGCTTTGCGGTACGCTTCAAGCAATGTCGGTGCAGTGCCAACTCCGCACGGATTTGTATGCTTCACAATAACAACTGTCGGTGCATCAAACTCTGAAACTAACGAAGCGGCGGCTTGCGCATCAATAATATTGTTGTACGAAAGTTCTTTGCCGTGGAGTTTCTTGAAATGTTTTTCGAAGTTACCGTAGAGCGCTGCTGCTTGATGCGGATTTTCACCATAACGCAAATCGGTTGCTTTGTGTAACGAAACAGTTAATGTTTCCGGAAATGTCTGTTCGGTTTTCGATGTTGCCCGCAAATAATTTGAAATAGCGGCATCATAATGGGCTGTATGTTGAAAAACTTCTTTCGCTAATTCAAAACAAAATTCCTCGCTGACAGCACCGCGTTGCTCTTTCATTTCCTTCAACAGTGAATTGTAGCGTGCAGGATTCACGATCACTGCGGTAAAGCGATAATTTTTTGCTGCGGAACGAAGCATCGTTGGTCCGCCGATATCTATATTTTCAATTGCTTCTTCTAACTTTGCGTTTGGTTTCGCAATTGTTTCTTCGAAAGGATATAAATTGACGATGACAAGATCAATTGGTGTGATACCCTGCTCGCGTAATTGTTTTTGATGTTCAGCATCATCGAGCACTGCCAACAATCCGGCATGTACCGCAGGATGCAATGTTTTTACTCTGCCGTCAAGAATTTCCGGGAAACCTGTTATTTCTGAAATTGGTTTCGCGGGAATATTGTTTGAGGTGAGCAGTGCATGAGTTCCGCCGGTGGAAATAATTTCAACACCCATCACTGCAAGTTCTCGTGCTATCTCAACAATTCCTGATTTATCTGAAACACTGATAAGTGCGCGTTTAATCTGTAACAAAGATATTCCTTTTTTATCCCGTCAAGAGTTTTAAATTATTTGAAGGAGTAGTTTATAATGGGCATCTCTAAAAACAGTGTCGTCATTGCGATCCGCCGAAGGCGGAGAAGCAATCTTCGTTTCTGTATAATAGGAAAGGATTGCTTCGGTCGTTCCTTCCTCGCAATGACAATTTGTTTAGGTTTTTAGAGATGTCCTAACGTAATTGTTCCTTCCGCTATCATTTCAATAACGCGCGGAAGAATCTCATGTTCAATGTTCAAAACTTTTTGTGCAAGTGTTTCTGCAGTATCGTTTGCATCAACGGCAATTTTCTGCTGCAAAAGAATTGCTCCTTTATCGTACTCTTCATCCACAATGTGCACGGTTGCGCCGGAAAATTTTTCGTTGGCGGCAATGACAGCTTCGTGAACAAAGTGCCCGTACATTCCTGCACCGCCAAACTTCGGCAGCAGCGCCGGATGAATGTTGATAATGTGATTGCGATAGCGTTGAATTATTTTTGCATCAATTTTTTTCATATATCCTGCAAGCACAATCACATTCACCGCATATCGTTCGAGTGTATCAAGAATGTGCTGCGTGAAAATTTCTGTTGAAGGAAATTGCTTCTGGCTGATATGAAACGCCGGAATGTGAAACGACCGGGCGAGTAACAACGCACCTGCATCTGAATTATTGCTGAGTACAATAACAACCCGAGCATTAATTTTTTTTTCGCTTATTGATTTGCAGAGCGCCTCGAAATTTGAGCCGCGCCCCGATGCAAATACCGCAATATTGAGCAACACATTACCAAAAATATTTTTAAAATCACTGTGTGAATGTAATCATAAAAGATTGCTTTGTCAACGAATTGGGCTGATTTTTCAGGGTTTTTTGAAGATTTTTATGAAACAATACTTCACGAAGTGATGGTGGCGAAGTCCCGAAGGGATGGTTTCGCCACCATCCCTTCGGGACTTCACTCACGTTGTTCGTCTTTCGAACTCAGGTTGTTGTGTTTTGAGTTTGAATCAATGAAGATGTCAGACACCTTCTTATTAAATTTCAGAAAAATAAAAAGTTTTCACGCATTTGATCGGCAAGTCCAAAGGACCACTTTGGCGAAGCCATTCCTTCGGAACGTGGGTGTCTGACATCTCTCACTTTTTCAGTGTGAACTAATTATAGAGCAATATTATTTTTTCGTTATTACAAAAATATTACTTGCTTTTTATATTTCCTCTTGCTAACATAGCCACAGATTAAATTAGCGGGAGCAATTACAGAAACGGAGTTGTGTGGTGGAAACAAGT
>CAYHZL010000143.1:0-9336 GCA_964361075.1 uncultured Chitinophagaceae bacterium
GTACGGGATTCCGTACAGCGGAACTTCGCCAAAGAACGGCTCGCAATGACAATTTCTTTTAGGTTTTTAGAGATGTCCATAACTTTTATTGTAATTGTTCAGTCATGCCATGAATTTTTCTAAGATTTTTGTGAATCTTGTTCGCCGCGGCGAATCAAAAAGTAATTCATGGCATGACTTTAAAGGCACGTTGAGTAGTTACCTTTTATTTTTTCTTTCCAAACTCCGGTTCAATTTTTACCAACGCCGCAACAATAAATCCCGGAATTGTAGAAATAATTACCCACACAAAAAAATTTGCATAGCCAATCATCTCTTGCAATTTGCCGCTGAACATTCCCGGCAACATCATACCCAACGCCATGATGCCGGTACAAATTGCATAGTGCGCTGTTTTGTGTTCTCCTTCCGAGACCATAATCATAAATAACATGTACGCTGTAAATCCGAAACCATAACCAAATTGTTCAATCGCGACTGCCGCATTGATAATAAAAAAATTTGCCGGCAACACGTGTGAAAGATACACAAAAGCGAGATCAGGAAGATGGATAGAACAGACCATAATCCACAACATTTTTTTTAATCCGTGTTTTGAAATAATATATCCGCCGAACAAACCGCCAAGCGTGAGTGCAAGAATGCCGACAGTTCCGTACACAATACCAACTTCGCTTGTCGTTAAACCAAGTCCACCTTTTTCGCGCGCATCAAGAAGAAACGGTGAAACAAGTTTCACAAGCTGCGCTTCTGCAAATCGAAATAATAAAAGAAAAGCAAGAATGGCAAGAATATCTTTTCTCTTGAAAAAGAGAGCAAACGTACGGAAAAATTCTGAAAATATATTTTGTGATGAATCGGATAGCGTCGCCTTATCACTTGCCGGATATGGCAGAATAAATTTGTGGTAAATAAAAAAAGAAATGAAAATTGTTGCAAGAATTCCAAATGTGATTGACCATGCAATTTTTAAACCGCCATGTATTTCAAAATATCCGGCAAGCACAATCAGCGCACCTTGTCCGGTAATCATTGCGATGCGGTAAAACGTACTGCGCACGCCGACAAACGCCGCCTGCGTTCCTTGGTCGAGCGCGAGCATATAAAAACCATCGGCAGCAATATCGTGCGTTGCAGAACTGAATGCCATCAACCAAAAAATTGCAAGTGTGTATTGAAAAAATGCAGGCGCAGGAATTGTCAACGCAACACCGGCAAGCGTTACACCAATGATGAATTGCATTGTTACAACCCAAAATCTTTTTGTGCGAAAAATATCAACGAACGGACTCCAGAGCGGTTTAATAACCCACGGCAAATACAGCCAGCTTGTATAGAGCGCGATATCGGCATTGGAAATTCCCATCCGCTTGTACATGATAACAGAAATTGTCATCACGGTAACATACGGAACACCTTGCGCGAAGTACAGCGATGGAATCCACGACCATGGATTGCGAGTTATTTTTGTTGAACTCATCGTATTCGTCCTGTTAATAAGGCAAAGTGAAAAATGCAAAATTCAAAATTAATGGAGATTGTCGAGTGTGCTTTGCAATTTTTAACTTTACACTTTTACCTTTTAATTGTTCAATATAGTTTTTTCAATTCCGTATTTCGGAAATAGTGCTGTACTATTTCTTCAGCCTGAAATCCTTGTACCGCCATTACTGCCGCGCCTATTTGGCAAAATCCGACGCCATGTCCCCAGCCTGCACCGTGTAAAATAAATTTTGTTGGAATACCGGCAGCATCATTCTCCATTACAACAATAAACGCAGAGCTGTACAAATGACTTTTCGAAAGCCAGCGGCGAATTTCCAATTCTTTGCCGACTGTTAATGTTTTTTTCGTTCCTACAATTTTTAATTTTACGATGCGTCCGGAAGGACCACGCTGCATGGGAATAAGATTTTTCAATGTGCCAAAATCAATTCCTGATTTTTTGTGGATGAGATGTTCTAATTCTTTACGTGTGTATTCAACCTTCCAACGGAAAAAGTCTGTTGTCTCTTGATCAAACGACGGAAGAATTTGGCGCAGAATATTTCCATCTGTGGTATTACAATATGCATCAGGAGAAGAGGAAATCCATTTGTCTGCTTCTTGCTCAGTGCAAATTGGCTGATGAGGATATGGAGAATCGGAAAGACACGTGAGATACGGAACCGGCGTATCTGCCCACGCATTTTCAAATACTTCTGTTACACCGCCGCACGATTTTGAAAACCTCGCATCGCAAATTTCGTTCTCGTACATAATAAAAGTTCCGCGTGTCGCTTCAATCGCTTCTTCCACTTCAGACGAAATAATTTTTGAAATTCCTTGGTACCGCTGACAATGATCGTCCGCGCACACATCGAAGATGTCGTGGTCTTCGCGATCATACCATCGAATCAATTCATCTTCCGTCCGGTGTGTTCGCTGCGAAGGAATTCCCACAAGAGAAATTTTCTTTTTCTGTTCTAACATTGCCACCAACCAACTGCGCGAGGTGATGGCGTGCGCTTTCAATAATGCTGCCGGTGCAGTCGCGCTCATTTCAGAAGAAATAACGCTTGCTAAATATCGCTCAACTGAAATTTTGTTAATGGCAGTAATCGTTCCATCATCACGCATCACCAACGTTAATCCACCTTGAAATGTCTGGCTCTCCCGCCGCTCCCAATGAAAATGAATTCCGAACACAACATCGTGTAAAATAAATTCACCATACGCCATCGGTTTAAAATGTATTTCTTTCTGGCGCAGCAATTCAATTCCTTTGCCGCCGTACAGCACAATCATTCCCGCGTCAATCTTCGCATTAAATTCTCCGCTCACAATTACATCTTCTGTAATAGAAAATTGTTCATGCAATTCACCGTGCACTTCTGTGTACTGTTCAAATATTCCTACTTTAATTGTTGGTTCTGAAGAAATCATATTCGTTGTATGAAATTATTTGTACTGTGCGATCACTTGTTCAAGAATATTTTCACTCATACTCACTTCTTTGTACATCGCTTCAATCGCAGCCGCATCAAGACGATTGAAATCTTTTTCCACCGGTGTAATAATTAATCCGCCAATATCAACCGCAGCCGGACTCACTAAAATTTTTTCATCTCCTTCTTTGAAGTACGCATCGGGACGATGTTTCGTACGCGGGAAAATAATAATGTGCCACGTGTTGTCGCTGAATGAGCACAAAATATTTACTAATGGTTCGTCATCAGTTTTTTCTATACGCTTCAATGTTTCAATTAATTTTTGCAACACATACGAAACTTTTTTCAGCGTGTCGCCTTCCACTACGATGGTACTGCGTCCGGTGTTTTTCAAAGAGAACACAGAAACTTCATCAATAACACGATGCGGAATTAAACGTGCAGGATCGTGAACATAACACTCAATCGGAATTACATTTGTCGGGCACGCCTGAAAGTGCACATGGTCCGGCGCAGACGCTCCGCATTTCGGTCCATTATAGAAGACAGAAAAATGCGGACTGAAATCTTTTGCCAGCGAAAGAAATGTATCAACCGCTGTATCGAATGATTGCGGTAAATGATTTTTATGAGGAATAGTAAAATGTTGTTTGAAAATCGGAAACGGATTGGCAAGAATGGAAAACTTTTCATTGTATGAAATCACCTGTTGTTCAGCAGGCAGATGCGCCTCGCACAAAAAACATGTTCGCTCGCTGATCGAACGCGCATCAACATTCGCTCCCGTACTCACAATGCGATTCGGATTGTATTGCAGCCACGCAGAAAATCCGTTGCATAGAATTTCGCGCTGCACCGCTGCATCAAACACAGTGTAACCATCGCCGCACTGCTGCCACATATTTTTTTGTTGCAGAAGAAGCGCTGATGAAAGCTCGGAAAGAGATTGTTGTGTTATTGAAGATTGGTAGCGTGCAAAAATGTGAGTATGCTTCATGAATGTTACTGAGTATTGGTTGAGATATTTTTGTAGCCGATTAAATGCTGTACTGTTGTTCTTCCCATCACGAACGGTTCTTCAGTTTCAAAAATGAAACCCAATTTTTTATACCATTCAACCGAAGCGGTATTCTGTGTCATCACCCCAAGCCACGCTTTGTCGAAAAAAAGCGAACGTGCTTTTTCTTCCGCCATTTCCAATAAGCGTTTTCCAATTCCTTGTCCTTGAAATTCCGGAAGGACATACAATGATGCGATATGAAAACGATTGAGTTCGAGATCATGAAACATGCGTTCGTAGCCGACAATTTTTTGATCAACTGCAGCAACATAATTCCACATCGTTGAATCTGCAAACACACGTTCGAGGTGTATTTCTGTATTATGATTATTGAAGTACCATTGAATATCGGTCAACGGGATAAACGGAGAATACGTCGCAATCCATGTTTGCAATAATACGTATTGCACCTGTTCAAAATCTTTTTGTTCCCATTCACGATAAGTAATGTTCATAAAATAATATTCCGATTATTTTTTATTCAATCGAATCCGCGCCATCATTTCAATTGTACGAATTTTATCTTTATAGTAATCGTTTCGATTTATTTTATCAATCGGCAGCGCCGCATCGGTATTGCCTTCCCAACGGCGGCACAAATAAATCGGCTCGTAAATTCTGCCGATTTGATATTCGCGCGAAAGACGAAGTGCAACAGCATAATCTTCACCGTAACTTGTATTTGGCAAACCGATCTGACGAAGCAATGCAGTATCGAATGCGCGCGGCGCGCCAAGTCCATTGATGCGCAACGCGTTATTGCGTCCATTGTCCGGAGTCCACTCTTTGTGATCAATTAATCCGGGAGGAATTTCTTCAAGCTTTGCATTCACAAGTTTGTACGAACCGATCACCATCGCGTACTCACCACTACGGAACACATTGACAACTTTTTGTAATGTCGATTGATCAAAATACATATCATCAGAATCTAACTGCACTGCATACGTACCGCACAACTCCGATGCCACGCCCTCATTCCAACATCCGCCGATACCGAGATCCGTACGCGAAGGAATAAGATGACACACCGCAGGATTTTTTCGTGCAAGCTCTTTCAGAATATCAGTCGTTCCATCCGTTGAATGATTATCGACAACAAGTACATTGAATAAAAAATTTGTTTGTTGCTTCAGCACACTATGCACAGCATCGGCAATAGTTTTTTCTCTGTTGCGCACCGGAATAATAACGCTGACTTCAACAGGAAATTCAATTTTGAATTTCGGCACTTTTGAAAATTTCGGTTTTAAGAATGCGCCGATATTTTTCAGATGCTTCGTTGCAACGCGTTCCATGTCGCGCTGCACATTTTGATTGTTCGGATTAACATAGTCAAATTGTTTTTCACCACTCTTCCGCAAATCGGATTCAACTTTCGTATAAAGATATTCTTGAATATGAAAGACAGCGTGCTGAATCGAAACTTTTAAACGCACATCGTACACACCGGCATGTTCTACTTTTTCGATCGCACCAAATCGCTTCAATGATTTGGTAATCGCTTTTGTCGAGAACATCATCAACGGACCAAAATCAAAATTATCGCGCACACTGCCGAATTGATAATCAATTGTCGGATGTTCGTAACGCAGACCGGTTTTCATTTCATAGTAATCAGAGTAGAGAAGACCTGCGTCGGTATTTTTTGCGATATCAACAGACCGTTCAAGCGCATTCTGCCCTAATGCTATTTCCTGTGCTTGGGTGATGAACAACAAAAATTTGGTTGAAGTTTTTTTCAGAATCGCTTGCAGCGTTTTACCCGAAGTAAGCGACGAGGCAATGAGCCCTTCGCATTTGCTGCGTTTGGTTGAATATGCACCATCATGCGTGATAAGAATTTTCTTTACCAGCGGTGATTCGATAAATTGTTCGAGCGTTGCCTCAAAACTTGATGATTCGAAATAAGGAAGTACAACAGTAAGTTCATTCATACATGTCTCCACAATGACACTATTTCGTCGTCCCTTAAAAAGTCTTATTTACAAAGTGATGCCATGAGTTTGTTTATCAAGAACGTGAAAATTTGAATTATTTCTGAATCATTTCATTACACTCATGGCATCACTCGCATTTTTTAAGGTTCGACTATTTCCATTGAAAAATATTTTTGTGTTTTTAATTTAGAAAAAGGTTGCTCAGGAAGCAATATACACTTTGCGGCAGTAATGTCTTTATTTGAGGAGAAACGTCATGCCGAATCACAAAGTGATCCCTTCGGGACTTGTTTCGGCATCTTAAAGCTGACAAAGATGCTGGTTCGCCGCGGCGAATCAGCATGACGAGATTATTAAATTTCAAATTAAAAACTTTAACATGGCGGCTTATTGTTGATTTACTTTTACTCTATTTTATATATATTGACATCAAAATAACACATCAATTGAACCACGGAGAAATAATATGAAATACTTTTTTAAAGTAGCTCTCTATGTAGTTTTGGGATTACACCCTGCTCTGCTTTTTGCATTCAACACTATCGCGGAAAATAAAACCATGAAGACAGAAAAAGATGTTCACTCATTCGCTAATACTGATGAAGTTATTGTTACGCACCTTGCGCTTGATCTGAAAATTAATTTTGAAAAGAAAGAAATCGGCGGCAAAGTTACATTGACTGTGAATAATAAAACTAAAGCGCGAACACTGATTGTTGATACGCGCGATTTAGTTATTCAACGTGCAACTCTTGATGAAAAAGAATTACTAACAACATTCACGCTTGGCGCCGCCGATAAATTTCTTGGGCAGCCTCTTTCCATCGCCATTCTTCCAGAAACAAAAATTGTAACTATCTATTATAATACAAAACCCAACGCCGCGGCGTTGCAATGGTTAGAACCTTCGCAAACTGCCGGTAAACAAAAACCATTTTTGTTCACACAGTCGGAAGCAATTCTCGCACGCACGTGGGTGCCGTGTCAGGATGGCCCGGGAGTTCGCATTACCTACAACGCAAAAATTTCTGTGCCTTCGGATTTGATGGCGGTGATGAGCGCAAAAAATGAAGTAAAGAAAAATGTTAACGGCGTATATGTTTTCGAAATGAATCAGCCTGTTCCTTCGTACTTGCTTGCGTTGGCAGTCGGCGATTTGGAGTTTCGTCCGATTGGAAACCGCGCCGGAGTTTTTGCAGAACCATCTGTTGTTGATAAAGCCGCGTGGGAATTTGCCGATGTTGAAAAAATGATTTCTTCCGCAGAAGAGTTATATGGTCCATATCGTTGGGAACGCTATGACATCATTGTTCTTCCGCCGAGTTTTCCTTTTGGCGGAATGGAAAATCCACGACTCACCTTTGCGACACCGACAATTCTTGCCGGCGATCGCTCACTTGTTGCACTCATCGCACACGAACTTGCCCACTCGTGGTCCGGTAATTTGGTTACGAATGCAACGTGGAATGATTTCTGGTTGAATGAAGGTTTCACTGTGTATGTCGAGCTGCGCATTATGGAAAAAGTGTACGGACGGAATTATTCTGAAATGCTGGCACAACTTGCATACAAAGATTTGCTTTCAACACTACACGACCTTGGTAAAAAAAATGACGACACAAAACTTTTTCTGAATCTTGTCAATCGAAATCCTGATGACGGCATGACCGATATTGCCTACAACAA
This sequence comes from uncultured Chitinophagaceae bacterium, assembly GCA_964361075.1. GTDB lineage: Bacteria > Bacteroidota > Ignavibacteria > UBA10030 > UBA8401 > CAYHZL01. The sequence continues at coordinate 7,617 of CAYHZL010000143.1, forward strand.
AGGATATTTCTTTTTGCGTTTATGTGAAGAAACATTCGGACGCGAACAGTGGGATACATTTTTGAAAAGCTATTTCAATGAACATTCCTTTCAATCAATGACAACGGAAAAATTTCTTGCGTATTTACGCACACATCTTATGAAGGGAAACATATCGTTCAAAGAAAAATTGCAGATTGAGGCGTGGGTGTACGGTGTAGGATTACCAAACAACTGTCCCAAAGTTAATGCGACAGAATTTGAAAAAGTAACTGCACAGGCGAATCTCTTTTTGCACGGTACTTCGGCTTCAAAGCTTGAAACAAAGAATTGGACAACGCACCATTGGCTTCACTTCATGCACGAGCTTCCCGATACGCTCTCACAACAACAAATGATTGCATTAGATTACACATTCAATTTTTCACGCACTGGTAACTCAGAAATTGCGTGCGAGTGGTTCCAGAAAGCCATTGCTGCAAAATATGAAACGGCATACGGGCCCATGGAAAAGTTCTTGATGAATGTTGGACGCAGAAAATTTTTGAAGCCGCTGTATACAAAACTTGCGAAGTCGCCCGATGGAAAAGCATGGGCGAAAAATGTGTACGCTAAAGCACGCCCAGGTTACCACTCTGTTGCGTATAATACGATTGATGAGATATTGAAGTGATGGGGTAAAAAGTAAAAAACACTTACCGCAAAGTCGCTAAGGCGCAAAGTGTTGACCTAAAAAAAATCACTATTAAGATGAGAAACAAAAACGGCTGATATCGTTTTTATATCAGCCGTTTGTTACTGTTTGATATTATTTTACCATCTGCATTTTCCTCACTGATGTAAAATTCCCGGCTTGTAATTTGTAAAAATACATTCCGCTGGAAAGTTTACCTGCATCAAAGTTTGCTTGATAGTAACCGGCGTTTTTGTATTCGTTCACAACTGTTGCTACTTCCCTGCCGAGATTATCATACACAGTGAGATGCACAGTGCCTGCATCCGGTATTCCGTACGAGATTGTAGTTGTTGGGTTAAATGGATTGGGATAATTTTGGAAGAGTTCAAAATCTGTCGGTTCTACACCAGAATATTTTTCTTTAACTGATGTAATGGTTCCATATTTCACACCATTTATTATAGCGCCTTTCAAAAACCATTCATCGCCTCCTTCTCTTATGAGATATCCCATTCCGATTTCATTAACAATATCTTTTGTTTCGTAATAGGTAATTTTTGAAAAAAAGGTATGATATTCCCACAGCTTTCTATTTTGACTGAATAAGTTAACATATCTTTCATCTTTGATAACTACAAACATTGTATCAGCTACACCACCAGCCAGAACCAAAATAGTATCGCCTTTATGTTTATTAAAATCATAAATAAGACTATCTTTCCCGTTGTTAAATTGAAATACCTTATTTATGTCCTGCCTCAAAAAGAGTATCTTGGTAAGAGGCTTATCCGACTTTATTATCGCATATTTTTGACCATTTGACATAGAGGTATCACCAACAACTCTTTCCGTCCAGCCATATATCCAAGTATATTGTCCGTTTAAGTAATCATATGTCCAATACTGCCAGAGATTCCCTACTTGCAATGGATAGGTTGCAATCGAATCAGTTGGTGTCTTTTGTTGGGCGTCAAGTATTGTCAGCAATGAAAAAAGTAAATACAGAATAGATATTGGTTTCATAATCAGGCTCTCTTTTTTGGTGGTTAATTTTATTTGTAGTTT
>CAYHZL010000144.1:0-9263 GCA_964361075.1 uncultured Chitinophagaceae bacterium
TGTTTTTTTCTATCATCTGATTTACTAATTCTGCCGGAACGCCAACGCCCAAATTCAGAACTTCGTAACCATCACTCTCTAATAAAATTTCCAGAGCACGCAATTCAATTTCATTTGTTTCGTTTTCAATCGACATACACACTATTGTTTTATTGTTATGTGTAGGTCTGACTACAATATCTTTTAGTAAAATGATTGCACTGGAAATTGCGTTTGATGATAATTTAATTTCAGACAAAGAGATTTTTTTTGCGGCAAAAGAATCATTAATGCGTTTCAACGTTGGTTTAAGAATCTCATCGAACAACATAGCAAGCGACATTCCTGCTCGGTAACATTCAGTAAAAAGTTTTACGAGATCATCTTTTTTCCCTTTGATGGCAGATGAGAAGCAAACAGAATTCAACACGTGATATTCTTTTTTCATAATTATTTTTTTTACTACAGCTTCATCACTGGTAAGCTGTGAATACAAACTGATTGTAGAAACTCCGTAATTGTAATCAACCATAAATTGATACAAATCTTCCGCACGAAATTTTCTATGACCACCCGGAGTACGAAAACATTTTATTTTGTTTTCATCTGTCCAACGCTTTACAGTTGATTTATCAACTTGCAGCATCTTTGCAACTTCGGTTGTGTTAAATAAAATTTCTGTCATACAAGCTCCAATTTTTTAAACTTATTTTGTAATAAACCTTATGAGCGTTTTACTCCTTTTGCCCATATAAAACTACCTATACATGAAGCAAGATGCAAGAAAAAAAAAATTAGATTATTCTAATAATTCATTAGATTATTCTAATATTTATGTATTTTGTTTTTTAAGGAATCTAACATAGGTAACTATTAGAATGCTCTAATAATGGTGTGTGTGAAAGAAAAGACTGTTGGAATATTAAAATGGCATCTCTAAAAACCTTCAAGGTTTATCTTGACCAAATTTTGTGATGTTAAAATTTTATGTACATCGCAAAAATAAAAACCTTGAAGGTTTCATAACTAGTTTTTAGAGATGCCCATAATACAGGTGAGAAACTAAATGAGAGAGGATGTTATTTTACCGTCATTCATTTTTATTGTTTTGTCTGCCATACTGGCAAAATCTTCGTTATGCGTAACAATAACAAATGTTTGATTGTATTTTTCACGCAATTGCATAACCATTGCATGCAAATTTTTTGCATTTTGAGAGTCCAAATTTCCGGAAGGTTCATCGGCAAGTATAAGTTTTGGAGCGTTCATTAAGGCTCGTGCCACAGCAATTCTTTGTTGTTCCCCACCGGAAAGCTCGTTTGGTTTGTGATCTGCCCTGTGAGTCAATCCTACATCAAAAAGAAGCTCATTTCCACGTTTAGACGCGTTTTTTATGCTTTCCCCGGCAATCAATGAAGGCATTATAATGTTTTCGAAGGCAGTAAATTCAGGTAATAAATGATGAAATTGAAAAATAAATCCGATATTTTTATTCCTCACTTTTGCAATCTCTTCATCTTTTTGTGAAAAGACGTTTTTCCCTTCAAAAAGAAGCTCGCCTGAACTCGGTCTATCCAAAAATCCTAAAATATGCAATAAAGTGCTCTTTCCTGCCCCAGAAGGTCCAACAATTGCAACGACTTGTCCTTCTCCAATTTCTAAAGTTACATCTTGCAATACTGATAATGGCTGATTATTTCCAATATCAAAATGTCGGCATATATTTTTCGCACTAATTAGCATAAGGACATCTCTAAAAACCTTCAAGGTTTATCTTGACCAAATTTTATACTGTTCAAAATTTATGATACATCTCAAAAACAAAAACCTTGAAGGTTTCGTGACTAATTTTTAGAGATGCCCATAATGGCAAATTTGATGAATTGTTTTATTCCCAGCGAATCGCTTCCGAAGGCAGAAGATTGGCAGCTCTTTTCGCCGGATAAATTGTTGAAATATAGCATAGCACCAATGTTGCCAAACCAATAATTAATAAATCGCTTACTCGAATTTCAACCGGTAAAGCCGGTATAATATACGCAGTCGGATCGAGCGCATAAAGTTGGTAATGAATTTGTAAATAACACACAATAAGTCCAATAATAGTGCCCAATACAACGCCTACAATACCAATGAGAAATCCTTCAAACCGAAATATCTGAACAATATCTTTGTTAGTAGCACCCATAGTTTTCAAAATTCCAATATCGCGTGTTTTTTCGATGACAGACATTGTCAACGAACCTAATAAATTAAACGTAGCAACGGCAATAATCAGACAAAGAATGGTGAACGCACTCCATCGCTCAATTTTCATAACCGAATATAGGTCTTTATGAAGGTCGTACCATGTTAAGACAGAAAATTGTAACGGAAACTCACGCAATATTTTCTCTTTCAGCATTTCCGCATTATCGATGGAAGAAAGCCGCATCTCGAAACCATGTATTTCCGAACCAAGTTGAAACAACCGCTGCGATGATTGCAACGACATGTAGCCATACAGACCATCATATTCTTTATTGTTTGATTCGTAAATTCCGGCAATGCGAAATGAACGCAAAATGGGCGCGCCAAAACCAAGCAAAGCCTGTTCACTTCCGGCGGGACTCACTATCCAAACAGTATCTTCAGTAATAACACCAAGTTTATCGGCAAGTGAAAAGCCCAACACAATATCTCGTTTCGTGGAATCGCTAAAATCAAAATTGCCCAGCACAATTTTTTCTTTCACACCGGAAACTTTATCAATCGTTGCTCCATCAACACCGCGTATAAAAATTACTTTGCTCTGATTTTTTGAAACGATCATCGCTTTGCCATTGACAAAACTTCCAACTCCTTGAATATCATTCTGCTGTAAAAGAAATTTTTTTAATCTTGAATAATCTTCTTGTGTCGTCGTTGCGGTTTGCTGAATACGGAGATGTGGATCGAAACCGACAAGAATGTTGGTAACAAGACTATTGAAGCCATTAAATACGGAAAGCACAACAATGAGAGCAGCTACTCCAACCGTAATGCCCAAGATTGAAACCAACGATATTACGGTAATAAAATTAGCTTCTCTCTTTGAAAGCAAATACCGTTTCGCTATAAAATATTTGTAAGACATTATTGAAAACGAATTGATTTAATTGGATCTAACCGTGACGCAAGAAATGCCGGAATAAGCGATGCAACAATACTGAGTATAATACTGATTGATGAAACAAGAACAAAGTTTTCCCATCGAAAAAGAATCGGCACAGTAGTCATAAAATATATTGATGATGGAAGCGAATAAAAATGAAAATGATATTGCATCCAACAAACACTCAGCGCAAATAAATTTCCAAGTGCAGTACCAATAATTCCAATAACAATCCCTTGATACAAAAATATTTTTACAATTCCCTTCTTTGTAGCTCCGAGCGAAAGCAAAATTCCGATTTGATGTTTTTTTTCCAATACAATCATCAAGAGTGTGCCAATAATATTGACTGTGGCAACAATAATAATCAGTCCGAGTACAATTGGTATTGGTTCTTTCTGTAATTCAATCCAAGTAAATAAATTTCGATATAATTGAAATACGGTTCTCGCGTAATATGGATATCCGGCTGTTTCCATAATTTCTTTTGCAATGCTCGGTGCATTAGTAACATCATTCAGCATGACATCAATTCCGGTCGTAGCATCGCCAAGCAAAAATAATTCTTGTGCTGCAGAAATATGAATAATAAAATAAAGATCGTCGTATTCTGCCATACCGGATTCATACACTCCGCGAACTACAAAAGGAAGTATCTTGGGTTGTTCAATTGTGTTATACGATCCTCGCAAGCCGAACACAATCAGCGTATCACCAATTTGCGCTTGCAGCCTTTGCAATAATTTCTTTCCTATCACACACGATGAAATACTCCGACCAACCGTATCAAATGCAAAATCACCTTGAACAAGATATTTTCGAACTGAAGAGACATCGCTTGCAGGATCAATTCCTTTGACAATAATGCCTTCAATATTATTATGAAAACGAACCATCCCTTCTTTCGCGATAAATGGCGACACACCTCTGATACCAACAATCTGCGTGCGTAATTTTTCTATGACATCGTGAGAATTTTTTAACGGCTGGTTTTGAAATCCGGTAACCTGTATGTGGGTTGTGAAGCCAGAAACTTTTTCTTTAATCTCTTTTTCGAAACCGGCAAGGATGGTAAGCGTAATAAGCAACGCGGCTACGCCAAGCGTTATGCCCGCAATGGCGATGAGTGTGATGAGCGAAATAAAATTTTTGTTTTTCGGATTTCTCTGAAATTGAAGGTAACGGCGAGCTATGTAGAAAGTGTAATTCATAGTAATTACGAATATCGGTTTTTTATTTTAGCCGTACTTTGTAATTTTCAGCAACTACTCACCGTGCCTTTAAAGTCATGCCATGAGTTACTTTTTGACATCATAAAACTTACAACATTCACCAAAACATTAGACAAACTCATGGCATGACTGAGTAGATACAATTTTCATTTCTAAATATTTACTGTTGGCTGAACATCATCAGGTACCCTTTTATGAAATCATCCAAATCGCCATCCATCACGCCATGCACGTTACTTGTTTCAACTTCAGTGCGGTGATCTTTAACCATGTTGTACGGATGAAAAACATACGAACGGATTTGACTTCCCCATTCAATTTTTTTCTTTGTTCCTTCAATAGCAGCAAGACGCGCTTCTTCTTCCTCTTTTCTAATTTGATACAAACGTGATTTCAACATCTTCATCGCACGTTCTCGATTTTGAAATTGTGATCGTTCTTCCTGACACGCTACGACAACACCGCTCGGAAGATGCCGAAGCCGAACTGCTGTTTCTACTTTGTTCACATTCTGTCCCCCTTTGCCGCCGGAACGAAATGTATCCATCTCTACATCAGCCGGATTTATTTCAATGGCAACATCATCATCAACTTCAGGATACACAAACACTGAAGCAAATGAGGTGTGGCGGCGCTTGTTCGCATCGAATGGCGAGATACGCACCAACCGATGCACACCAATTTCCGCTTTCAAATACCCAAATGCATAGTCGCCCGAAATTTCTATCGTCGCACTTTTTATACCTGCGCCGTCGCCATCTAATCGTTCAGCTAACGAAACCTTAAATCCTTTTTTCTCGCACCAACGCACATACATACGCAGCAACATTTCTGCCCAATCTTGCGATTCCGTGCCGCCGGCTCCGGAATGAATTTCAAGAATTGCATTCCGCCGATCATCGGCGCCACTTAACATATTTTTGAATTCTAAATCGGCAAGCGCAAGTGATACACGCGCAAGCTCGGCTAATATTTCAGTGCTGTACGATTCTTCTTTTGATTCTTCGGCAAGTTCAATTAGCGTAGCAATATCATCAATAGACGACCGAATTTTCGACCAGCCATCCACCCACATTTTGCGCTGATTAATTTCTTGCAGAACTTTTTGTGCTGCTACATTATCATTCCAAAAATTTGGCTCTGATGATTTTGCTTGTAGTTCGTGTATCTGTTGTTCTTTGATATCGAGGTCAAAGAAACCTCCGAAGTTTGGTAAGTCGTTCGCGTGCAGTAGTAAGTTGTAGTTTTAAATCGTCAAACATAATTTTCTATTATTTTTTAATTTCGTGCTTCTTCGTGTCCTTCGTGGAATTACAATTCAATCTTTTCTTCTATCTCGATTTCCATTCGTAACATCACACTGCTCAAAGTTTTTCCTTGTGCATCATTTTTTAACGATTTAGTTCCGCCGCCTCCCAAAGAATTGTGCAACAAAAAATTTAACGCACCAAGATTAGGTAATTCGAATCGTTCAACTTCACCCAAACAAATTCCCTCGAAATGTTTTTTTACTCTCGCTGTCGTTACATATCTCGAAAGCAACTGATAATACTCCGGCTTGCGCGCTATAACACCAACATTGCCCGTATCGCCTTTATCACCGGAACGCGCGTGCGCAATTTGAATGAGTTGAATTTTCATAATTCCTCCACAATAACATTCGATTGCACAGCCGTTTTAGGAATAAGTGCAGGCCAGTATGCAATTACTTCGCTCGGTTTCGGACGACCACCCGCAAACCCTGTTACAGAAGGTGGACCTGTTAAAATCAGCGGTGCAATTTCTTTTCCGAATCGATCAAATGCAGATTTATCTTTTCCTCGTACACCAACACGCATTACTACTTCATTTAAATCTTGTTCATGTTGTGCGAGCGGACCAAAACATGAATTATATCCGAGAAACTCTGTTCGGATTTCTTCAAACTCTAATTTCAAATCAGCAAGACGCGTTCGTAAAATTTCATCTGCCTTCTTTGCTTTCTCCAACGCATCAGGCCACGCGTACGTCAATGTTGAAAACGCTGTATAGCCATCAAAGTACGACATCGAAACTTTGTAAAATTCTGTTGCCGGCAATCCTTTTACGCCACTCACTTCGACTCTGTTTTTTTCAATATCTTTTAATTGAATCGAAGTAAAATCCGCAACGCAATCCGGTGTAATATAATTTTTTGGATTTCCAATTTCGTACAGCAATTGTTCTTTTACGGTTGCGGAAGAAACAAGTCCGCCGGTGTTTTCATGTTTGGTAATAATAAATGTTCCATCAGGATGTGCTTCTGCAATCGGAAAACCAATGTGCGCAAGATCAGGAACAGATTTCCAATCACCGGAAAAATTTCCGCCGCTTGCCTGTCCGCCGCATTCAAGAATATGTCCGGCAACAGTTCCGGCTGCAAGTTTATTCCAATCATCTTGCTTCCAACCGAATTCATAAATCATCGGCGCAAGCGTTAAACCGGTATCGGTTGTTCGTCCTGTGATAACAATCTGCGCGCCCTGTTTCAACGCTTCAACAACAGGAAACGCACCGAAATATACATTGGCACTGATAACATGCTGGTGAATTGATGAAAGCTTCTCACCCGTTTCCATATTATCGAGAAAAATATTTTTTTCTGCCAACCGATCAATGTCAGAAAGAATATCATCGCCAAGCACGACGCCAATTTTCAGATTTTTAATTCCGAGCTTTTTTGCAACGGCAAAAATTGCATCTCTGCACGCCAACGGATTAACACCGCCGCCGTTGGTAATCACTTTAATATTTTTCGAAACGATATCGGGAAGAATTTCTTCGAAGACTTGAACCAAATCTTTCGCGTAACCAAGTTTCGGATCTTTCATTTTTTGTTTCTGCATGATGGACATGGTTACCTCCGCGAGATAATCCATCATCATGTAGTCAATCTGACCTTTACGAACCTGATCAATAGGAGCGTTTTGCAAGTCACCCCAAAATCCCTGTCCGCTGGCAATGCTAATTTTTGATTTCATAAAATTTTTATTTCAATCGAATATGCAGCTCGTCCAATTGTTTTTTATCTACTTCGGAAGGACAATCGTCCATCGGCGAATAGCCGCTGCTCGTTTTGGGAAAGGCAATCACATCACGAATTGATTTTGAATTGGTCAACAACATTGCAATGCGATCAAAGCCAAATGCAATACCACCGTGCGGCGGTGCGCCATAACGGAATGCATCCAACATAAATCCGAATTTTGCTTTTGCTTCTTCTTCATTAATGCCGAGCAATCCAAAAACTTTACTTTGCAAATCAGTAGTATGAATACGAATTGAACCACCGGCAATTTCATTTCCATTCAACACTAAATCGTACGCACGTGCGCGCGCTTTCGATGGATCGGTGTCGAGCATCTGCACATCTTCCGATTTTGGCGAAGTGAACGGATGATGCATTGCAACATAACGTTTTTCTTCTGCTGAATATTCGAACATCGGAAAATCAACTACCCATAATAAATTATATTTTGATTCGTCAATCAGATTTTCTTTTTTTGCAATTTCAAGCCGCAACGTGCCAAGCGTGTTGTATGTTTTTTGCCATACATCAGAAACAATCAACACATTGTCTCCTTTTTTTGCGCCGGCATGAAGACAAATTTTTTCGAGCAATTCTTTTCCAAGAAATTTTTCGAGTGCAGATTCAAATCCTTTGTCTGTCCATTTGATATATGCAAGCCCGCCAACACCAAGCGACTTTGTAAAATCAACGAGGTTATCCATTTGATTGCGTGTGTAACTTGCGCCACCGGGAATAGTGAATCCGGCAATCACTCCGCCCTTTGCTGCATTTTCAGAAAAAACTTTGAAGCCGCCATTGCGAACAAGTTCGGTGAAATCAGCAAACTTTAAATCGAAACGGATATCCGGCTTATCACTTCCGTATCCTTCCATCGCTTCTTTGTAAGTTAAACGCGGAAATGGAGCAGCAACGTCGATTCCTTTCAACTCTGTGAAGAATTTTTTCGTTAATCCTTCAACAATTGTTTGAATATCAATCTCATCAATGAACGACATCTCCACATCTATCTGCGTAAATTCCGGCTGACGGTCTGCACGCAAATCTTCATCGCGGAAACATTTCACAATTTGAAAGTAGCGATCATATCCGGCGACCATCAAAATTTGTTTGTAGGTTTGCGGCGATTGCGGAAGCGCATAAAAATGTCCGGGGTGAACTCTGCTCGGCACAAGATAATCACGCGCACCTTCCGGCGTACTTTTCATCAACACCGGCGTTTCCACTTCAATAAAATTATGTTCATCAAAATATCTGCGGGTGATTTGATACATTTTATGGCGCAACATAAGATTTCGTTGCATCGGCTCGCGGCGTAAATCGAGATAGCGATATTTCAAACGAATATCTTCATTCGCTTCCACTTTTTCTTCAATCGGAAACGGCGGTGTGTCAGCTTTATTCAGAAGAGTGAGTTCATAGCCGACAACATCAATTTCGCCGGTAGTAATATTTGCATTTTCTGTTCCTGCGGGGCGGCGTTCAACTTTTCCTGAGACAGAAATGACAAACTCACTTCGCAAATCTTTTGCAAGTTGATACGCATCTATATTGTATTGTGAACCGAAGACAACTTGCGTCTTGCCATAACGGTCGCGCAAATCTATAAAAATAACTCCGCCCAAATCGCGGCGAACATCAACCCAGCCTGTCAATGTTATTGTTTGACCAATATGCTGAGCACGTAATTCTCCGCAAGTATGTGTACGTTTTTTGTAGTTCATGAAAATAATACTATTCCTTCCTTATGCAGAATAAAAAAATCCCGCAATGGGATTTTGTAAATCAATAAATAAAATTCGTCGTGTTTGAAAAATAGTAACTACTCAACGTTATTGTTTATTCAAAAAATCCCTCCGCCAAAAAGACGGCG